>DATDKW010000315.1:0-2017 GCA_036519715.1 Mycobacteriales bacterium
GGATCAAGGCACGCGCGGAAGGGAAGTACTCCGATGCCGACGACACCGACGCGGCGGCCCCCGCCGTGGAGCCCCTGGCGCCCCCGACCTGACGGCACACCCCCAGCCCGCGCGGCCCGGCCGAGACCCGCCGTTGTCGCCCCGACTTGGGCCATTTAGTGCGGGCCGTGGATGGCGTTGAGGGCGGTGCGTAGGTCGTCGGGGACGGGGTCGGCGGCGGTGATGGTGTGGTCGCCGGCTTGGATGGTGATGGTGCGGTAGCGGCGGGTGGTGGTGACGAACTTCTTGACCGACCAGCCGGTGGCCTTCTCGATCCAACGGGACACGGCGAGGGCGGCGAACACGATGGTCAGGTGGGCTTCGATCGACTCGCGGGTGTGGTGGTAGATCGGCCGGGCGGCGAGGTCGGTCTTGCTCATCCGGAAGCTGCGCTCGATATTGAGCAGCCGGCCGTAGGCGCCGATCACCTGGTCGGGGTCGGGGTTGGGCAGGTTGGTGACGTAGCCCTTGATCCCGGCCAGGGCGCGGTTCTTGGCCTCCAGCGCCCGGTTCACCGTCTTGGTGGCGCCGGTCAGGCGCACGTACCGGTTCCGCTTGATCGCGGTCTTGCCGGCGACGGCGTTCTCGGCCTTGGTGATCTGCTGGTCGATCCCGCGCAGGGTGCGCCGGGCGCGGTCGGTGCGGTACTGGTAGATGAACGTGTGGTCACGCCGCTTGTCGGCCGGGCCGGCCGGCCAGGGCTGGATGAAGACCTGCCCGTCGGGGATCTGCTGGTCTGGGTGGGCGGTGCGCCATCCGGCGACGACGTAGGGAACGTCGGGAAGGCGGGCACCGAGGATGAATGACAGCCCGGCCGCCTCGATCGCGCGTTTGTTCGCCTCGCTGAGCATGCCCGCATCGGCCACCACCGTCACCTGCGACAGGTCGTGTTCGCGCAGGAACGCGGTCAGCACTGGCAGCATGGTGGCGGTCTCGGCCCGGTTGCCCTCGAACGCGTGCACCATCAGCGGGAACCCCGCGGCGTCGGTGAGCAGACCGACGGTGATCTGCGGCTCCAACCGCCGCTCCTTGCTGAACCCCGGCTCGCGGAACCCGTCGCCGGTGTCGGTCTCGAAGTACAACGTGGTCACGTCGTAGAGCAGCAGCGTCGCCGGACCGAGCTTGGCGTGCTCCACGCAGGCCCGTGCCAGTCGCGCCCGCCACCGGCCACCGGCAGGATCGGCGAGGACGGGCTGGGCGGTCTGCTCCGCGCCGGTCTCCTCCGCGCCGGTCTCCTCCGCGCCGGCGTAGAGGCGTAGACGGCGTTTGACCGTCCGATAGGACGGCGGGGCCAGGCCGGCTTCCTCCAGCACCCGCAGGCTGTCCAGCTTGCTGGTCGGCTCGATGATCCGCGCGAGTACCAGCGCCTGGAACACCTCGTCCCGCCCGGTCACGGCGGCGAACCCGAGCACGTCGTAGCCGCGGGCCAGCGCGTCCAGCAGGTGCCCCATCCGCGAGGAGGTGATCGGCAGCGCAGCCCCACCGTTGGCCGGACTGCCCGGCAGGCCCAACTCCAGCTCGCCCTGCCCGGCAGCAAGCCGCTGCCGCGCCACCGCCTTCAGCAGCTCCACGTCCGCGTCCGTGTGCGCCGAACCGATGTGCTCGATCTCGCGCGATCCCCGATGCTGCGAGTGCACGATCTGCACCGCCCGCGCCCCCGACGCCGTCCTCACCGTCCGGACGTACGCCACGGCCCGGCAGCATAGAACCACCCGCTTAGTGCGTGCCTCCCCACACGAACCCACAGGTCACACACCTGCCGGCACCCGAATCACCGAACCCTGGCCCAAGTCGGGTCATGGAGCGCCGACCGCGCTGACGACACACAAGGGCCGTAGAACGCACTCTTCTGCCGAGAAGAGTGCGTCTGCCGTGAAGATGAGCCCGGCCACAACCGCCGTTGTGAGCGCCCCCAATGACTACCTGGGCTCGGACCCGTGCTAGTCCTTCAGGACCGCATCGGCACGGTTGATGTAAT
>DATDKW010000316.1:0-18637 GCA_036519715.1 Mycobacteriales bacterium
ACCTTCACCTCGGTCGCCGACCTCGAAGCCGCCATCGGCGTCTACATCGACGCCTGGAACGACCGCTGCCAACCCTTCACCCTGGACCAAAGACGCCGACACCATCCTCGCCAAGGCCACCCCACCGAAGAACCGCAACACACAGACCACGTCAGAGACACGCCACTAGTCCGCCGCCTGTCTTCGTCAACAGCAACTGAGGCTAGATGGAGAAAGTTCTGGCGGACCGGGTCAGCCTATCGCTCGCAAAAGCCGAGTTCTAGTCCCAGCAACACTCCGCCGAATAATAGACCCGTGCCCGACGAAGCGAATAAGGCAATGAAAGTTCGCCTGCCTGTCTTGGCAATAGAAATACGGCTGCGCTTAGGACACCGCGAATGCGACGCCTCCCGGTTGGGTCGGACCGCAGTCGTCACGTGCACCGGCCGGCCGGTCGGTGGTCCGGGTGGCGGTGACCCGGGTCGCGGACAGCTGCGGGTACGCGGTGCCGCGGATGAGCCTGGACGCCGAGCGGGATGTGCTGGACCTGGACGACGCGAAGAAGGGCGTCGAGAAGCTGGCCCGCTACCGGGTCGGGCGCAACGCGGTGTCCATCGACGGCGCGGCAGCGGCACCGGCGGGCCGGCGCCGCCGGCTGATCCGACGGCCCACGGCGATGCCCGGAGTCTCGATGAACCGGTAGGTCAGCTCGCTGACCAGCACCGTGCCGGCTGTCCAGAGCACCGCGTCGAGCCACGGCGGCGCCCCTGTCGGATCGAGGGCGGCGATGACCAGTGCCTGCATGAGGTAGACGGAGTAGCTGATGGTGCCCCACCGGCGGAGCCACGCCGGGAACTGTCGCCCCTCCCGGGCGACGACCACGACCGAGGCGAAGACGAGGAGTGCGCCCAGCCAGGCCGTGCCGAGCGGGTGCGCACGGCGGGCCACGCCCGTCGGGTCGGTGAGCAGTCCCGACGCCGAGGTCGTCACCAGGACCACGATCCCGGTGAGCACGGTGGAGCAGCCGGTCAGGATCATCGTCGACGTGCGCACCAGTCCCGCGAACCACTCGTGCGCCGCGTAGCCCGTGAACATCAGCGCGATGCTGAACAGACCGACCGGGAAGTGCCGGCCGGGCATCGTCAGGGACCACGCCAGCACGGCCGCGACCAGCCCCGCGTTGATCACCGCGCTGAGCAGCACCGGATTGCGGTGCAGACGGAACAGGAAGAGCAGCGAGATCAACAGGTAGAAAGCCATTTCCCAGGCCAGCGACCAGTACAGCCCCAGCGCGTCCGGCCGGCCGAGGAAATGCTGAAGCATGGTCACGTTGGCGAGCCAGTCGGCGGGGGTGACCGCCGCCGACGGCATGTCGAGCCAGCGGGCGAAGGCGAATGCGAGGATCAGGCTGAACCAGTACAGCGGGAAGAGCCGGAAGAACCTCCTGGTCCAGAACGAGCCCAGTCGCCCCGTACGCTCCAGGCTGACCGGGATGATGAACCCGCTGCAACAGAAAAAGATCATCACGCCCAGCTGGCCGATGTCCACCACATCCCGGCTGATCGCCGGGATCGCCGACCACGTCAGCTCGCCGACGTGCTGGAGCAGCACCAGCAGCACCGCGATCCCGCGGAGCGCATCGAGAAAGCCGAGGCGGGCAACAGGTTTCGCCATCCTGCTGGCGCTCGGCACCGCACGATTGAACCAGTTGATCCCGGGAATTGGCAGTGCCCCGGCCGTTTCGTACGGGTCCCGGTTGTACATGTGAGAATTTCTGTATGCCTTGAACGCGGGCTTGACGGCCCGCAGCGGCCGCCGCATCGCGGCCACGGCGCGCTCCGGGCGTAAGCGAGGAGCAGCTGCGCCTGGTCGCGCGACAGCCGCACGACTACGGCGTCGGTCGGGTCCTCCACGCGTCTCACCTCCGGGCAGGCCCTCCCATCTGCCGATCGTCCTTACCGCCGCCGGCCGTCTGTCAGGGGCGAGACCGAGCCTAGGGTCCCGTCGGGAGCCCGGGCGCCCTTGACAGCCGTCCGGCGTCGAAAGGCCCCGCAGCTGTGAGGGCATGCCCTCGGACCGGGTGCCGCCCGGTCTGAGAGCGCGGCTCGCTGTCCGCGGATTGTCCGCAGCAGCTCCCAGCCAGGCGAGAACCAGCGCGAGCGAGCGAGCCCAGCTCCCGCAGGTCAGCGGCCAGGTGCCGGGCCTCACCTTGGGAGCCGGCGACGCCCCCACGTTTCCCGGCGTACAGCCCGACTCGTCCGCCCCACCCAGCGTGTCCATGGCCGACTGCTCGGCGCGGACTGCAGCTCACAGCGTCTCGAGCCACTCGTACAACGGGCGTAGCGCGGCCAACTTGGCGTTGGCCCAGCGGCGACGCGGCGACCCTTTGGGGCCGATCTCGCGAGCGCTGGGCGGGACCGTGCTGTGGTCCAGCTCGTAGATGTACTCGTCCACGGCCTCGCGGATCAGCTCGAACTGCGCCCGGGACAGCCGCAGGACTACGTCGCCGGTCGGGTCCTCCACACGACTCACCTCTCTTGGGTGCCCGGTTGGGGGTTGGGTGGGTGGATGGAGGGAAGTCTTGGGTGCAGTCTTGTCACTGGGTGGGGTGCGGAGGGTGGCTGTCAAGCATGCGACCAGAACGCCGCGTCGAGTATGAGGAGCCGCCGGATGGGGAGGACCTGGACGACCTGGTCCCGCGGGTCGAGCCGCCGGAGTCGCCGGTGTCGGAGCTGAGTACGGCGGCTGAGCGGGCCGCCGCCCGTCGGCGCCTGGATCGGCTCGCTGAGGAGTTGTAGCCCGCTACGCTGTGTGCATGAGTCGGGGGCTGGCGACGACCGCGACGAGGAGCTCAGCTCCAGCGGCCAGGTGGCCGAACCGCGCTGGCCGCGGCGCCCGTTCTGAGCCGGTCCCGGGGTCCGCGCCGTGCGGACCCCGGGAGAGCGACTACTTCGCGCCGGCCTCGCTGAGCGCGACCAGCGCCGCCGCCGCCTTGAAGTACTTGTTGCGGCCCAGGTCGTGCACCGTCTTGACGTTGAACGCCGACTTCAGCGCCTCGGCGTCGCTGTCGCTGACCCCGGACAGCGCGCTGACCGGAGCCTTGAGCACCTGCTCGAGCGAGTCGCTCTCGTAGGCCTTGTCGAGCAGGGAGTCCATGTTGGCGTTGACCGCCATCGATCCACCTCGTCGTGTCCCGACCGGACCCCCGAGGCCCGGCGCCGCGCTGATACTAGGGAGAATCGGCCGGTGAGACTGGACGACCTGCCGATCCCCGACACCGCCGCGACCCGGGCCGCCACCGAGGTCCTGCACCGGTACGCCTCGCCCGCGCTGGCCAACCATGCGATCCGGTCGGGCTGCTGGGCCGCCGCGTACGGGCGGCTGACCGGGGTCGGGTACGACCCGGAGCTGCTGCACGTCGCCGCGCTGCTGCACGATCTCGGCCTGGAGGAGCCGTTCGACAACCACCGGCTGCCCTTCGAGGTCGCCGGCGGCCACCTGGCCTGGGTGTTCGGCGCGGGCGCGGGCTGGCCGCCGGCCCGGCGGGAGCGGCTGGGCCAGGTGGTCGTCCGGCACATGGTCGACGACGCCGACCCGGCCGAGGACCCGGAGGGTCACCTGCTGGAGCGGGCCACCAGCCTGGACATCTCGGGCCGGCGGCTGGACGAGTGGCCGGCGGAGCTGCGGGCCGACGTGCTGGCGGCGTGGCCCCGGCTCGACCTGGCCGAGCGGTTCACCGCCTGCTTCGCCGACCAGGCCGAGCGCAAGCCGGACAGCTCGGCCGCGGCGGCGATGCGGTCCGGCCTGGCCGCCCGGATCGCGGCCAACCCGCTGGACCGCGGCGAGCGGTGAGCCGGCCGGTCAGCCCTTGGGCAGCTGGGTGAAGCGCTGGTGGTTGCCGGACGGGTCGCGGAACGCGCAGTCCCGCCCGTACGGCTGGTCGATCGGCTCCTGGATGACCTCGGCGCCCTTCGACCGCAGGTCCTCGAACGTCGCTTCCACGTCCGGGGTCACGAAGATGACGCCGGGGGTTAGGCCCTTGGCGGTGATCTCCAGCGCCGCCCGCACGTCCTCCGGCGGGCTGAACGGCGCTCCCGGCGGGAGCAGGCCGATCTCCAGGGCCTGGTCGGGCGCGCCGACGGTCAGCCAGCGCATGCCGTCGCCGAGAGAGACGTCGTTGCGCTTCTCCAGCCCGACCACGCCGGTGTAGAAGGCCAGGGCGGCGTCCTGGTCGTGGACGGTCAGGAAGCAGTGGCTCACGGTGAGGTTCGTCATGGGCAGAAGCCTGCCGTGCCACCGCTCACGGGCGCTTCTCCAAATCTGCTCGCTGCCGGATCGGCCGCCCCAGCCGCATCGCGAAGCAGGCCGGGACCCGGGCCAGGGCCCGGTGGTCGCGGGCCCGGTATGCGCTCGGGCTCTCGCCCACCAGCTCGGTGAAGCGGGAGCTGAACGAGCCCAGCGACGTGCAGCCCACGGTCATGCAGACCTCGGTGACCGACAGGTCCCCGCGCCGCAGCAGCGCCTTGGCCCGCTCGATCCGCCGGGTCATCAGGTAGCTGTACGGACTCTCCCCGTACGCCTTGTGGAACTGGCGGGAGAAGTGCGACGGCGACATCAGCGCCACCCGGGCCAGGGCCGGGACGTCCAAGGGCTGCGCGTACTCCCGGTCCATCACGTCGCGGGCCCGGCGCAGGTGGGCGAGGTCCTCCGGTTCCACGCGCATCAGCATGCCAGGAACGTCTGTGCCGGCCGACCAGAAATTGTCGGAGCCCTGGGATACAACCCCGCCATGACCGACCTCGAGTTCGACCGCCTGCTGGAGCTGGTCGACCACCGCAGCGCCGCCCTCCGCTCCGCGCTGGCCGGCGCGCTCGACGAACGGGTGCCGGGCTGCCCGGACTGGACCGGCCGCGACCTCGTCGCCCACCTCGGCGAGGTGCAGCGGTTCTGGGCCCAGGTGGTGGTCGCGGGCAAGCCCGCGGGGCCGCCGGACGACGGCGACGTGCCGGAGCGCCGGCCCGCCGGCGACCTGCTGGACTGGTCGGAGCGCTCGACCGGCGCGCTGCTGGCGGCGCTGCGCGACGCCGGCCCGGACCGGCCGGTCTGGTCCTGGTGGGGACCGACGACGGCCGGCCGGGTCGCCCGGCACCAGGTGCAGGAGGCCGGCGTGCACGCCTGGGACGCCGAGGACACCGTCGGCCGGGCCGGGCCGCTGGAGCCGGCCGAGCTGGCCGCCGACGGGGTCGACGAGTTCCTCACCGTCGAGGTGCCCACCAACGGACCGTGGCCACACCCGCCGGCCACCGTCGGGCTGACCGCGTCCGACGTCCCCGGCGGCGGCCGGCGCGTCGTCCTCACCGCGTCCGGCGGCACGGTCGAGCGCGGCCCGGCGACCGGCAACGCCGCGCTCGGCGGCAGCGCGAGCGACCTGGTCCTGGCGCTGTACGGTCGGCGTCCGATCGACAGCCTCTCGGTCACCGGGGATCCGGAGGTGGCCCGGCAGTTCCTGGGCTGGTTCCGGACGGAGTGAGAGGGGGGCGCCGTGCCGACGCGGCGGTTGACGGTGAGGGCGCCGCTGCGGTTCGACTCCGTCCGGGCCGAGCTGGAGGTGCCGGACGCGTTCCCGGCCGACGTGCTGGCCGAGGCGGCCGCGGCCGCGGCCGGGCCGGTGCTGCCGGCCGAGGACGCGACGAGCATCCCCTTCGTGACCGTGGACCCGGTCGGCAGCCGCGACCTGGACCAGGCGCTGCACCTGGCCGCCCGGCCGGCCGGCGGCTTCCGGGTCAGCTACGCGATCGCCGACGTGGCCGCGTTCGTCCGGCCCGGCGGGGCCGTCGACGCCGAGGCCCGGCGCCGGACGCAGACCCTCTACAGCCCCGACCTGCGCACCCCGCTGCACCCGCCGGTGCTGGGCGAGGGTGCGGCCAGCCTGCTGCCGGACCAGGTCCGGCCGGCGGTGGTGTGGCGGATCGACCTGGACCCGGCCGGGGAGGTCACGGCCGTCGACGTCCGGCGGGCGCTGGTCCGCAGCCGGGCGCAGTTCGACTACCCGGGGCTGCAGGCCGCGGTCGACGCCGGCACGGCCCCCGAGCCGGTGGCGGCGCTGGCCGCGGTGGGGGAGCTGCGGCTGGCGCTGGCCGCGGCCCGGCACGCGACCGAGCTCGACGTGCCGGAGCAGGAGGTGGTGCCGGCGGCCGGCGGCGGCTGGACGGTGGAGTTCCGCCGGCAGCTGCCGGTCGAGCGCTGGAACGCACAGATCTCCCTGCTCACCGGTGCCTGCGCGGCCCGGCTGATGCTCGACGGCGGGCTCGGCCTGCTGCGCACGCTGCCCGCGCCGCGCCCGGAGGACGTGGCCGCGCTGCGGCGGCTGGCCCCGGCCCTGGGCGTGGCCTGGCCGGACGGCGCCGAGCCCGGCGACGTGATCTCCGCGCTGGACGGGGCCACCTCGGGCCAGGCCGCGTTCCTGGAGCACGCGGCGGTGCTGCTGCGCGGCGCGGCGTACACGCCCTTCGACGGGACGCCGCCGGCCGACCCGCTGCACCACGCCGTGGGCCTGCCGTACGCGCACGTCACCGCGCCGATCCGGCGGCTGGTGGACCGCTTCGGCAGCGAGGTGTGCTTGGCGCTGGCGGCCGGGGCGCCGGTGCCGGACTGGGCCCGGGCCGCGCTGCCGGAGCTGCCCGCGCTGATGACCGGCGGGGGCCGGCTGGCCGGGTCGCTGGAGCGGGCCGTGGTCGACGCGACCGAGGCCTGGCTGCTGGCCGGGCAGGAGGGCCGCGACTTCCCGGCCGTGGTGGTGGACGCGGGCAAGGACAAGGGCACCATCGTGCTGGCCGAGCCGGCCGTGCGGGCCGGCTGCGCCGGGGCCGCCCTGCCGGTGGGGGAGACGATCACCGCCCGGCTGGAGGTGGCCGACCAGGACAAGCGGCTGGTGCGGTTCACCCGGGCGCCGGTCGCGTAGGTTCGATCCGGCCGATCATCGACGCAGGGGGACACAGTGCCGGACGTCAAGGAGCTCACCGTCGGCGTGCTCGGCGGCACCGGACCGCTGGGCGGCGGGCTGGCCCGCCGGTTCACAGCGGCCGGGCTGGCCGTGGTCGTCGGCTCCCGGGACGCCGACCGGGGGGCCCGGATCGCGGCCGAGGTGCTGGCCGACGTGCCGCACGGGACGGTCAGCGGGACCGACAACGCCGAGACCGCCCGGCGGGCCGACCTGGTCGTGGTCGCGGTCCCGTACGAGGGGCACGCCGAGCTGCTGGGCGGGCTGGCCGACCTGCTGGCCGGCAAGATCGTGGTCGACGCGGTCAACCCGCTCGGCTTCGACAAGCACGGCGCGTTCGCGTTGGAGGTGACCGAGGGGTCGGCGGCCCAGCAGGCGGCCGCGCTGCTGCCGCACAGCCGGGTGACGGCCGCCTTCCACCACGTCAGCGCGCCGCTGCTCAACGACCTGTCGGTGCCGGAGGTGGAGCTGGACGTGCTGGTCCTCGGCGAGGGCGAGGACCGGGAGGCCACCGACATCGTGCAGGCGCTGGCCGAGACCATCCCCGGCGTCCGCGGCGTGTACGGCGGGCGGCTGCGCAACGCCGGCCAGGTCGAGGCGTTCACCGCCAACCTCATCGCCATCAACCGCCGCTACAAGGCGCACTCCGGCGTGCGGATCACCGATGTCTGAGGACGCCCGCCCGGCCAGTTACGTGCCGCCGGACGCGGTGGTGCCGCCGGCGGCGAGCGCGTCGGTGATCCCGACGGCGACCCCGCCGCTGGACCCGGACGTCGACGACCTGGGCACCCGGGTCACGCTGCCCGGCCCGCCGCGCCGGGTCGTGTCGCTGGTGCCGTCGCTGACCGAGTCCGTCGCCGCCAGCGTGCCCGGCCTGCTGGCCGGGGCCACCGACTACTGCACCCACCCGGCCGGCCTGGACGTCCCCCGGGTCGGCGGCTCGAAGTACCCGGACCTGGACCGGGTCCGCGCCCTGCGGCCCGACCTGGTCCTGGCCAACGCCGAGGAGAACCGGCTGGAGGACGTCGAGGCGCTGCGCGCGGCCGGCATCCCGGTGTGGGTGACCGCGCCGACCACGCTGGCGGGGGCGTTCACCAGCCTGCGCCGGATGCTGGGCGCGTGCGGGCTGACCGCCACCCCGGCCTGGCTGGACGAGGCCCGCCGGGCCTGGTCCTCGACGTACGACGGCTCGCCGCCGGTGCGCACGGCCGCGGTGCCGATCTGGCGGCGGCCGTGGATGGTGGTCGGCGCCGGCACGTTCGCCGGGGACGTGCTGCGCCAGCTGGGCGTGGCCAACGCCTTCGCCGGGTCGGCCGAGCGCTACCCGCGGGTGACGGTCGAGCAGATCCGGGCCGGCGCCGACCTGGTCGTGCTGCCGGACGAGCCGTACGCGTTCTCCGCCACGGACGGGCCCGAGGAGTTCCCCGGGCTGGACGTCGCGCTGGTCAGCGGCCGCCACCTGACCTGGTACGGGCCGTCCCTGCTGGAGGCCCGCGACCTGCTGGAACGCCAGCTCCGCAGCACGGTGCCGGGCGGGGTGCGGGCCAGCGGGTAGCGTCCCCGGCCGTGCACGCCACCCCCGACCGGTCCCGGCGCGGCCCGCTGCTGGCGGCGGCGCTGGCGGTGCTGCTGGTGCTGGGCGTGATCGGCGGGGCGCTGCTGTCCCGGGGCGGCGAGGACCACCGGCTGGTGGCGGCGCCCAGCCCGTCGCCGCTGGCGTCGGAGCCGGCCGGCAGCGTCGCCGCGCCCGCGCCGGCCGGGAGCGTGGCGCCGACCACGCCGAAGCCGGCCGCGGACTGCGGCCCGTGGGGCTGCGCGTTCCGGCAGCGGCTGGCCGCCGCGGCGAAGGTCGCCGGCACCGGACCCGGGAAGCTCGGCGTGACCGTGCTCGACCGCCGTACCGGCGCGGTCTGGGAGGCCGGCACCGCGTCCCACACGATGTGGGCCAGCTCCACCCCGAAGCTGGCCATCGCCGCCAGCCTGCTGGAGCGGGCCCGGGCCGGCGAGATCACCCTGGACCCGATCGCCCGGCGGCAGCTGGCCGCCATGCTGGCCGTGTCCGACGACGACGCCGCGGACGCCCTCTGGGACCGGTACGGCGGCGCGTCCCTGCTGCCCCGCTTCCGCGACCGCTACGGCATGACCGGCGCCCGCTTCGTGCCCGGCTTCCCGCAGCGCTGGGGGTTCGTCAAGCTCTCGGCCGAGGACCTCCGCCGGCTCATGACGTACGTGCTGACCAGGACCGACCCGGCCGACCGGGCCTACCTGGTGACCGCGATGCGGACCACCGGCCCGATCCAGCACTGGGGCGTGTGGGCGGCCGGCCCGGCCCAGCGGCCCGGGGCCAAGGACGGCTGGTCGATCGAGTCCGACGGCGGCACGAAGCATTGGTGCACCAGCTCGGTCGGCTTCGCCGGCGCCGGCGAGCGCTACGTGGTCGCGGTCATGGACGACCTGCCGCCCGGGTCCGGGATCGCCCCGGGCGTGCACGCGACCAGCGACGTGGTCGCGACCCTCTTCGGCGCGCCCACCCCGGCCGCCGTCACCGTCCCGGACGAGTCCACGGGACGCTGACCCGCGCAGGCTCAGGTGCGCAGGTAGGACGCCCCGTTGAGGTCGAGGATCGCCCCGGACGCCCACTCCGCCTCGGCCGAGGCCAGGTAGAGCACCGCCGCCGCCACCTCGTCCGTCCGCGCCACCCGGTCGAACGGCGACTGGGCCCGGATCTCCGGCCCCCGCGGCGACTTCAGCCACTCGTTGCCCATGTCGGTCTCCACGAACCCGGGCGCCACCGTGGACACCGCGATCCCGTCGCCACCAAGGGCCAGCGCCAGCGACTGGCCCAGCGCGTTCAGCCCCGCCTTCGAGGCCCCGTACGCCGGCTGCTCCGGCTCGCCCCGGAACGCCCCCCGGGAGGACACGTTGACGATCCGCCCGGCTTCGGACCGGCGCAGGAACGGCAGCGCGCAGAACGTCACGTTCGCCGTGCCCAGCAGGTTGACCTCGATCGTCCGCCGCCACGCCGCCTGCCATTCCTCGTACGAGACCTGGCCCAGCGGGTGCGGCGCGATCCAGGCGGCGTTGTTGACCAGCACGTCGAGCCCGCCCAGCCCGGTGGCGGCGTCGGTCACGAACGACTGCACCGCGGCCGGGTCGGCCAGGTCGCCCTGCACCACCACGTGCCCGTCGCCGTCCATCAGCCCGAGCGTCTCGACGGCCAGGCCGGCCGAGTCCCGGTGGTGCACCGCCACCCGGTCCCCGGCTGCGGCGAACGCCACCGCCACCGCCCGGCCCACGCCCCGCGAGGCCCCCGTCACCAGCACCGCTCGTCCTGACACGAGGGAACCGTACCGGCGGCGTGTCCTGCGCGTTTTGCCGCCTCAGTGGAGCGAGGATTCCCGGCATGACCCACGCGCGGCAGCTCGAGCTGGACCAGCCCGACCGGCTGTCCGAGCTGGGCCTGGACGTCGAGACGCTGCACCGGGCGATCCGGGCCGGGGTGGCGGCCCGGGCCACCCGCACCGACCTCGCGCCGCGGAACGCGCAGGGTGCCGACCTGGTCTCGCACACGGTCGAAGAGCTGCGGCTGCTGCTGGAGCCGGCCGACTGGACCGCCGACTTCGCCGGCGGCCAGGAGCGCACGGTGTCGCCGGACGGGCTGACCTCGCTGATCGTGTCCACCGGCGCGGGCGCGGTCGGCGACCTGCGGGGCGAGGCCCGCACCGCGCACCCGAAGGGGCCGCTGATGCGGGCCGCGGTGACGGTCAACCAGGGCTTCGTGCAGGAGGAGTTCCCGATCGGGCTGCCGGTGCCGCAGCCGGTCGACGGCCGGCCGCTGTGCTGGGTGCTGCTGGTCAAGGTGGAGCCGGGTCAGGTGGTGGCCGAGCTGTCCGCGCCGACCGGGATGCGGGAGGGGGTGGTGGTCGGCTGGGCCGAGCGGATCCCGCTGCCGCCGCTGCCGGTCGGGGCCGAGCTGGAGCCCGGGGAGGAGCCCGCCGACCTGGACGTCCCGGTCGAGCCCCGGTGACCCCGTCCCGGCTCCGGCTGGCCCGGCACCGCCGGGCGATGACGCTGACCGCGCTGTCCCGGGCGTCCGGGGTGCCGCTGCGGACCCTGTCGGCGTACGAGAACGCGCACCACACCCCCTCCCCGGCCACGGTCGCCCGGCTGGCCGCGGCGCTCGACGTCACCCCGGCCTTCCTGACCGCCGACGACGTCGACCTGCTGGCACCGGACGTGGTCAGCTTCCGGAAGCTGAGCCGGACCACGGCCGGCCGCCGGGACGCCGCGCTCGCCGCCGGCCGGATCGCGATCGAGATCGCCGACTGGGTCGAGCAGCGCTTCCGGCTGCCGGCGCCGGACCTGCCGACGCTGGAGAAGCACGAGCCGGAGACCGCGGCCGAGATCGTCCGCCGCCGGTGGGCGCTGGGGGAGCGGCCGCTGCCCAACGCGGTACACCTGCTGGAGGCGCACGGTGTGCGCGTCTTCTCCCTCGCCGACGACTGCCGCGAGGTCGACGCGTTCTCCCTGATCCGGGACGACCGGCCGTTCGTCTTCCTCAACACCGACCGGTCGGCCGAGCGGCAGCGCTTCGACTGCGCCCACGAGCTGGGACACCTGCTGCTGCACGCCGGCCGGGAGCGGGTGCACGGGCGGGACCGGGAGGCGGAGGCCAACCGGTTCGCGGCCGCGTTCCTCATGCCGCGCCGGGCGGTGATCGCCCAGGGCCTGCGGGAGGCCACGGTCGAGCAGATCCTGCTGGCCAAGCGGCGCTGGTCGGTGTCGGCGCTGGCCATGACCCACCGGCTGCACGAGCTGCACCTGCTGTCCGACTGGAACTACCGGACCGCCTGCGTGGCGCTGTCCCGGGACGGCTACCGCACGGCCGAGCCGGGCGGCGCCGCCCCGGAGGTGTCCCAGCTGCTGGCCAAGGTGCTGGCCGCGGCCGACCCGGCCGCGCTGGCCGCGCACCTCGGCCTGTCGGTCGATGAGCTGAGCCGGCACCTGTTCCGGCTGCTGCCGGTCGCGCTGGCCGGCGGCGGCGAGAGCACTCCGGAGCGGGCCCGGCTGCATCTCGTCCCCTGACCGGCTCATTCCCGGCGGGCCGGGGGAATGATCAGCCCGCCCGCCGGGCCGGGCGCGGTCCCGGCGGCAGGCCCAGGCTGAGCACTGCCAGGGCGGCCAGCAGCCCGGCCAGCAGGCCCAGGCTCAGCCCGAAGGCGTGCGGGTAGCCGCCGTCCAGGGCGCCGAAGAACACGATCCCGATGACCGCGACCCCGATCGCGTTTCCCACCTGCTGGACCGTGGCCAGCAGCCCGGACACGGCTCCGGCCTGTTGGGCGTCGGCGCTGGCCAGCACCGTGGCCATCAGCGCGGTCAGGCACAGGCCCATGCCCGCCCCGGTCAGCAGCAGGCCGGGGACGAGGGCCGGCACCGGACCCGCCTGCCGCACGGCGACGAGCGCGGCCAGGTGCCCGGCGGCGAAGACCGCCGCTCCCGCGATCACCACCCGCCGTCCGTACCGGGCCGCGAGCTTCGGGGCCTGCGCCGATGCCGCCAGGTAGGCCACCGCCAGCACGGTGAAGACCAGCCCGGACCGCAGCGGGTCCAGCCCGCGCCCGTTCTGCAGGTAGAGCGCGAGGACCAGGAAGTACGACGCCTGCCCGGCCCACAGCACCAGCTGCGCCAGCAGCCCGACGCTGAACGCGCGGGACCGGAACAGCCGGGGGTCCAGCAGCGGGTCGGCCCCGGCGCGCACCAGGGACCGCTGCCGCCGCAGGAAGGCGACCAGCAGCACCGGCGCGGCCGCCAGGCTGAGCAGCGTCCACGGCGGCCAGCCGGCCGAGCGGCCCTGCAGCAGCGGCAGGACCAGGGCGGTGAGGGCCACGGCCGCGAGCGCCAGGCCGGCCAGGTCGAGCCGGCCGGGACGGGCGGCCCGGGACGGCGGCACGCACCGCGGCACGAGGGCCACGACCACCACCCCGATCGGGACGTTGAGCAGGAAGACCGCTCGCCAGCCCAACCCGGCGACGTCGAGGCGCAGGAGCACGCCCCCGATCAGCTGGCCGCTCACGGCGGCCAGCCCCATGACGGTCGAGTAGGTCCCGACGGCCCGGGCCCGGGCCGGACCGGTGTAGAGGGCGCCGATGATGGCCAGCACGGACGGGCCGATGAGGGCACCGGCGGCGCCCTGGGCCAGCCGGGCGGCGACCAGGACGGCGCCCGAGGTCGCCAGCCCGCAGGCGGCCGAGGTCGCGGTGAACAGGGCGATGCCCAGCGCGTACACCCGCCGCCGGCCGAACCGGTCGCCGAGTCGGCCGGCGCCCAGCAGCAGCGCGGCGAAGGTGAGGCCGTAGCCGGCGACCACCCACTCCAGCGTGTCGGCGCCGGCGTGCAGGTCGCGCTGCAGCGAGGGCAGCGCGACGTTGACGATGAAGAAGTCCAGGACGACGAGGAAGGTGCCGGCCAGCAGGACCGGCAGGGCGAGCCGCGGAACGGCCGGCGGTCCGGCGGTGGCGCCGGGCCGGGATGCGGTGACGAGATCGGTCATGCCGCTGTTGTCGGGCCTCCCCCTACCGGAGGGTCAAGCGGCTTGACCCTCCGGTAGGGGGAGAGGGGAGAGTGCCGGCATGGCCGTCCTGCTCAGCATCGGAGACTTCGCCCGGATGACGTACCTGAGCGTCAAGGCGCTCCGGCACTACCACGACGTCGGGCTGCTGGAGCCGGCGTCGGTCGACCCGGTCACCAACTACCGGTTCTACCGGCCCAGCCAGGTCGCGACCGCGCAGCTCATCCGCCGCTTCCGGGACCTCGGCATGCCGCTGGACGAGGTGGCGACGATCCTGCGGGCTCCGGACACCGCCGCCCGCAACGACACGATCATCGCCCACCTGGAACGGATGGAGGCGCAGCTGCAGCAGACCCAGGACACCGTGGCGTCGTTGCGGACCCTGCTGGGCGCCACGCCGGTGCCGCTGGTCGTCCGGCACCGGCAGGAGCCGCTCACCCCCGCGTACGCGATCACCGAGCGGGTGACCTCGGCCGACGTGGTGGCGTGGTGGATGGCCGCCTTCACGGAGCTGCACCAGGCGGTCCGCCGGGCCGGGGCGCGGCGCACCGGCCCCGACGGCGCCCTGTTCCCGGAGGACTACTTCACCACCGAAGAGGCCGAGCTGGTGGCCTTCGTGCCGGCGGCCGGTCCCGAGCCGGCCGGCGGCCGGGTGCGCCGCTGGGACGCGCCCGCGGCCGAGCTCGCGGTGGCGCGGCACCGGGGGCCGTTCAGCGACCTCGACCAGACCTACGGCGCACTCGGGTTGTGGGTGGCCGAGCGGGCGATCGGGGTCGGCGGGCCGATCCGGGAGCACTACCTGCCCCTCGGCGACGAGGACGACCTGCTCAACCACGAGACCGAGGTGTGCTGGCCGGTGTCCGGGCCGGCCGGCCCGGGGCCGGCCGGCACCGGGCCTCAGCTGTAGGAGTGCTCCGGGCCGGGGTAGACCCCGGTCCGGACCTCGTCGGCGAAGGCGGCGACCGCGCCCTGCAGCTCGCCCCGCAGGTCGGCGTACTTCTTCACGAAGCGGGGGAGCCGCCCCTCCCGCAGCCCGGCCATGTCCTGCCAGACCAGCACCTGGGCGTCGCAGTCCGGCCCGGCGCCGATGCCGATGGTCGGGATGGTCAGCTCGCCGGTGATCCGCTTGGCCGTGTCGGCCGGCACCATCTCCAGCACCACCGCGAACGCGCCCGCAGCCTGCAGCGCCACCGCGTCGGCGAACACGTCGTCGGCCGCGTCCCCGCGTCCCTGCACGCGGTAGCCGCCCAGCGCGTGCTCCTTCTGCGGGGTGAAGCCGATGTGCGCCATGACCGGGATCCCGGCCCCGACGATCGCCGCCACCTGCGGCGCCATCCGGGCGCCGCCCTCCAGCTTGACCGCGTGGGCGCCGCTGTCCTTCATGAACCGGACCGCCGTCTCCACCGCCCGCTCCGGCCCGGACTCGTACGACCCGAAGGGCAGGTCGGCCACGATCAGGGCCCGGCTGGTGGACCGGACCACGGCCCGGGCCAGCGGCAGCAGCTCCTCGACCGACACCCGCAGGGTCGACTCGTAGCCGTAGACGTTGTTGGCGGCCGAGTCGCCGACCAGCAGCACCGGCACGCCGGCCCGGTCGAAGATCTCCGCCGCGTACTGCTCGTACGCGGTGAGCATCGGCCACTTCTCGCCGCGCCGCTTGGCGTCGGCCAGGTGGTGGGTCCGCACCCGGCTGCCGGCGGGGCCGCCGTACAGGGTGGGTTCGCTCGGTGACGTCATCGTGCATCATCCCTCCTCGAGGCCGCTCCGTCGCGGTCCCCGGGTCTCAGCTGGTTTCTTGGTCGTCTCGCCGGTCAGCCAGCTCAGCTCAGGGTGGCACGGCTGGCCTAGGCTCGCGGCGTGGTCTCCGTCACGGTGGAGCGGCTGCAGACGCCGCGCGGGGAGCTGGTGCTGCGGCGCGACGGCGAGCACCACGAGATCGTCAGCAACGGGATGTTCCTCATGGACACCCGCAACGGGGACTCGGAGCGGGCGCTGGTCCGGGCGGCGGTGCGCGGGCCGGGAGCCCGGGTGCTGATCGGCGGGCTCGGGGTCGGCTTCTCGCTGGCGGCCGCGCTGGAGCTGGCGCCGGCCGCGGTGACCGTGGTCGAGATCGAGCCGGCGGTGGTCCGCTGGAACCGGGAGCACCTCGGCACCGCGGCCCTGGACGACCCGCGGGTGACCGTGCTGGTCGACGACCTGGCCGCGGTGCTGCGGACGCCGGGGGAGTACGACGCCATCTGCCTGGACGTCGACAACGGTCCGGAGTGGACGGTCACAGTGGACAACGCGTCCCTGTACGGGGAATCCGGACTGTCCGCTGTGGACGACCGGCTCGCCCCCGGCGGCACCCTGGCCGTCTGGAGCGCCGGTCGGGCCTCGGCCTTCGAGGCCCGGCTCCGCGCCCGCTACGCGGACGTGCGGACGATCGAGATCCCGGTCCCGCGGGGCGAGCCCGACATCGTCTGGACCGCCCGCACCCCGCGCCGCTGACCGGCTCGATCCGCCACCTCGACTTCGCGCCGGCGAGCGGCTCGATCCGCCGCCCGACCCCGCGACGCCGAGCGGCTCCGGAGCCCGCGCCGCTGAGCGGCGGCCGGCCGGCCGCCGCGCCGCCCGGCGGCTACGAGCCCTCGACGGTGAGCGGCGTCTCCCGCGGGTCGTCGCCCGGCACCGGCCCGTCCGGCGACGGATGCTCGGCCACCGTCTCCGGCGGTGCCGTCTCGGCCCACCGGGACGAGATCGGCAGCCGCCGGTCCCGCCCGAACGCCTTGAGCGAGATCTTCGGGCCCGGCGGATACTGCCGGCGCTTGTACTCGGCCCGGTCCACCAGCCGGATCACCCGCTCCACCAGCGTCGGGTCGTGCCCGGCCCGGACCAGCGCGTCCCAGCCCAGGTCGCGGTCGACGTAGTCGGCCAGCACCGCGTCCAGCACGTCGTACGGCGGCAGCGAGTCGGTGTCGACCTGCCCCGGCCGCAGCTCCGCCGACGGCGGCTTGGTGATCGAGGACTCCGGGATCGGCGGGGTCTCCTCCCGCTTCTCGGCCGACTCGTTCCGCCACCGGGCCAGCTGCCACACCAGCGTCTTGGGCACGTCCTTGATCGGCGCGTAGCCGCCGACGCTGTCGCCGTACAGGGTGGAGTAGCCGACGGCCAGCTCCGTCTTGTTGCCGGTGGCGAGGACCAGGTGACCCTCCTCGTTGGACAGTCCCATGAGGAGGGTGCCGCGGACCCGGGCCTGCAGGTTTTCCTCGGCCAGCCCGGTCAGCGTCACCGCCGACAGGTAGGCGTCCACCATCGGTGCGATCGGCACGGTCCGGTAGTGGCAGCCGATCCGCCGGGCCAGGTCGGCGGCGTCGTTCTTGGAGTGCTCCGACGAGTACGACGAGGGCAGGGACACCGCGTAGACGTTCTCGGCGCCGATGGCGTCGGCGGCGATGACCGCGACCACGGCCGAGTCGATCCCGCCGGACAGGCCGAAGGTGACCGAGCGGAAGCCGTTCTTGCGGACGTAGTCGCGGGTGCCGGTGACCAGGGCCTGCCAGACCTCCTCCTCGTCCACCAGCCGCCCCTCCACCGGCGACAGCCCCGGGACCGCCTCCTTGGCCGGGCGGGGCTCGTCCGAGATGACGTGCCGCTCCACCGTCATGCCCAGCACCGGGCCGGTGACCGTGCCCCGCTCGCCCGGCAGCTCGACGTCCCGGACGGCCAGCAGCTCCTGGTACTGCGCGGCCCGGAACAGCACGGTCCCGTCCGGGGCGACGATGAACGAGTCGCCGTCGTAGACCAGCTCGTCCTGGGCCCCGACCATGTTGACGTAGGCGATGGTGGCGCCGGCCTCGGCCGCCCGCCGGGACGCCAGCGGCAGCCGCACGTCGTCCTTGTTCCGCTCGTACGGGGAGCCGTTGATGCAGCTGACCAGGCCGACCTCGGCCCGGCCGGCGACCGCGAACGGGCCGCCGTCCTGCCACAGGTCCTCGCAGATGGTCAGCGCGATGTCGACCCCGTGCAGCCGGACGACCACGAACCGGTCGCCGGGCACGAAGTAGCGGGCCTCGTCGAAGACGCCGTAGTTGGGCAGGAAGTGCTTGAAGTAGGTGGCGGCGACCTCGCCCTCGTGCAGGAGCGCGCAGGCGTTGCGCGGGCCGCCCTCGTTGTCGACGTAGCCGACCACGACCGCGAGCGAACCCAGGCCGGCGTCGGCCAGCCGGGCGGCCAGCTCGTCGCGGGCCCGCACGCTGGCCGACCGGAACGACTCCCGCAGCACCAGGTCCTCCGGCGGGTAGCCGGTCAGCGCCAGCTCCGGGAACAGCACCAGGTCGGCGCCGGAGTCGGCGGCCCGGCGGGACCACTCGAGCACCGTCTCCGCGTTGCCGGCGAGGTCGCCGACGGTCGTGTCCACCTGGGCCAGGGCGATCCGCAGCTGCGCCATGCCCCCATTGTCCCCCCGGGGCGCCGGACCCGGCGCCCTCCCCGACGGAGATCACTGCCGGCGACGGGGGCCCCGCCGGCCGGCGTGGCCGGCGGAGTAGGAAGGCGCGGTGGACCTGCACGTGCGGCTGGACGGCCGGGGTGACCTCACCGGCCAGATCTACGGCCAGGTCCGGGCGATGATCCTGGACGGGCGGCTCCCGCCCGGGCAGGCGCTGCCGGCCAGCCGCGACCTGGCCGCCCGGATCGAGGTCTCCCGCAACACCGTGGCCGCCGCGTACGACCGGCTGGCGGCCGAGGGGTTCGTGGTCGGCCGCGTCGGCGCCGGCACGTTCGTCAACGCCGCCCTGCCGCCGTCCCGGCCTCCGCAGGCCGCGCAGGGCACCCCGCTGCGTCCCCGGCCGGAGTGGGACGGGCTGCGGGCGCCGGACGACCTCACGGCCCCGGACGCCCGGTACGACTTCCGGGCCGGCATGCCCGACCCGCGGCTGTTCCCGTACCAGACCTGGCGCGGGCTGACGGCCGACGAGCTGCGCGGCGCCGCCGTCGGCCTCGGGGCGTACGCGGACCCGGCCGGGCACCCGGACCTGCGGGCCGCCCTGGCCCGGCACATCGGGGTCTCCCGCGGCGTGCTCGCCGGGGCCGAGGACGTGCTCGTCACC
>DATDKW010000317.1:0-18027 GCA_036519715.1 Mycobacteriales bacterium
GTGCAGGACGCGGCCGGTGAACTCGTCGACGATGAGGACCTCGCCGTTGGTGACGATGTAGTCCCGGTCGCGCTTGTAGAGCTCCTTGGCCTTCAGCGCGTTGTTGAGGTAGCCCACCAGCGGCGTGTTGACCGCCTCGTACAGGTTGTCGATGCCGAGCTGGTCCTCGATCTTCTCGACGCCCGCCTCGGTGATCGCGACCGTGCGCTTGCTCTCCTCGACCTCGTAGTCGGTGTCCCTCTTCAGCATCGGCACCATGCGCGCGAACTCCTGATACCACCGCGCGCTCTGCTCGGCCGGCCCGCTGATGATCAGCGGGGTCCGGGCCTCGTCGATGAGGATCGAGTCCACCTCGTCGACCAGGGCGAAGTTGTGCCCGCGCTGGACCAGGTCGTCCTTGCTCCAGGACATGTTGTCGCGCAGATAGTCGAAGCCGAACTCGTTGTTGGTGCCGTACGTGATGTCGGACGCGTACGCCAGGCGGCGCTCGGCCGGCGGCATCTGCGCCATGATCATCCCGACCTCGAGACCGAGGAAGCGGTGGATCCGGCCCATCCACTCGGCGTGGTACTTCACCAGGTAGTCGTTGACCGTGACCACGTGCACGCCGTTTCCGGACAGCGCATTGAGGTACGCCGGGAGCGTGCTCACCAGCGTCTTGCCCTCACCGGTCTTCATCTCGGCGATGTAGCCCATGTGCAGCGCCGCGCCGCCCATCATCTGGACGTCGAAGTGACGCTGGCCGATGACCCGCTTCGCCGCTTCGCGCACCACGGCGTAGGCCTCGGGCAGCAGGTGGTCCAGCGTCTCGCCGTCGGCCAGCCGCTCGCGGAACGCATCGGTCTGCGCGCGCAGCTCGGCATCCGTCATGTCGACGTAGTCGGGCTCGAGCGTGTTGATGTGCTCGGCGATCGCCTTGAGCCGGCGGAGGATCTTGCCTTCCCCGGCGCGCAGGATCTTGTTCAGTACCACGGTGCGACGTCAGCTCCCTCGAAACGGCTCCACACCATCGTAGGCGGCCGGACGACGCGCCACCCTGGGTGTCGAACGCACGGACGGCCCGGTCCGTGCCGCAAGGTGGGGACGGCACGGCTCCCGCGGGGGCGGGACGAGGAGGCAGCGTGACCGGGTACGCGAGCGTGGACTGGTCGTCCGCGCAGGTGGAGACGGCCCGGCTGTTGTTGCGCCCGCTCCGGCCGGAGGACGCCGACCTGCTGTTCCTCGACCGCGACGACCTGGAAACCCGGTCCTGGCAACCGCTGGACGGCCGGGACGGGACGGGGTTGCGGACGGCGGTGGTCGAGCGGGCCACCGGCCGGGTCCTCGGCGCGGCCGAGCTGTGTCCCGACATTTGCCAGGCCCCGGGCACGGCTCGGGTCGACGTGTGGATCGCCGGCTGGGCGCGCGGCCGCGGGCACGGGACAGAGGTGGTCACGGGTCTGTGTGCCTGGGCGTTCCGGCAGCAGGTGGTCCGGGTCGAGCTGCTGGCCGGCGCCACGGACGAGGCGGCCCACCGGGTCGCGCTCGCCGCCGGCTTCCGCCGAGAGGGGCTGCTGCGCTCCGCCCTCCCGGTCGGCCGCGCCCACGCGGACGCGGTGGTCTACGGCCGGCTGGCCACCGACCCGGCCACCCCGCCCCGGCGCGGGCTGCCGGACGTCGGCGAGCTGACTGACGGGGTGGTCACCGTCCGGCCGCTGCGGCCCGGCGACGAGGCGGCCCTGCTGGAGGAACGCCTCGACCCGGAGTCCCAGCGCTGGGCGACCAGCACTCGGCTGTGGACGGCGCAGGACGTCCGCGTGTTCGTGGCCGGGACGGCGGCGGCGTGGCTGGCCGGCAACGAGGCCCGGTTCGCAATCGTGGACACGGCGACCGGGACCTGCGCCGGATCCCTCGGACTGCGGGTGAGCGTGCCCGCCTTCCGGATCGCGGAGATCGGCTACGGGCTGCGGGCGGGCTGGCGCGGCCGCGGTCTGACCATCCGCGCCGTCCGCCTGGTCGCCGACTGGGCGTTCTTCCGGGCCGGCTTCGCCCGGCTGGAGCTGGGCGCCGCCGTGGACAACACGGCGTCCCGGCGGGTGGCGGAGCGCGCCGGGTTCCGGCCCGAGGGGATCGCGCGGATGCGGCTGCCGACCTCGGCCGGCGGCCGTACCGACGAGGCCCGTTACGGCCTGCTGCCACCGGGCTGAGGACGCCGAGGCCGACAGCCTCAGGTGATCTCGAGCAGCTTCTCCCGCACCGCGTAGACCACGGCCTCCATCCGGGAGTGCAGCTGGAGCTTCTCCAGGATGTTGCGGACGTGGTTCTTCACCGTGTTCTCGCTGATGAACAGCTCGCGGGCGATGTCGCGGTTGTTCATCCCGCGGGCCACCAGCCGCAGCACCTCCATCTCCCGAGCGGTCAGCTTCGGTGACGGCGGAGCCTGCGCCGTGTCGCCGCGCCTGGCCATCGCCGCGAACTCCGTGAGCAGCTTGGACGCCAGCGCCGGGCTGATCAGCGACTGCCCGGTCTGCACCTGCCGGATGGAGTACGCCACCTCGTCGATCGGCAGGTCCTTGAGCAGGTAGCCACTGGCGCCGGCCCGGATGGCCTCGTACAGGTCGCCCTCGTCGTCGCTCATCGTGAGCATGACGATCTTCGCCGAGGGCACGGCGGCCTTGATCGCCGAGCAGGCCTCGATGCCGCCGCGCCGGGGCATCCGGACGTCCATCAGCACGACGTCCGGCAGGGTCTCCACCGCCCGCTCGACCGCCTCGGTCCCGTCCCCGGACTCGCCGACCACGAGCATGTCCGGCTCGAGGTCGAGGGTTACCCGAAGCCCGCGCCGGAACAGCGCGTGGTCGTCCACCAGCAGCACCCGGATCGCGTCCGGCCCGTCGGCCGGGTCCGGTCCGATGTCTTCGGTCACCGATTGCCCCCGCATCGTGCGACACTGCTGCGCCGGTCCTCCGGCGCCCCCAGCGGGCAGTCTGCCAGAGCGCGGTGGTCTCGACCCGGACCGGATCCCGGTCCCGGCGCCGAGGACCTCTCAGGCCCCCTCGGTGAGCCGGATTATCCCGTAGTCGTAGCCCTTCCTCCGGTAGACCACGCTCGGCCGGCCGTTGGCGGCGTCGGTGAAGAGGAAGAAGTCGTGCCCGACGAGCTCCATCTCGAACAGGGCCCGGTCGATCGTCATCGGCTCGGCCGAATGCTCCTTCTCGCGGACGACCAGGCCACCGAACTCCTCGTGCTCCTGCTCCTCGGCGGACCGCTCCAGGGTCGCCACGGCCACGCCGTTGACCCCGAGGGCACTGGTCGCCGCGGCCACGGAGACGGGGGTCCGGGCCCCGCGATGCACGCGCCGCCGGTCGGCACTCCGGCGCATCCGACTGTCCAGCTTGGCCACCGCGGCGTCCAGCGCCCGGTAGAAGTCGGAGGCGCAGGCCTCGGCCCGGACGACCGGACCACGGGTGGCGCAGGTGACCTCGACCCGCTGACAGGAAGCCGACTGACGTGGGTTGCGCTCGTGGTAGAGCTCCACGTCGACACGAATTATTCGGTGGTCGTACCGCTCGACCCGCTCGATCTTCTCCGCGACGTGCTGCCGGAAATGCTCCGGCACCTCCACGTTCCGACCTCTGACGACGACGTCCACGCGACCTCCTGTGCGGTGATGCGCGCCCGCCGCGCTCGGCTCCGCACCGCGGCGAGTTCGGCTCGCCACGGGCGGCACACCACCGGAACCAGAGCCGGTGACGGCGTGACGCCTCCTCTACCCAGGTCCTGCCCGACGGTAGTCGAACCGGTCCGGGTGGGAACACCCCCGGACCCGAGTCCAGCGCTACCCGGCCCGGCCTCCTCCCAAGCGCCAGCTGCCCCTGCCATTGCCGAGAACGTGATGTCGTCGACGGTGTGGCAGGCACGCATGGTAACTCTTCACGGCTGTTTGGATACCCACTGCTTCTACGTTGGGTCCCCGCAACCGCGGCTCCGCCGGCTACCGCGATGCCGGCCGCCCGCAAGGCGCGGGCGGCATCCGCCATCGTGCTGCCGGTCGTCACCAGATCGTCAACGATCACCACGGGGCCCGCAGTTCCGGCCGAGGCGGTCGAACCACGGTCGGCCGCGAACTTCCCGGCCGAGGCCCGCCCCCGCTCGGCCGCCGTCAGGGTCACGGTGTCGGGTCGATCGGCGGTCAGCCGGAGCACGGGCGCCACCCGCGCGACGATCCCGGCCCGGGCGAGCACCCGGGCCGCGCCGGCGGCGAGCCGGTGCATGTGTTGCCCGCCACGGCGGCGGGCGGCTCCCGCGGCCGAGGGCACCGGCACGAGCCGGACCGAGGCCGCGCCGCCACCCAGCACCGTCTCCACCGCGAGGGCGAGCGCGACCGACAGCGCGCCGGCGAGGTCCCGGCGTCCGCGCTCCTTGTAGGCCAGCAAGCAGGCCCGTACGGGTCCCGCGTACGCAGCCGCCACGGCCAGGGGCGGAAGGCCGTCCGGGCACGGATCGGGGCGGTGCGGCCGGGGATGGGCCAGGGACTGCCGGCACCTCCCGCACAGCGGTCCGCGGGCATGGGCGCAGCCGGCACAGCGGCTCGGCAGGGCCAGATCGGCCAGAACGGAGATCACGCCGCGACAGTGGCCCCGCGAACGGACCCGGAGAAGGGCCGATCCGCGATCTGTGGATGACGGTCCGGCCTGTGGACGACGAGTTGAGCGGGTGACACGGGGTTGGTACTACTGCTCGCGACCCGAACGAGGGAGGTGCGGGATGGATCGCGGGTGGCGGTGGACCGGCTCAGCCGGGATAGACGGGCGCGGACGCGCCGGAGCGAGCGCGGTCGTCGGTCACGATCGTCCAGGAGTCGTCGGTGGAGACGGCCCGCCACAGCCCGCCCTCGGCGATCGTCAGCAGCGGCAGCGACGGACCGGCGGCGATCGCGGCGGGCGGCCCGGGCAGTCCGGCCGTGCCGACCAGCTGCCCGGACGACAGTCCGCTGACGTCGACGGAGTAGAGACCGCTCTCCGCGCCGGACCGGGTCAGCGCGACGATGTGCAAGGCGTCCGACCAGCTGATGTCGGACACGGGGCTGTCGCCGACCTCCAGCACCCGGAGCTCGTCGACCCGGGTCGACCCGCCCTCCTGACTCACCACCCCGACCCAGAGCTTCTCCTGGCCGGCGGCCCCGGCGACCACCGCGACCCGGGTCCCGTCCCGGGAGAGGTTGAGGGCCCGGATGTGGCCGAGGTCGTCCAGCTTCTGCACGTCCACCCGCACGGCCTGGCCGGTCAGGGGGATGATCAGCACGTTCCGGCCGTTTTGGACCGTCCACACCTCCCGGGTCCCGAGACCCCAGCTGGGTCTGGTCAGCTCGGAGCCGGTCACGGTGCGGCGCAGCGAGCCCGGCGCGCCGACGTAGAGGGCACGGCCGCCGGGGACGTCGCGGACCACCGCCAACGAGCGCTGGTCGTGGGACACCGCGACCGACTGGGCCTTGAATCCGCTGCGCCCGGCCGCTCCCGGGACGGGTGCGTTCTGGGTCGTGCGGACGGTGCCGTCCTGGATGAAGTAGCTGGTGGCGGTCGCCATCAGGCCGTCGGGGTCGAACGAACGCCAGTCGCCGAACTGCTGCAGGGTCTGTCCCGGTGTCTTCTTCGGTGCCAGCAGCCGCCCGTCCGAGTAGACCTCGACGCCGCCGACGCCGACCTGGTGGAGGGTCCAGACCAGTTGGGCGAAGCCGCCCGGCGACAGCGTCTCGGCCTGGTCGTCCAGGCCGGTGAGGAAGACCTTGACCCGGTCGCCACCCGGCTCGATGTTGTTCTGCAGGCTGATGCCGTCGAGGTCGGACAGCACCGAATCCTCAAGCAGCTGCGAAGGACCCTGTTCCAGCGCGGTGACCAGTTGGGTGGGAACCGACTCGGGCGCCGCGGCGTACCAGCGGACGTCCGGGACCACCCGGGTGCGGGTCGAGTCGAGGAAGTAAATCTCGTACGAACGGTAGGCGGCCTCGAAGGTGCCCGCTTCGATGAGGAGGCCGTCCGGCGGATTGTCGATCCGCCAGTTCCCGTTGACCTTCTTCAGCCGGAACGCGTACGGGTAGGGCGCCTTGCCGGGGACGTAGGACCCGTCCTCGTTGAGCCGCCCCCGCTGCTGGGAGGTCATGGTGACGGAGGTGCCGCCCTTGCCGGGGTTCAGGTAGGGCGCGTCCTCGAGGATCGTCGCACCCGGCACGTCCTTCCACTTGGCGTTGGCGGTGTTGGTCAGGTAGGCCCGAGCGCGGGCGTGCGAGCGTTCGAAACTGCCGCTGGCCCGCAGGAAGTCGCGGACGATGTCCTCCGGCGCCTCGCCCGGCCGCGGCACGATCTCGTCGTAGCGGAGGTCGTCGTCGTCCGTCGCCGCCGATGCCGGCATCGACTGGGCGATGACCTGCGGGCGCGAGGTGCTGGGGATGCTCGCGCAGCCGGTGGTGCCGACCAGCAGCGCCACGGCCAGGGTGATGAGCCCGGCAGCGGTCCGGCGGGGCCGCGGGACGCGCCTCACGACGGCCACACCGGGGCGGCGCCGCGGCGCAGCCCGGCCGGCCGGGTGACGTCGGCCGGCTCGATCGGCAGCGGCGCGGAGACCACCTTGTCGCCGCTGCGTACGGGCAGGGTCAGCCGGAACTGCGCCCCATGTCCGGGCCGGCCCCACGCATGCAGCCAGCCGCCGTGCAGGCGCGCGTCCTCGAGGCTGATCGACAGGCCGAGGCCGGTGCCACCGGTACGGCGGTCCCGGGACGGGTCCGCGCGCCAGAACCGGTCGAAGACCAGAGCGGCCTCACCCGGCCGCAGGCCGACCCCGTGGTCCCGGACGGTCACCGCGGCCGCACGCCCGTCGCCGCGCAGGGCGACCTCCACGGGCCGGCCCTCGCCGTGCTCGACGGCGTTGACCAGGAGGTTGCGCAGGATCCGGGCCACCCGGCGGCCGTCCACGTCGGCGATCACCGGTTCGTCCGGCATGTCGAGCTGCACCTGCACGCCCGCGCGCTCGGCCACCGCGGCCAGCATGTCGACCGAGCTGCGGACCAGGCCGCGCAGGTCGATCGGGTCGGGCTCGAGCACGGCCACGTGCGCGTCGTACCGGCTGATCTCCAGCAGGTCGGCCAGCAGCGACTCGAACCGGTCGAGCTCCGCCTGCAGCAGCTCGGCGGACCGGGCCACGTGTGGCTGGAAGTCCTCCCGGGCGGCGTGCAGCAGGTCGGTGGCCATCCGGATGGTGGTCAGCGGGGTGCGCAGCTCGTGAGACACGTCGCTGGTGAAGCGGCGCTGCAGCCGCGACATCTCCTCCAGCTTGGTGATCTGGCCCTGCAGGCTGTCCGCCATGTCGTTGAACGCCGACGCGAGCGCGGCCAGGTCGTCCTCGCCGCGGACCTCCATCCGCTCCCGCAGCCGGCCGGAGGCGAACCGGGCCGCGACCTCGGCGGCGCTCCGGACGGGCCGCACGACCTGGCGGGTCACCATCACGGCGACGGCGGCGAGCAGCGCCACCAGCAGGATGCCGGTCAGCAGCATCGTGTTGCGGACGAGGGTGAGCGTCCGCTGCTCGGCCTCCAGCGGGAAGAGGTAGTAGAGCTCGACCGAACCGGGCTGCTGCGTCACCGGCGCGCCCACCACCAGGCCCTTGGTGAAGGTGCCGTTGCCGACCTGCACCGGCGCGTACATGTCCGCGAAGTGGCCCTGCGCGACCTCCTCGCGCAGCGCGGTGGGCACGTCGTCGAGGGAGGCGAAGCCGGAGACGTACGGCGGCGACCCCTTCGAGATCACGACGATGGAGAACAGGCCGGCGTTGCCGCGGTTGGCGACCGAACGCCGGACGGCGTCGCCGGAGCGGTCGATGCTGCGGCTGTCCTGCGGGGCGGCCGCGGCCAGCTGGCGCTGCGCGACCCCGACGCCGTTGGCGACCTCGGCGTGCGCGGCCTTGCGCTTCCCGTCCAGGATGCCCGCGCTGATCGCGCCGACCGACAGGATCCCGACCACGAGCACGACGACACCGGACAGCAGCACCGTCGTGGCCGCGACCCGCAGCTGCAGCGAGCGGCGCCAGCGCTCCAGCGCCCAGCGCGCCCAGTTCGCGACGGTGTAACGGACGTCGGCCCACTGGCTGCGGAGCCGGGACGCCGGGCGCGGACCGTCGAAGCTGCCGGCCGGGCCGACCGGCTGCCCGCCGGCGACGACATCGGCGGAGCGGACCGGCGCAGTGTCCGGCCCGTCGACCGACCGGGGCGGAGCCGGGCCGTCCATGATGTCCGTCGGCCGCGTCGGCAGCGCGCCGTCGGGGATGCCGGCCGGACGCGCCGGCTCCAGCCGGGCGCCGGGCGAAACATTCAGCGGCCGCGACGTCGCCACGGCGGGGCCGTCCTGCTCGGCCACGGCGGCTGGTTCGGTGCCCGTCCGCGGCTCCACGGTCACGGCGGGCCGGCCTTGTACCCGACGCCGCGGACCGTGAGCACGATCTCCGGGTGCTCCGGGTCGCGCTCGACCTTCGACCGCAGCCGCTGGACGTGCACGTTGACCAGCCGGGTGTCGGCCGCGTGCCGGTATCCCCAGACCTGCTCGAGCAGCACCTCACGGGTGAAGACCTGCCGCGGCTTGCGGGCCAGCGCCACCAGCAGGTCGAACTCCAGCGGCGTGAGGGGGATCGGCATGCCGGCCCGGGTGACGGAGTGGCCCGGGACGTCGATGGCGACGTCGCCGATGGCCAGCGACTCCGCCGGGGGCTCGTCGGTGCGGCGCAGGCGGGCCCGCATCCGCGCCACCAGTTCCTTCGGCTTGAACGGCTTGACGACGTAGTCGTCGGCGCCCGACTCCAGTCCCAGCACTATGTCGACAGTGTCACTCTTGGCGGTGAGCATGATGATCGGAACGCCGGACTCGGCCCGGATGAGCTTGCAGACGTCGATGCCGCTGAGGCCCGGCAGCATCAGGTCGAGCAGCACCACGTCCGGCTTGATGTCGCGGAACGAGTTCAGGGCCCGGCCGCCGTCGGCGACGAAGGCAGGATCGAAGCCTTCGCCACGCAGCACGATGCCGAGCATCTCCGCCAGAGCCGGGTCGTCGTCGACGACCAGGACGCGTCCCTTCATAGGTACATGTTGTCACCCGGGCGGGTGGGCGTGTCGGACGACGCCACAGCGAGCCGACCACGGGGTGCGTCCGGGCGCGTACGGCCGCGTGGCACGATGGGCCGACCGGCGCCCAGGCGCCCCCACCGGCACGGGAGGCGGAGGAGCGCCGATGAGCCAGGAGCAGGGCCTGGACGGCGGAGTCCACGGCCCGGGTCCGGCTCGCCCGGCGCCCTGGTCGGCCCCGGACACGAGCGGGGACGGCCGGCCGGGGACCGCACCCGGCCACCCCGCGCCGGTGCTGTCGGCGCCCGAGCCGATCTACCGCCAGCAGCCGGACGGCGTCCCGTTGCGACCGCTGGGCATCGGCGACCTCCTGGACGGGACGTTCACCACGATCCGGCGCAACCCGCGGGCGACGGTCGGGCTGGCCGCCCTGCTGGTGACCCTCCAGCAGGCGCTGTCGGTGGTGTTCGAGCTGGTCACCGACGGCTTGCCGACCTTCGGCAGCCTCGAGGACGAGGCGTTCTCGTTGCAGGCGATCGGCGGCTTCGGCGGGATCGTCGGGACGCTGCTGGCGGCCGTGGTCGGCGCGGTGCTCACCGGGATGCTGGTGATCGTCGTGTCCGAGGACGTGCTCGGCCGGCGGGTCACGGCCGCGGAGGTCTGGCGGCGGATCCGGCGCCGGCTCGGCGCGCTGGTCGTCGCGGCCGCCTTCGCCGGCGTGCTCCCGTACCTGGGGCTGGTCTTCCTGGTGGTCCCCGGGGCGATCCTGTGGGCGGCCTGGTCCCTGACCACCCCCGCGCTGGTGCTGGAGGGGATCGGACCGTTCGCGGCGCTGCGCCGGTCCTGGCGGCTGGCCTGGCCGAGCCTGGCCCGGGTGTGGTGGGTCCGCACGCTGTCGGTGCTCATCGGCTTCCTGATGAGCTTCCTGATCGCGGTGCCGTTCGAGGCGGCCGGACTGGTGGTCGCGTTCGCCACCGGCGCCGACGACGACAGCCGGCCAGTCATCACCGCCCTGGTCCTGGCCCTGTCCGTGCTCGGCGCGATCGCGGCCGGGATGATCACGGCGCCGTTCCTGGCCGGCGTCCTGGCCCTGCTCTACATCGACCGGCGGATGCGGGCCGAGGGGCTGGACCTGGTGCTGCGCCGGCAGGAGCGCACGGCCGCCGCGCAGCGGTCGCCGACCGGGGCGCATCCGGGCGGCGCGCCATGACCTGGTCCGCCCTGGCCGCGCAGATCGCCGCCGCCGTCCCGGTGGACCGGGACGAGGCCCGGCGGGCGGCCGAGCGCGAGCTGTCCAAGGGCGTCTACCACCAGAACGAGCCCGGACCGATCGACCGCGCGATCAACAGGGTCGTCGAGTGGGTCGGCCGGTTGCTCGACCGGATCGCCGGCGCGACGCCCGGCGGGTCGCTGGGACTGCTCGTCCTGGTGGGGCTGGTGGTCCTCGTCGCCGCGGTGGTGATCTGGCGGACCGGTCCGGTCCGGCGCGGTGCGCGGACCGGCACGTCGCGGATCGAGCTGTCCGGCACCCTCAACGCCGCCGAGCACCGGCGCCGGGCGGACGAGCACGCGGCCGCCGGTCGATATGCCGAGGCGGTGCGGGAGCGGATGCGGGCGATCGTCCGCGAGCTGGAGATGCGCGGAGTGCTCGAACCGCGGCCCGGCCGGACCGCCGACGAGGTAGCCCGGGAGGCCGGCCTTTCGGTGCCGGCGGTCTCAGGCGACCTCAGCTCGGCCGCCGGCGTCTTCGCCGAGGTCTGGTACGGCGGCCGCCCGGCGACCGCGCAGGCCGATGCCGTGCTCCGGCGGGCCGACGAGCGGATCCAGGCGGCACAGCTGGTGGTCACCGGTAGCGGCGCCCCGGCGGCGCCCGGTTACCAGGTGCCGCGATGAGCGTGCCGGCCGCGCCGCCGCCGGCCACCGAGGAGCGCCCGGCCGAGGACGAGACGGCCGGGGCGGCGGTGGCGCCGACCGTGTCCGGAGCGTCCGCCCGCACGCTGTGGCGCCGCTACCGGGTGGCGGTGCTGGCGGTCGTGGCGATCCTGGTCGTCGCAACGGCGATCGCGCTGGCGCAGTCCCGGGGGGCGCAGGGCCGGCTGGATCCGCAGTCGGCCGACCCGGACGGCGGCCGGGCGCTGGCGACCCTGCTCGGCGACCGGGGTGTGCGGGTGGACCGGGCCACCGACCCGGACTCGCTGTCCGCCGGGCTGACCGCCGACGTCGCGGTCCTGGTGCCGATCCCCGGCCTGCTCACCGACGCGGCGGCCCGAGCGCTCGGCGACAGCAGCCAGGGCAGCGTCGTGCTGGTGAACCCGTCCGGCGATGTGCTGGAGGCGGTGACGGACGGCATCGCGACGTCCGGGTCGGAGCTGACCGACGTGCGGTCGCCGGGGTGCGACGACCCGGCCGCGGTCGCCGCCGGGGACGCTCTCGTCGGCGGCAGCACCTACACCTCCGAAACCGGCACCCGGTGTTACGGGGACGGGCCGACCGCGCCGATGGTGGTCGGGACGACCCGCGGCGGGGCCCGGCTGGTCGTCCTCGGGACCGGCACGACGTTCACCAACGACCGGTTGGACGAGGACGGCAACGCTGCGCTCGGGCTCAACTTGCTCGGCGGCGACGGCAGCGCGAGCGAACTGCGCTGGCTGGTGCCGTCGCCGGGCTCCGCGGCGGACGGCGAGTCGACCGCGTCGATCCTTCCCGGCTGGGTGCTGCCGGCCCTGCTGGAGCTGCTGTTCGCCGGGCTGCTGCTGGTGCTGTGGCGGGGGCGCCGGCTCGGGCCGCCGGTCGTCGAGCCGCTGCCGGTGGTGGTCCGGGCGGCCGAGGCGGTGGAGGGGCGGTCCCGGCTCTACCGGCGGGCGCAGGCCCGGGACCGGGCCGCCGAGGCGTTGCGGTCCGGAGCGCTGGCCCGGATGGTGCCGCGGCTGGGCATCGACTCCCCCACTGGCGGGGATCCTCCGCCCGGCGCGGTGGTGGCCGCCGTCGCGGCCCGCTCCGGCCGGCCGGACGCCGCGGTGCACGCGACGCTGTTCGGGCCGGCGCCGGGTGACGACGCCGGCCTGGTCGGCCTGGCCGACATGCTCGATTCGATCGTCCGCGACACGCTCGACCCGGAGGTACCGCACCAGTGAGCCAGCAGCCGACTCCAGGGCACGAGCCCGCGCCCGACCCGAACGGGACGGCGGGCGGACCGACGGCGACCGGCGCCGCGCCGGCCACCGGGATCGGCCGGCCCGAACCGGGCGGCGCCGGATGGGCGATGGGGACGCCGTACGGCAACGGGGCGACGACGGGGGACGACGTGAGCGGACCGGGCGGGCAGCGCGGGGTGGGAAACACGGGTGGAGGACCGGCGGCGGCCAACGGCGGGTACGGGACGCCCGGAGGTACACCGCGACCCGCCCCCGGCCCCACCCCGGCGACCGGCGGATACGGCCAGGGCGCGTCCCGGGCCGACACCTCTGCGGGAACCGGCTCGGTGCCCGCGAGCGGCGGTTACGGACAGGGCGCATCGCCGTCACCCGGAATCGGGTCGGTGCCGGCCGGGGGTGGATCCGCGGCGGGCGGCGGGGCCGGCAGCGGCGCGGCGGCCGACAGTGAGCGGGCCCGGGCCGCGCTGAACCGGCTGCGGTCCGAGGTCGGGAAGGTGGTCGTCGGGCAGGACCCGGCCGTCACCGGGCTGGTGATCGCCCTGCTGTGCCGCGGACACGTCCTGCTCGAAGGCGTGCCCGGCGTGGCCAAGACGCTGATGGTGCGCGCGCTGTCCGCGTCGCTGGCGCTGGAGACGAAGCGGCTGCAATTCACCCCGGACCTGATGCCCGGTGACGTGACCGGCTCGCTGATCTACGACGCCCGCACGGCCGAGTTCTCCTTCCGCCCGGGGCCCATCTTCACCAACCTCCTGCTGGCCGACGAGATCAACCGCACGCCTCCGAAGACGCAGGCCTCGCTGCTGGAGGCGATGGAGGAGCGGCAGGTCTCGGTCGAGGGCGAGCCGCGGATGCTGCCCGACCCGTTCATCGTGGTCGCCACGCAGAACCCGATCGAGTACGAGGGGACGTACCCGCTGCCGGAGGCGCAGCTGGACCGGTTCCTGCTCAAGCTGACCGTGCCGCTGCCGTCCCGGGACGAGGAGTTCCGGGTGCTCAACAACCACCACCGTGGCTTCGACCCGCGCGACCTGAGGGCGGCCGGGGTCACCAAGGTCGCCGACGCCGACGACCTCGCCGCCGGCCGGGCCGCGGTGCGCGGCGTGCAGGCCGCGGCCGAGGTCCTCGCGTACGTGGTGGACCTGTGCCGGGCCACCCGGCAGTCGCCGTCGCTGTCGCTGGGCGCGTCCCCGCGCGGGGCGACCGCGCTGCTGTCCACGGCCAAGGCCTGGGCCTGGCTGTCCGGGCGGGACTACGTCACCCCGGACGACGTGAAGGCGCTCGCCCGCCCGACGCTGCGGCACCGGGTGGCGGTCCGGCCCGAGGCCGAGCTCGAGGGCGTGACCGCGGACGGCGTTCTGGACAGCGTTCTCGCCTCGGTGCCGGCGCCCCGGTAGTTACACCATGGCCATCACCGGACGCACCGCGCTCGTCGCGGCCCTGGCGGCGCTGCTCGCGCCGCTGGGGACCGTCTGGGTGCTCGCGGCCGTCGGGTTGCTCGCGGCCGGAGTGGCGGCCGACGTCGCGCTGGCCGGGCGGATCGCCGACCTGGGCATGGAGCGCACCGGCGCCACCAGCACCCGGCTCGGGCAGCCCGTCGAGGTCGCGCTGGTGGTGACCAATGCCGGGCGGCGGCGGGTACGCGGGGTGCTGCGGGACGCCTGGCTGCCGTCCGCCGGCGCCGAACCCCGCACGCACCGGATCGACATCCCGCCGGGTGAGCGACGGCGACTGGTCAGCACGCTGGTCCCGACGCGACGAGGTGACCGTACGGCGGCGCACGTCACCGTCCGGTCGATCGGCCCGCTCGGGCTGGCCGGGCGGCAGCGGCGGCACCGGGTGCCGTGGTCGGTGCGGGTGCTGCCGCCGTTCACGTCCCGCAAGTTCCTGCCGGAGAAGTTGGCCAAGCTGCGGGAGCTCGACGGCGCGGTCGCGCTCAACCGGCGCGGGCAGGGGACGGAGTTCGACTCGCTGCGGGAGTACGTCGACGGCGACGACGTCCGCTCCATCGACTGGCGGGCCACGGCCCGGCGCGGCGACGTCGTGGTGCGCACCTGGCGGCCGGAGCGGGACCGCCGGCTGGTCTGCGTGCTCGACACGGGCCGCACCTCCGCCGCCCGGGTCGGCGACACACCCCGGCTGGACGCCGCCCTGGACGCGTGCCTGCTGCTGGCGGCGGTGGCGGCCCGGGCCGGGGACCGGGTCGACCTGCTCGCGGCCGACTCGGTGGTGCGGGCGTCGGTCGAGGGCGCCTCCCGCAACGAGGTGCTGCCGACGCTGGTGCAGGCGATGGCGCCGCTGGAGCCGGCGCTGGTCGAGTCCGACGCCCAGCTGATCGTGGCCGAGGTGCTGCGGCGGGAGCGGAAACGGGCGCTGGTGGTGCTGTTCACCTCCCTCGACGCGGAGCCGATCGAGCAGGGGTTGCTGCCGGTGCTGGCCGGGCTGACCGCCCGGCACACGGTCGTGCTGGCTGCGGTCGGCGACCCGCGGGTGGCAGAGCTGGCCGGGCGGCGCGGCGACACCGAGGCGGTGTACGACGCGGCGGCGGCGGAGCGGGCGCTGGCCGACCGGCGGCGGGTGATCGGCCGGCTGCGGCAGCGCGGGGTGCTGCTGGTCGACGCGCCCGCGGACACCTTCGCGTCCTCGGTCGCGGACGAATACCTCGCCCTCAAGGCGGCCGGACGCCTCTGACCGGGGCGCGCGCCGGTCAGACGCGCGCGGCCAGCCGGGTCGGGCCGGTGTGCGTGCTCGCGGAGGCCAGGACCCGGGCGGCGCAGGTGTCGGGGTCGGCCAGCGAGGTGTCGACCTCCAGGTCGTAGCCGGCGTACGCGTGCACGACCTCGAACTGGGCCCGGGCCTGGCCGAGGGTGCGGTCGCCCCGCGCGGCCTCCCGGCGGACCACCTCGGCCAGCGGGCACCGCACGCCGACCGACAGCACCGGCCGGTCCCCGAACGCCGACGCCGCGTCGGCCACCCAACCCGCGGACAGCAGCACGTGATCGACGACCACGTCGAAGCCCTGGTCGGCCAGCGCCGTCACCGACCGGTGCAGACCGGCGACCAGCCGATCACCCACCGGCCCGGCGGTGATCCGCAGCGCGTCTCCGGAGCCGGTGTAGACGAACACCTCGTGCCAGCGGGGCGGGTTCAGCCAGCGGCCGGGCAGCGCGAACACCACGGTGTCGATCCCGACCGCCAGCAGCGGTCCGTCCCAGCGCCGCTGCACCGCCTTGGCCAGGCTGGTCTTGCCCGCCGACGACGTGCCGTTCAGGACGATGATCATGACACCGGCGCGACGTCCTCGCGCAGGCCGAGGTCGAGGTCGCCGGTCTCGCCGGCCCGCGCCGCCCGGCGGCCGTACCGGAACACGTACGCGAAGAATGCCGCTTCGGCGAGCACGCCGATCCCGATCCGGGCCCAGGTCGGCAGCGGCGACGGCGTCACGAACGCCTCGATCACCCCGCTGACCAGCAGCACCACCACCCGACCGAGCGCGACCGTGATCGCCTCCCGGCCGGCCGCGGCCAGGGCCTGGGCCCGCGGCAGCCGGCCCGGGTCGACCCAGGCCCAGCCCAGCCGCAGCCCGGCCCCGGCGGCAACGAAGACCGCGGTCAGCTCCAGGATCCCGTGCGGGCTGATCAGCCCGAAGAACACGTCGGCCCGACCGCTGCCGATCATCAACCCGCCGGTCAGGCCGACGTTCGCGGCGTTCTGCAGCAGCACGAACAGCGAGCCGACCAGGGTGATGCCGAGCACCAGCGTCCCCCCGGCCACCAGCGCGTTGTTGGTCCAGACCTGGAAGGCGAAGGACTGCGCCGGGTTCTCCGAGTAGTACGTGGCGAAGTCGCTGTTGACGAGCTGGTTGATCTGGTCCGAGGTGCCGATCCGGTTCCACAGCTCCGGATGCGCCGCGACCCACCCCATCAACGCGAACGAGACCAGCGAGAACACCGTCGCGACACCGCACCACCACGGCCAGGACCGGTAGACCGTCACCGGGAACGTCACCGCCGCGAACCGGCGCACCTCCGACCACGCCGGCGCCGACCCGCCGGCCACCGCGCTGCGGCCGCGGGCGACCAGCGACGACAGCCGTCCGACCAGCGCCGGGTCCGGCGACCGGGTCCGGATGACGGACAGGTGCGTCGCGGTCCGCTGGTAGAGCATGACGAGCTCGTCGGCCTCCGCGCCGGTCAGCCGCCGCCGGGACACCAGCTCCTCCAGCCGCCGCCACTCCCCCGAGTGGCGCGCGACGAACGCGTCGATGTCCACGCCGGCAGACTATGCGGGAGGATGTGCCCGTGTCCGACGTGGTGACCGGCGAGGCGGTAGCTCTGGACCTGCGCCTCGCGCAGTTGCCCTCCCGGCTGACCGCGGCGGTGATCGACCTGCTGGTGATGGTCGTGGCGTACGCGCTGATCCTGTTCCTGATCTTCGAGGCCGGCCTGTCCGGCGCCGACGACGCGCTGATCGGCGGGATCGGGGTGTCGCTGCTGGTGCTGGTCTTCCTCGTCTACCCGGTCGCCATGGAGACGCTGACCCGCGGCCGGTCGCTGGGCAAGATGGCGCTCGGGCTGCGGGTCGTGCGCGACGACGGCGGGCCGATCACGTTCCGGCAGGCGCTGGTGCGCGGGCTGGTCGGGCTGGCCCTGGAACGGCCCGGGCTGTTCCTGGGCACCCTCGGGCCGGCGGTCGGCATGGTCGTCGCCATGTTCTCGGCCCGGGGCAAGCGGATCGGCGACATGGCCGCCGGCACCGTGGTCCTGCAGGAGCGCGTCCCGTCGCGGTCACTGTGGACACCGGTGATGCCGCCGCCGCTGGCCTCGTGGGCGCCGACGCTGGACCTGACCGGGTTCGACGACGCCCTGGCGCTGTCGGTCCGGCAGTTCCTGGACCGGGCCGGCGAGCTGGTGCCGGCGGCGCGGGAGGCGCTGGCCGCGGAGCTCGTCGACGAGGTCCGATCCCGGACCACGCCCGACCCGCCGCCGGGCACGCCGGGCTGGGCCTACCTGACCGCGATCCTGGCCGAGCGGCGCCGGCGCGAGGAGGAACGCTCCCTGCGGGCGGCCGGGCTGCCGCCGATGCCGCCGGGCTGGTATCCCGGCTGGCCGATCCCGGCCCGCGGGTACGCCGGCGGTGGAGCGCCGTACGGCCGGCCCGGTCAGTACGCCATGCCAACCCAGCCCGGCCAGTACGGGCCTCCGGGTCAGCCCGGCCAGTACGCCATGCCCGGCGAGCCCGGCCAGTACGGCCAACCCGGCCAGCGGGGCCAACCCGGTCAGTACGGCCGACCGAGCCAGCCCGCCGAGCCCGGCCAATACGCGGCTCCGGGTCAGTACGGGGCGCCCGGCCAGCCGGCCCCCACCGGGGCTCCCGGGCCGTACGCGCCGTACGGCTCACCGGGACAGCGCGGGCCGTACGTACCGCCGAACCTCCGGCCCGGCGACGACGGCTCCTGACAGCACCGCCCCGGCGAACGGGCCGGCTCCTGACAGCACAGCGCCGCCAGCCGCGAAGGCCCGGCGACGACGGCTTCCGACAGCACAACGCCCCGGCCGTGAAGGCCGGGGGCGCCGAGCGGGGGACGGCTCAGCTGCCGTGCTCCCACGAGTTCAGGTACTCGCTCTGCGCCGGGGTCAGCACGTCGACGTCGATGCCCATCGACGCCAGCTTCAGCCGGGCGACGTCCTTGTCGATCTCCACCGGGACCTCGATGACGCCCGGGGTCAGCGACGCGAACTCCTTGGCCAGCCACTCCGCGGTCAGGGCCTGGTCGGCGAAGGACATGTCCAT
>DATDKW010000318.1:0-19770 GCA_036519715.1 Mycobacteriales bacterium
CGAAGTCGTTCGCGAGGGTGTCCAGGTCGCTGTGGTCGTCGGCGGCGGCAATATGTTCCGCGGCGCCCAGCTGTCCGAACGTGGCATCGACCGGGCGCGCGGTGACTATATGGGCATGCTCGGGACTGTCATCAATTGTCTGGCGCTGCAGGACTTCTGCGAGAAGCTCGGGCTCGACACCCGGGTGCAGACGGCGATAACGATGGGCCAGGTCGCAGAGCCGTACATCCCCCGTCGAGCGATTCGCCACCTGGAGAAGGGGCGCGTGGTCATCTTCGGGGCCGGCCTCGGGCAGCCGTTCTTCTCCACCGACACCTGCGCCGCCCAGCGCGCCCTGGAGATCGGCTGCCAGGTCCTGCTCATGGGCAAGAACGGCGTGCGCGGTGTCTACGACGCGGACCCCAAGCTGGTGCCGGACGCGTCGTTCTTCGAGACCGTCCAGTACGACGAGGTGCTCAAGCGTGGGCTCAAGGTCGCCGACGCCACGGCGGTGAGCCTCTGCATGGATAACCACCTGCCGATCGTCGTCTTCGATGTCCTCACCGAGGGCAACATCACCCGTGCCGTGTCCGGTGAGAGGATCGGCACGCTGGTCAGCTCGGCGACCTGACCCGCAGCGGCCCACCGGGAGGTTCCTGTGATCGACGAGACGCTCTTCGAAGCCGAGGAGAAGATGGAGAAGGCCGTCGCGGTCGCCCGCGACGACCTCGGCACCCTGCGCACGGGGCGGGCCAGCCCGACGATGTTCGCCCGGCTCACCGTGGACTACTACGGCGCGCCCACACCGGTGCCGCAGATGGCGACGATCACGGTCTCCGAGGCCCGGATGGCCGTCATCAAGCCGTACGACCCGACTCAGCTTGCTGCGATCGAGAAGGCGATCCGGGACAGCGACCTGGGGGTGAACCCGACCAACGACGGCATGGTCATCCGGGTGCTGTTCCCGCAGCTGACCGAGGAACGCCGCCGGGAGCTGGGCAAGGTCGCCCGCAGCAAGGGCGAGGACGCGAAGGTGGCCATCCGCAACATCCGCCGGCACGCGAAGGACCATCTGGACAAGATCGCCAAGGACGGCGAGGCCGGCGAGGACGACGTGACGCGGGCGCAGAAGGAGCTCGACGAGACCACGGCGAAGTACGTGTCGACGGTCGACGAGGCGGTCAAGCACAAGGAAGCGGAGCTGCTCGAGGTCTGAGCACGAGGAGAGGCGGCCGGGGTGGCGACGGAGTCGGTGGAGTCGCAGCGCCGGCGGCGCGGTCCCGGCCGCAACCTGCCGGCCGCGATCGGCGTGGGTCTCGTGCTGGGCGGCCTCGTGATCGGCACGCTGTTCACGTTCCGGTTCGGGTTCGTCCTGCTGCTGCTGGCGGTGATCTGCGGCGCGGTGTGGGAGCTGGTCCGGGCCGTCGGCAAGGCCGCCGCCCGCCCGCCGCTGCTGCCGCTGCTGGCCGGCACGGTGGCGATGGACCTGCTGGCCTGGTTCCGCGGCGACGCCGCGCTGATGGTGGCCTTCCTGCTCACCGCGCTGGCCTGCTTCGTCTGGCGGCTGGCCGACGGGGCGGTCGGCTATCTGCGGGACGTGTCCACGTCGGTGTTCGTCGCGCTGTACGTGCCGTTCCTGGCCGGGTTCGCGGTGCTGCTGACGGTGCCCGACGACGGCGCCCGCCGGGTCGTCACCTTCATCGCCACCGTCGTCTGCAGCGACGTCGGCGGGTACGCGGCCGGCGTCCTGTTCGGCCGGCACCCGATGGCCCCGACGGTCAGCCCGGCCAAGAGCTGGGAAGGATTCGCCGGGTCCACCGTCGCCTGCGTCATCGGCGGGATCGTGTTCCTGACCCAGTTCTTCGACGCGTACTGGTGGCAGGGCGCCCTGTTCGGGCTGGCCATCGTGGTCACGGCGACGCTCGGCGACCTCGGCGAGTCGATGATCAAGCGCGACCTCGGGATCAAGGACATGGGCACGCTGCTGCCCGGCCACGGCGGCCTGATGGACCGGCTCGACTCGTTGCTGCCGGCCGCCGCGGTGTCCTGGATCCTGCTGTCAGCCTTCGTTCCCGTCGGTTAGGGCCAGCTTCGGCACGCCCGGCGGGTCGAAGCCGAACACCTGCCCGTAGAACGACAGCTCCGCCTCCAGCGCCGCGATCACCGTCTCCTGCCGCCGGAAGCCGTGCTGCTCGCCCTCGAACGCCAGGTAGGCGTGCGGGATCCCCTTGCGCCGCAGCGCGTCCACGAACAGCTCCGCCTGCGACGGCGGCACGACCTTGTCCTCCAGGCCCTGCAGCATGAGCACCGGGCAGGACAGCTGGTCGACGTGCGAGAGCGGGGCGCGCTCGACGTACACGTCGCGGTCCTCGGGCAGCGTGCCGACCAGCCCGTCGATGTAGCGGGACTCGAAGTCGTGGGTGTCGGAGGCGAACGCGATCAGCTCGGCCACCCCGTAGTACGAGGTGCCGGCCGCGAACGTGTCGGTGCCGGTGAGCGCGGCCAGCGTGGTCCAGCCGCCGGCCGACCCGCCCCGGATCGCCAGCCGGGCGCCGTCGGCCAGCCCGTCGCGGACCAGCGCCTGCACGGTGGCCACGCAGTCCTCGACGTCGACGATGCCCCACTGCCGGCGCAGCCGCTCCCGGTAGGCCCGCCCGTAGCCGGTCGAACCGCCGTAGTTGACGTCCACCACGCCGATCCCGCGACTGGTGAAGTACGCCTTATCCAGGTTGAGCGTCGCGGGCGAGTGCGACGTGGGGCCGCCGTGCACGAAGACCACGTACGGCGGCAGCTCGCCCTCCGGCGCGACCGCGTCCGGGGACGTGGGCGGGTAGACGTGGGCGTGCACGTCCCGCTCACCCGGCCCCGGCACGGTGATCGAGCGCGGCGTCGGCAGGTAGGCCGGGTCGGGTCCGTCGGTCAGTGACTCCCGCAGCACCTCGGCCGTGCCCGCGGCCAGGTCGACCGCGACCACGGCCGTCGCCGCCACCGGGCTGGCCGCGGTGGTGAGCACCGTGCCGCCGCTGACCGCCAGGGTCCCGAAGTCCGTGTACGGCAGGTCCAGGTCGGTCAGCTCGCCGGTGGCCGGGTCGAGCACGCCGAGGGCGGTCGTGTCCGTGCCGTGCTCGACCGCCAGCCGCCCGTCGGCCAGCACCCCGTACGTCCGCTGGCCCAGCAGCCACATCGGCTGCCCGAACTCCTCCGCCCGCGGGCACAGCGGCTCCGGCTCGCCCCCGGAGGCGGCCAGCCGGTAGAGGTTCCACCAGCCCGACCGGTCGCTGACCACGGCCAGCGTGGCCGCGTCCAGCCACTCCGGCTGCAGCACCGACTCCGACTCGCCGCCGAGCACCGTGACCGGCTCGGTCACGGTGCCGTCCGGCCCGAGCTCGCCGACCCGCAGCTCGGTGCCGTCCCAGGGCATCCGCGGGTGGTCCCAGGCGATCCAGGCCACCCGCCGGCCGTCGGGGGAGGGCCGGGCCGAGGCCAGGAAGTCGCTGCCGGCGACGATCTCGCGCACGGCGTCAGGGTCGGTCGCACCGGCGCCGGACAGCGGGACGGCGACCAGCGCGCGCCGGATGCCCTCGGCGGTGTGCGCCTCCCGGACCCACCAGACCTCGTCGCCGCCGGGTCCGGGCACCGGGTCGGCGTAGCGCAGGGCGGCCGGCTCGGCCGGGTCCGGGGTCAGGGGGATCGGGGCGCCGGTGCCCGAGAGCCGGTAGAGCCGCTGATCGGTCCAGTTGGCGAAGACCAGGCTGCCGTCCGGCAGCGGCAGCCACGCCGTCCCGCCGTACTCGTGCACGCGGGTGCGGGCGCTCCAGCCCTCCGGCAGCACGTCGGAGATGGTGCCGGCGGCGTCCCGGCGGACCACGACGACCCGGCCGCCGTCGGCGGGCCGCGCTTCGGCCCACCACACCTCGTCGCCGGCAGGGCCCCCGGGCACCGGGCCGGACAGCCGGACCCCGCCCGCGGCGACCTCGGCCGCGCTGATCAGGGAGGGCCAGGCACCGTACGGCGCGGTCACAGGAGCGCCGGTGCCGGAGGAAGCGTGATCCATGTCCTCATAGTGGCGTACCGGTTCAGCTCGCTTCTCCGGAGGTTGCTGTCCGCCAGGGAGGCAACTACTTTCTGCAGGAACTGGTAACGGAACGTCACAGGACTCGGGGGAAGAGATGGCGCGCGCACTGGCCTGGGCCGTCGCCTGGCCCAGCTTCACCTACCGCGGCATGGCCGCCGTGGTCTGGGCGCCGTACCTGGGCGGCACGGCCCGGTCGCTCTACACCGCGGTGCAGCGCCGGTGACCGGTCTGGCAGGATGACGGGCATGGCGGAGCGAGCCGACGCGGCCCACGGCGACACGGCCCACGGTGACGCGGCGACCGGGCAGCCGCACCGGCACGAGCAGCCCGAGGACTGGGGCTGGCACGGGTCCTGGGGCCGGTGGTCCCGCATCGGGGCCTGGGTCAGCGCGATCATCCTGATCTCGATCAACTTCACCTGGCACTACAACCAGTCCGCCGACCCCTGGCTGTACGGGATGGCCGGGGCGCTGATCCTGATCCTGCTGTACGACCGCTACCGGCGGAAGAACGCCTGGCGGAACGAGTAGGGGCTACTCGCGCGCGGCCAGCTGGCCGCACGCGCCGGCGATGTCCCGGCCGCGGGTGTCCCGCACGGTCGTGGAGATGCCGCTGGCCCGCAGCCGCCGGACGAACTCGTCCTGCACCGGGCGCGGCGACGCGTCCCACTCGCTGCCCGGGGTCGGGTTCAGCGGGATCAGGTTCACGTGCGCCATGTGGGTGCCGAGCCGGGTGCGGAGCAGCTCGCCCAGCAGGTCGGCCCGGAACGGCTGGTCGTTCACGTCCCGGATCAGCGCGTACTCGATGGAGACCCGGCGGCCGGTCGCCGAGGCGTACGCGCGGGCGGCCTTGAGGACTTCCTCCACCGGCCAGCGGGTGTTCACCGGGACCAGCGTGTTGCGCAGCTCGTCGTCCGGCGCGTGCAGGCTCACGGCCAGGGTGACCTGCAGGCCCTCGCCGGCCAGCCGGTGGATCGCCGGGACCAGGCCGACCGTGGAGACCACGACCGAGCGCTGGGACAGGCCGAGCCCGTCGGGCGCCGGATCGGTCAGCCGGCGGACCGCGCCCAGCACCCGGTTGTAGTTGGCCAGCGGCTCGCCCATGCCCATGAACACGACGTTGGAGACCCGGCCGCCGGCCGCCTTCTCGTGCCGGGCGCCGGACACCACCTGCTCGACGATCTCGGCCGTGGACAGGTTGCGGGTCAGCCCGCCCTGCCCGGTGGCGCAGAACGGGCAGGCCATCCCGCAGCCGGCCTGCGACGACACGCACATCGTGGTCCGGTCCGGGTAGCGCATGAGCACGCTCTCGACCAGCGCCCCGTCGAACGCCCGCCACAGCGTCTTGCGGGTCGCCCCGTCGTCGGCCGCGCTCTCCCGCACCGGCGTCCACAACGCCGGCAGCAGCTCGGCCACCAGCGGCCCCCGGACCGCCGCCGGCAGGTCGGTCATGTCGGCCGGGTCGTCGGTGAGCCGGCTGAAGTAGTGCGCCGACAGCTGCCCGGCCCGGTACGCCGGCAGCCCCAGCTCCGCCACCGCCGCCCGCCGCTCGGCAGGCGAGAGGTCAGCCAGGTGCCGAGGCGGCTTACGGGCGCGCGCAGGCGCATCGAAAACAAGCGGGAGAGCAGTCATGGTCCTCCCATTGTCCACGACTCAGATGCGGGTCCAGGCTTCGGTGAGGACGGAGCGGAGGATCTGTTCCATCTCGTCGAACTGGGACTGGTCGCAGATCAGGGGTGGCGCGAGCTGGACGACCGGGTCGCCGCGGTCGTCGGCCCGGCAGTAGAGCCCGGCGTCGAACAGCGCCCGGGACAGGAATCCGCGCAGCAGCCGCTCCGACTCCTCGTCGTCGAACGTCTCCTTCGTCTCCTTGTCCTTGACCAGCTCGATCCCGTAGAAGAACCCGTCCCCCCGCACCTCGCCGACGATCGGCAGGTCCAGCAGCTTGGACAGGGTGGCCCGGAAGGCGCCCTCGTTCGCGCGCACGTGCCCGGGGAGGTCCTCCTTCTCCAGGATGTCGAGGTTGGCCAGCGCCACCGCCGAGGACACCGGGTGCCCGGCGAAGGTGAACCCGTGCGGGAAGGACGTCGTGCCGCTGAGGAAGGGCGCGGCGATGCGGTCCGACACCAGCAGCGCCCCGATCGGCGAGTAGCCCGAGGTCATCCCCTTGGCGCAGGTGATCAGGTCGGGCTGGTAGCCGTACCGGTTGGCGGCGAAGATCTCCCCGAGCCGGCCGAACGCGCAGATCACCTCGTCGGAGACGAGCAGCACGCCGTGCCGGTCGCAGATCTCCCGGACCCGCTGGAAGTAGCCGGGCGGCGGCGGGAAGCAGCCGCCGGCGTTCTGCACCGGCTCCAGGAAGACCGCCGCGACCGTGTCGGCCCCCTCGTACTCGATGGCCCGCTCGATCTCGTCCGCGGCCCACCGCCCGAAGTCCTCCAGCGAGTCGCCGTGCTCCGGGGCCCGGTAGAAGTTGGTGTTGGCGACCTTGATCGCGCCCGGCACCAGCGGCTCGAACGGCGCCCGGACCTCCGGGATGCCGGTGATCGACAGCGCCCCCATCGTGGTCCCGTGGTACGCCACCGAGCGGCTGATCACCTTGTGCCGCATGGGCTCGCCGATGAGCTTGAAGTACTGCCGGCCCAGCTTCCAGGCCGTCTCCACCGCCTCGCCGCCGGTGGTGGTGAAGAAGACCCGGTTCAGGTCGCCCGGAGCGAGCGAGGCCAGCCGCTCGGCCAGCTCGATCGCCTTGGGGTGCGCGTACGACCAGAGCGGGAAGTAGGCCAGCTCGGCCATCTGCTTGGCCGCGGCCTCGGCCAGCTCCGTCCGGCCGTGCCCGACCTGCACCGTGAACAGCCCGGACAGCCCGTCCAGGTAGCGCTTCCCGGCCGAGTCCCAGACGTACGGGCCCTCGCCGCGCACGACCACCGGCACCGGCGCCTGCTGGTAGGCGGACAGCCGGGTGAAGTGCATCCACAGGTGGTCCCGGGCGGAGTCGGACAGATCGCTGGACTCCGAGCCGGTCGGGAAGGAGGGCGTCGTGGTCATCGGGTTCCCCAGGAGTAGGTCTGCTTGGCCAGCTTCAGGTAGACGAAGGTCTCGGTGTCCCGGACGCCGGGCAGGGCCCGGATCCGCTCGGACAGGATCCGCAGCAGGTGGTCGTCGTCCTCGCAGACCAGCTCCAGCAGGATGTCGAAGGAGCCGGCGGTGATCACGACGTAGTCGACCTCGTCGATGCCGGCGAGCTCGTCGGCCACCGTGACCAGGTCGCCCTCCACCCGCAGGCCGATCATCGCCTGCCGGCGGAACCCGACCTGCAGCGGATCGGTGACGGCGACGACCTGCATGACGCCGCTGTCGACCATCCGCTGCACCCGCTGCCGGACCGCGGCCTCGGACAGGCCGACGGTCTTGGCCAGCGCGGCGTACGACCGGCGGCCGTCCTGCTGCAGCTCCTCGATCAGGCGCTTGCCGACGTCGTCGACGGTGCCCCCGGTCAAGGTCGGATGTCCGCGCACGTCTCGGTTATCGCAGTTCCACCGGCCGTACGCAAGTGTTCCCGTCCCGTAACGGCGTCAGGTACAACGGATTCATGCGTAAGCTGCCGTCACGACCGACGCCGGCAGGAGTCTAGCCACCGTGGGAGAGGATCGGTCCATGAGCGAACCGAAGGCCGAGATCCGCAACGTCGTCGCCGGCGCCGAGTCCGCCGCGGCGGACGGCCGGTCGATGGACCTGGTCGACCCGTCCACCGGCGAGGTGTTCGGCACGGCGCCGCTGTCCGGTCCGGAGGACGTGGACCGGGCGATGGCCGCGGCCGCGACCGCGTTCGAGTCCTGGCGGGAGACCACGCCGGGCGAGCGGCAGCGCGCGCTGCTGCGGATCGCCGACGCGTTCGAGGAGCGGGCCGAGGAGCTGGTCGCGGCCGAGTCCCGCAACACCGGCAAGCCGGTCCAGCTGACCCTGGACGAGGAGATCCCGCCCGCGGTGGACCAGATCCGGTTCTTCGCCGGGGCCGCCCGGCTGCTGGAGGGCCGCTCGGCCGGGGAGTACATGGCCGACCACACCTCGTTCGTGCGGCGCGAGCCGGTGGGCGTCTGCGCCCAGGTCACCCCGTGGAACTACCCGCTGATGATGGCGATCTGGAAGTTCGCGCCCGCCCTGGCCGCGGGCAACACGGTCGTGCTCAAGCCGTCGGACACCACCCCGGTGAGCACCGTGCTGATGGCCCGGATCATGCAGGACTTCCTGCCGCCGGGGGTGTTCAACGTGGTCACCGGCGACCGGGACACCGGCCGGGCGCTGGTCGCCCACCCGACCCCGGCGATGGTGTCGATCACCGGCTCGGTCCGGGCCGGCCGGGAGGTCGCGGCGGCCGCGGGGGAGCACCTCAAGCGCACCCACCTGGAGCTCGGCGGCAAGGCCCCGGTGGTCGTCTTCGACGACGCCGACCTGGAGCTGGCGGCCGAGGGGATCGCCGGCGCCGGCTACTTCAACGCCGGCCAGGACTGCACGGCCGCGACCCGGGTGCTGGCCTCGCCCCGCATCCACGACGACCTGGTCGACGCGCTGGCCGAGCAGGCCCGCGGCACCACCACCGGCCCGCCCGCCGACGACCCGGACTTCGGGCCGCTCAACAACGCCGCGCAGCTGGAGCGGGTCGGCGGGTTCGTGGACCGGCTGCCCGACCACGCCCGTGTGGTCGCCGGCGGCGCCCGGGTCGGCGACCGGGGCTACTTCTACCAGCCGACCGTGGTCGCCGGGCTGGAGCCGGACGACGAGATGAGCCGGACCGAGGTGTTCGGCCCGGTGATCTCGGTGCAGCGCTTCGACGACGAGGACGAGGCCGTACGCTGGGCCAACTCGGTCGAGTACGGGCTGGCCTCCAGCGTGTGGACCCGCGACCACGGCCGGGCCATGCGGATGGCGAAGCGGCTGGACTTCGGCTGCGTCTGGATCAACACTCACATCCCGCTCGTGGCCGAGATGCCGCACGGCGGCTTCAAGAACTCCGGGCACGGCAAGGACCTCTCGGTGTACGGCCTGGAGGACTACACCCGCATCAAGCACGTGATGAGCTACATCGGCCGTTGACGTCCGACCCGTCCCTCCGTCCCGAGGAGGCCCTGGTGACCCGCGCACCACGCCCGACCGACCCCCGTGTGCACGCCCTGGTGCAGGCCACGCTGTCCCGCCGCTCGGTGCTGCTCGGCGCCGCCGGCCTGGCCGGACTGACCGCCTGCGGCACCGGCTCCACCACCACCCCGTCCGGCGGCGCCAGCGGCGCCAGCGGCAGCAGCAGGGCGGCCGGACCCAGTCCCGCGGCCGACCGCTCGGCCACCGAGAAAGTCGTGAACTGGGCCAACTGGACCCTCTACCTCGACTACGACGAGGACACCAAGAAATACCCGACGCTGGAGGCGTTCCAGAAGAAGACCGGCCTCAAGGCCACGTACGCCGAGGACATCGACGACAACGACACGTACTACGGCAAGATCCAGGGCCAGCTGCGGGCGGGCAAGGACATCGGCAAGGACCTCATCGTCTTCACCGACTGGATGGCCGGCCGGTGCATCCGCTCCGGCTACGCCCAGCAGCTCGACCCTGCCGCCATCCCCAACGCGAAGAACCTGCTGGCCTCGCAGCGGAACGTCGACTACGACCCGGGCCGCAAGTACAGCCTGCCCTGGCAGGGGATCTACGGCGTGCTGGCCTGGAACAAGGCCAAGGTCCCGGGCGGGCTGAAGAACGTCAGCGACCTGTGGAAGCCCGAGCTCAAGGGCCGGGTCGAGGTGCTCTCGGAGATGCGGGACACGATCGGCCTGATCATGCTCGAGCAGGGCGTGGACATCACCTCCAACTTCACCGCCGACCAGTTCAACACCGCCGTCGGCGAGCTGGAGAAGCACATCAAGGACGGGCAGATCCGCCAGGTCAAGGGCAACTCCTACAAGGAGGACCTGATCAGCGGGGACGCGCTGGCCGTGATCGGCTGGTCCGGCGACATCTTCCAGCTCAACGCCGAGAACGGCGACAAGTGGGGCTTCGCGCTGCCCGAGGCCGGCGCCACCGTCGCGTTCGACAACCTGATGGTGCCGGTCGGCTCCCCGCACAAGGCCAACGCCGAGAAGCTGATCGACTACTACTACGACCCGAAGGTGGCGGCCACGGTCGCGGCCTACGTCAACTACATCTGCCCGGTCGAGGGCGCCCAGGCCGAGATGGAGAAGATCGACCCCGACCTGGCGACCAGCCCGTGGATCTTCCCCACGGCGGCCGACCAGGCCAAGGCCAAGGCGTTCCGGACTCTCACGCCCGACGAGGACACCTCGTTCTCCGAGGCCTTCCAGAAGGTGATCGGCAACTGATGGCCGGGCGGGACCTCCGGCTGGACCAGGTCACCAAGACCTTCGGGGCGTTCACGGCGGTCGACGGCATCAGCCTGGACGTGCCCAGCGGGTCGTTCTTCGCCCTGCTGGGCCCGTCCGGCTGCGGCAAGACGACGACGCTGCGGATGGTGGCCGGGCTGGAGCGGCCGTCCGGCGGCCGCATCCTGCTCGGCGACGAGGACGTGACCGACGCCCGGCCCTACCGGCGGCCGGTCAACACCGTCTTCCAGAGCTACGCGCTGTTCCCGCACCTGGACGTGTTCGAGAACGTCGCGTTCGGGCTGCGCCGGCGGCGGGCGGCCGAGGTGAAGGCGCGGGTCGGCGAGGCGCTGGAGCTGGTGGAGCTGGGGCACCTGGCCCGGCGCAAGCCGGCCCAGCTCTCCGGCGGCCAGCAGCAGCGGGTGGCGCTGGCCCGGGCCGTGGTCAACCGGCCCGACGTGCTGCTGCTGGACGAGCCCTTGGGCGCGCTGGACCTGAAGCTGCGGCGGCAGATGCAGCTGGAGCTCAAGCGGATCCAGGACGAGGTCGGCATCACGTTCGTGCACGTCACCCACGACCAGGAGGAGGCCATGACCATGGCCGACACCATCGCGGTGATGAACGCGGGCCGGATCGAGCAGCTCGGCTCCCCCCTCGACCTGTACGAGGCGCCCTCGACCGCGTACGTGGCCAACTTCCTGGGGCAGTCCAACCTGTTGCGCGCGTCGGTGGTCGAGCGCCGGGCCGGCACCGTCGTGGTCGAGGTGGACGGCACCCGGCTGACCGTGCCGGCCGAGCGCTGCCCGGGCACCGGCCGCGACGTCCTGCTCGGCGTCCGCCCCGAGAAGGTTCACCTGGAGCCGGCCGACCAGGTCCCGGCCGGCGCCAACCAGCTGGGCGGCGGCATCGTCACCGACGCCGGCTTCACCGGGACCAGCACGCAATACCTGGTCCGGCTGCCGTCCGGGCAGCAGCTGACCGCGTTCGCGCAGAACACCGGCCGGGCCGCGGTCGTCCCGGTCGGCAGCCGGGTCACGGTCTGCTGGCAGCCGGCCCACACCTTCGGCCTGGACGGCGCCGAGGACGCGGCCGCCGGGATCGGGACGGTGGACGAGGACGGGCCGCCCCCGCCGCGGACGCGACCGGAGCCCGCGGCGGTCGAGGGACGGCCCGGATGAGCCTCACCGCCGTCGCCGCCGGCACCCGGGTCGCGGGCCCGCCGGAAGGGTCGCCGGACGAGTCGGGCCGCCGCGGCCGGCGGTCCACGCCGTACCTGCTGCTGCTGCCGGGCCTGGCCTGGCTGGTCCTGTTCTTCGCCGTGCCGGTGGTCGCGCTCGGCTCGACCTCGCTGCAGACCCGGGTGCCGGGGGCCGAGGTCGGCGTCTACCAGCAGACCTTCCGCTGGGCCAACTACTCCGACGCCCTGCGGGAGTACGCGCCCCAGTTCGGCCGCTCCTTCCTCTACGCCGGGCTGGCCACGGTGCTGTGCCTGGTCATCGGCTACCCGCTGGCGTACGCGATCGCGCTGCGGGCGGGCCGGTGGCGCAATCTGATGCTGGTCGCGGTGGTGGCGCCGTTCTTCACCTCGTTCATCCTGCGCACGATCGCCTGGCGGCAGGTGCTGGCCGACAACGGTCCGGTGACCAGCACCCTGCACGGGCTGCACCTGCTGCCGGCGACCCAGTCGCTGACCGCGTCGCCGACGGCGGTGGTGGCCGGGCTGACGTACAACTTCCTGCCGTTCATGGTGCTGCCGCTCTACGCCTCGCTGGAGCGGCTGGACCCGCGGCTGGTGGAGGCGTCCGGCGACCTCTACGCCACCGCGCCGGTGACCTTCCGCCGGGTCACGCTGCCGCTGTCGATGCCCGGAGTGGTGGCCGGCACGCTGCTCACCTTCATCCCGGCCGCCGGCGACTACGTCAACGCGGCGCTGCTCGGCAACCCGTCCACGGCGATGATCGGCAACGTGGTCGACAGCCGGTTCTTCCGGATCGTCGACTACCCGACCGCGGCGGCGCTGTCCTTCGTGCTCATGGCGGCGATCCTGCTGCTGGTCAGCATCTACATCCGCCGCGCCGGGACCGAGGAGCTGGTATGAGCGAGCGCGAGGGCTCGCAGCGCGAGCGGGGAGCGACGAGAGCTGAGCCGACCGAGGGACGAGATCGGGTCCGATCGAGGAGCGGGAGATGAGCTTCCTCCGGCGGCATCTGGTGATGATCGTGGCGCTGCTGGTGCTGGCCTACCTGTTCGTGCCGATCGGCTACACGATCGCGTTCTCGTTCAACGACGCCGGCCGGTCCAACCTGACCTGGCAGGGCTTCACCACGAAGAACTGGTCCAACCCGTGCGGCGCGCCCGAGGTCTGCACCGCGCTCGGCAACAGCCTGAAGATCGGCCTGCTCGCCACCGTGGGCGCGACCGTGCTCGGCACCATGGTCGCGTTCGCGCTGGCGCGGCACCGGTTCCGGGGCCGGGCCGCGACCAACCTGCTGGTGTTCCTGCCGATGGCCACGCCGGAGGTGGTGCTGGGGGCGGCGCTGCTGGCGCTGTTCCTCAACCTGCGGCTGAACCCGGGGTTCTGGACCATCGTCATCGCGCACGTGATGTTCTGCGTCTCGTTCGTGGTCGTCACGGTCAAGGCCCGGCTGGCCGGCCTGGATCCCCGGCTGGAGCAGGCCGCGATGGACCTCTACGCGGACGAGTGGCAGACCTTCCGCCGGGTCACGCTGCCGCTGGCCGCACCGGGCATCCTGGCCGCCGCGCTGCTGGCCTTCGCGCTGTCGTTCGACGACTTCATCATCACGAACTTCAACTCCGGCAACGTGACCACGTTCCCCAAGTTCGTGTACGTCTCGGCCGCCCGCGGCATCCCTCCGCAGGCGAACGTCATCGGCACCGCGATGTTCGTCGCCGCGCTGCTGGTGGTGCTGGCCGGGCAGGCGCTGGGCGCCCGCCGCCGGGCCGCCCGCTGACCACGACCCCGGCCGGGACTGATCCGGCCCTGGTCGGGTAGTCCCCGTCGAACCGCTCCGGTTCGGAGCGCATCGACGAGGAGGGTCAATGACGACTCAGGTGGACAGGTCGATCGAGGTCGCCGTCCCGGTCCGCACGGCGTACGACCAGTGGACCCAGTTCGAGGAGTTCCCGCAGTTCATGGGGGGCGTGCGGGAGGTACGGCAGCTCGACGACCGGCGGCTGCACTGGGTGGCGGAGATCGCCGGGGTGCGCCGGGAGTGGGAGGCCGAGGTCATCGAGCAGGTGCCGGACCAGAAGGTCGCCTGGGCCGCCACCGACGGCGCCACCAACGCCGGCGCCGTGTTCTTCGCGCCGCTCGGCGCGGACCGCACCGAGGTCCGGCTGCACCTGGAGTACGAGCCCGAGGGCGTCGTGGAGAACGTCGGCGACCGGCTCAACATCGTGGCCAAGCAGGCCGAGTCGGACCTGGAGAAGTTCAAGGCCTACATCGAGAGCCGGGGCACGCAGACCGGCGGCTGGCGCGGCGAGGTCGAGGGCAACGTCGGCACGCCCGACATCGAGGCCGCCGAGGAGACCCGCGGCGACAGCGGCAAGGCCGGGGTGTCCGGCAAGGCCGTCGCGGCCGGCGTGGCGGTGGCCGCGGCCGGTGTGGCGGCGGCGGCCGCGGCCAAGAGCGGGGACAAGGAGGAGCGGACCGAGGACCGGCCGACCGGTGCCGAGGTGCCGACCCAGGTCGTCACGCCCGCGCCCGTGGTCGAGACCCCGGTGCTGGTGGACGAGCCGGTCGACCCGGCGTACCGGGCCGACCCGGGCGCCGGCCCGCACTGAGTGACACCGGGAGGGGCGGCGCGGTGCCGCCCCTCCCGGGCTCAGCGCCGGTCGCGGTCCTGGGCCCGTTCGCGGTCCTCGGCCAGGTCCAGGGCGAGCACGGAGGCCAGGATCAGCAGGTCGTCCTCACCGGCGGCGACGTCCACGCCGTAGGTGTCGCGCAGGCTGAAGAAGGCCTTGGAGACCGTGGCGACCACCGTGCCGCCGCGGCGGACCGTGAAGTCGTGGTCGAAGAGGTCACCGACCAGCTCCAGGTCGTCCGGCCCGGGGATGTCGACCGTGTAGCGGTCCACGAACGGGGTGAACAGCTTCTTGCGGATCGTCGCCGCCTCCCGCCCGCCGACCTCGATCTCGTAGGTCGGCCGCAGCGCGACCAGCTTCCGCCTGACCTCGGCGACCTCCCGGCCGTCCAGGTCGCGGATCACCAGCCGGTCCCGGAACGCCTTGCCGTCGACCCGGAGCACCGGGCGGCCGTGCTCGTCGGTGATGTCCGAGTCCTGGCCGAAGCCGAACAGCTTCTCGCGGATGACGTACACCTGGCCCCACCTCCGCCCGGGGTCCTACCCACCAGGGCCGGAGTCAGTGGCGCGGGCCAGGAAGAGGGCCCGCTCGCGGTCGTTGCCGGTCAGCTCCGCGGCCCGGGCGAACTCGGCCCGGGCCTCGGCGTCCCGGCCGAGCCGGGCCAGCAGGTCGCCGCGGACCGCGGGCAGGTGCGGGTACCGGGTCAGCGCCGGCTCCGCCCGCAGCGCGTCGGCGATGGCCAGCCCGGCGGCCGGGCCGTCGGCCATGCCGACCGCGACGGCCCGGTTGAGCTCGGCCACCGGCGACGGGGACACCTCGACCAGCACCCGGTAGAGCGCGGCGATCCGAGGCCAGTCGGTCTCGGCCGCGGTCACCGCGCGGGCGTGCGCGGCCGCGATCGCCGCCTGCAGCGCGTACGGGCCGAAGTCGCCGCCGAGGGCCTGGACCCGGGCCAGGGCGGCCAGCCCGCGCCGGATCAGCAGCCGGTCCCAGCGCCGCCGGTCCTGGTCCGGCAGCAGCACCGGCTCGCCGTCCGGGCCGGTCCGGGCCGGCAGCCGGGACGCCTGCAGCTCCAGCAGCGCGAGCAGCCCGTGGGCCTCGGGCTGGTCCGGCAGCACGCCGGCGACCAGCCGGGCCAGCCGCAGCGCGTCGGCGCACAGCTCCGGGCGGGTCCAGTCGCCGCCGGCGCTGGCGGCGTACCCCTCGTTGAAGATGAGGTAGACGACCTCCAGGACGCTGCCCAGGCGGGCCGGCAGCTCGGCCGGCGGCGGCAGCTCGAACGGGACCCCGCGCAGCGCCCGCTTGGCCCGGGAGATGCGCTGGCCCACGGTCGGCTCCGGGACCAGGAAGGCCCGGGCGATCTCGGCCGTGGACAGGCCGCCGAGCAGCCGCAGGGTCAGCGCGACCCGGCCCTCCGTCCGCAGCACCGGGTGGCAGGAGATGAACACCAGCCGCAGCACGTCGTCGGCGATGTGGTCGGGCTCGTCCGGGGCCTGCTGGTCGATCATCCGGCCCACCTCCTGGAGCTTGCGCCGGTAGTTCTGCCGGCGGCGGAGCTGGTCGATCGCGCGGTGCTTCGCCGTCGACATCAGCCAGCCGCCCGGGTTGGCCGGGACGCCCTCGGCCGGCCACTGCTCCAGGGCCGCGACCAGGGCGTCCTGGGCCAGCTCCTCGGCGTCGCCGACGTCGCCGACGAGCCGGGTCAGCCCGGCGATCAGCCGGGCCGACTCGATCCGCCACACCGCCTCCACCGCGGCCCGGGCCCGCCGAGCGGTCCCGTCGTCCGGGGCCGACCCCGGCTCCGGGGTCGGAGCCGGGGCCGGGGTGGGTCGGTCGGGGCGGGTCATCCGGCGCCGGGCGGTTCGGGGGCCGGGCCGGACGGGGTGAAGTCCTCGGGGCCGAACACGCGGCGGATCTCGGCGTCGCCCTCCCACCCGGGCCAGCGGTCGCGGTGCAGGGTCAGGAACCGGGAGGCCCACTCGACCGCCTCCTCGGCCGAGCGCAGCTCGTACACGGCGTAGCTGATGATCTCCTTGGTCTCGGTGAACGGGCCGTCGGTGACCGACAGCCGCCCGCCGCTCAGGTCGACCCGGACGCCGCCGGGGGCGAGGCCCTGGCTGTCCAGCAGCACACCGGCCCGGGTCGCCTCCTCGCCCAGCGCCATGATCGCCTCCATCAGGTCGGGCGGCGGCGGGGACGCGGGCGGGGTTCCGTGCAGCAGCATCAGGTAGCGCGACATCGTCGGATCCTCTCTCAGACGGTCTTGTAGAGGCGGACGGCCAGCCCGGCGAGCCAGCCGAAGGACAGCGCGACCCCGGCCACGAACGGCAGCGTGGCGGCGGGGGAGCCGGTGGTGATCCCGGCGAACGCGGTCACGAAGGCGACCCCGGTGACCCGGGAGAACAGCGCCCAGCCGGGCGACCCGGTCGCCGCGAACCGCCGGGCCAGCACCAGGCAGGCGGCGGCCATGGCCAGGAAGCCGACCCCGCCCGAGGCCAGGTGCAGCGTCCCGTGCCAGCTGACCTCCCCGCCGGGCGAGCCGGCCGGGAAGCCGGCCACCGGGTCGGCGGTGAGGATCCCGGCGCCGGCCAGCCCCAGGCCGTACAGGGCCAGCAGCCGCGGGGCCCAGCCGGGGCCGAGCGCGCGCCGGACCCCGGCGCCGAAGGCAACCAGCATCGCCCCGGTGAGAACGAGGTTCGCGCTCTGGATCCAGCCCCAGGGGCCGTTCTCCAGCGCGCTCCACGGGTGCCGGGTCAGGTCGAAGCCGTCCCGGGTCAGGGCCTGGGCCAGTGACACGGCGACGTACCACGGTCCGGCGACGACGCCCCAGCCGAGCAGCGACCGGGTGGTCGCGGTGGCGGGGTCGCACTGCCGGGTCAGCGTCGAGGTCATCGGGGTCTCCTGCGGTACTCGGGGCCGCCGATCGGCCCGCTTGACCCCTGCTTCGAACGGGACGGCTCGACTTCGACAGTCGCCTGAAGTTTTTTGGGAACTTCAGCCGGCGGTCCGGCGCAGGGTGACCCGGTCGATCTCCGTGTACGGCTCGGCCCGGCCCGGCACCGCGTCGGCCAGCGTCCGCAGCGTCATCGTCGTGGTCCGCCCGGGCGCGGCCGGGCGGACGTCGACGGCCAGGAACGCGTACCCGTCGTACCGGGTCCGGGACCAGGTGACCGCCTCCGGCTCCCGGCTGCCGTCGGGCCGCCAGACGTACGAGCCGACCGGCCGGTCCGGGTCGGGGCGCCCGCGGAACCGGGCCGGCGCCGGGAAGGAGTAGCGGGCCCGGCCGCCGGAGCCGATGCAGAGGTAGGTGGTGCCGTCGCGGGCCGGCTCGATCGCGGCCCCGTCCGGCGCGGCCCGGGTCGCCCGTCCGGCCCGGATCGGGTCGGTCCGCTCCATCACGTGGTTGTGGCCCTGCACGGCCAGGTCCACCTGGTAGCGGTCGAACAGCGGGCCCAGCGCGTCCCGGACGCCGCCGTCGGAGGCGTGCTGGCGGGTGGTGGAGTAGGCGCAGTGGTGGAAGAACGCGACGATCCAGTCGATGGCCGGGTCGGACCGCCAGGCCCGCAGCGTGTCCTCCAGCCAGCGGACCTGGGCCCCGCCGGAGTAGCCGCGGTTGGTCCTGATCTCGTCCGACAGCTCGTTGGCGTCCAGCCCGACCACGCCCACGTTGGCGTGGGTGAACCGGCCGACCGACGGGCAGCCGGCCGGCCCGGTCGGGGGCAGGTCGAGCCGGGCCGCGTGGCCGCCGTACCCGTGGTCGCCGTGCACCGCCTCCATGTCGTGGTTGCCGGTGGCGAACATCCACGGCGTGTACGCGGCCTGCGCGTCGATCCGGGCCAGGAACACGTCCCACACGTACGGGTCGAACGCACCGGCGCCGGGCAGCCCGTTGCCGGACGGGTCGGCGTAGCAGATGTCGCCGGCCAGCAGCGTGAACGCCGGCCGCTGGGTCGCCATCCGGTCGATCTGGGTCCAGGCCGGGTGCGGGTCCCGGGCCGTGACCGGGTCGCCGGCCGCGTACCGGTTGGCGAGATCGCGGCCCGGCGGCGGCGTGTTCGTGCCGACGTCGGCGAACGCGGTGAACGTGAACGGCTGCGTGCTGCCCGGGGCCGGCGCGGTGACGAAGCGCGCGTCGCCGGTGGCCGTGCCGTCGGACAGCCGGATGCGGTAGTGGTACGCCGTGCCCGGCCGCAGCCCGGTCAGGTCGGCCTTGACGTAGAGCTGGCTGCCCGCGCCGACCAGGGACACGATCCGGGCCGGCACCGGCGTCCCGTAGGCGCCCGGCCCGTCGCCGAGGTCGACCACGGCCCGCAGCCCGGCCGGCGCCGACGGCGGCAGCACCTGGGCGGTCAGCCGCAGCGCGGCCGGCCCGAGGTCGGGCGCCCAGGCCAGGTGCCGCCCGGACAGCGCCAGCCCGTGCCGCCCGGCCACCCCGCCGGCGGACCGGAACGCCTGCCGGCCCAGCACGAGCCCGGCCGCGGCCGCCGCCCCGCCACCGAGGACCAGCCCCCGCCGGCTGACCCGCAGCCGGGACAGCCGGGACGCGTGCTGCTCCGCGTACTCGTCGACACTGCGGGGACCGCCGGCCACGCCCGAGGCTACGTCGCGTCCGGGTCCGGGTGACGCGGACGGTTGTGGGGGTGTGTGGCGAGCGCGGCGAGCCAGCCGGAGGCCAGCACGACCGCGGCCAGGGCAATCGGTTCGGGTGATCGGCGCCCGGATTTCACATCATCCTCGAGTGTGTCCTGCGTCTCTGCCGCTGAACGGGTCCCGAGGTCTCGGCGCTGAGGACACCTCCTGATTTTCCAGCACTGTCGGATTCAGGAATCGACGGCCGAGAACCTGCAGGACCGTCCGCTCGTCCACTTCAAGGGGGGTTCGTGTCCCGCATCCGTATTATGTCCCTGTCCGTGTCGGCCGTAGCGGCGATCTCAGCCGTTGCATTCCTGGTCGTCGCGCCGGCTGGGGCCACTGGCGTGTCTCCGGCCGGAGCGACCGGGACGCCCACGGCGATGCCGACGTCTCCGACGGCGATGCCGACGTCTCCGACGGCGACGCCGACGTCTCCGACGGCGACGCCGACGTCTCCGACCGCGACGCCGACGACCACGCCGCCGACCACTCCGCCGCCCGGTCAGGAAGGGTGCACGCCGGGCTACTGGAAGAACCACCTCGCGGCGTTCCCGGCTCCGTACACCTCCGGGACCCTCCTCGGCAGCGTCTTCACCGGTCTGCCGGCGAGCTACGCCAGCCTGACGTTCCAGCAGGCGCTCAACCTCGGCGGCGGTGGGCTGAACGCGCTGCTCCGGCATGCGGTCTCGGCGCTGCTGAACGCGTCCAGCTCTGAGGTGGACTACCCGCTGACCGCGGCGGAGGTCATCTCACTCACGAACGCGGCCATCACCAGCGGGAACTACGAGGCGACGAAGAACGTGTTCGACCAGTACAACAACCTGGGCGCGCCCGGGTTCTGCGACTAGCTCTCCCGCACGCCACTGACGGGTGGGTCGTGGACCGGGCTCCC
>DATDKW010000319.1:0-6903 GCA_036519715.1 Mycobacteriales bacterium
GAGCATTGACACCTCCTCCTCGAGGAAGGAGACCTGCGTCGTGAGCTCGTGAACGTCCTTCTCGTACCTCGAGGCACGGATCTCCTGGTCGTCGGAGTCGCTGGCCACGATCACCACCTCCTGCGGCAACCTGCGGTCAAAAGTCACCCTACACAGCGGGACCGACACTAGGCCCGTTGAGGACGGTTGCGCTTGTCCACAAGGGAAACCGTCGCGTGTCCCGGGCCGGCCCGAGCCATCCCCCGTCCTCCGGCCGCCCTCCGCCGGCGCCGCCACCGGCCCGAGCGGGGCGGCTCCGCCAGCTCCCGCGACTGGGCCCGCCCGACCCGCTCCGGGACCTTCCCCGGACGTATCGGTGCACGTCAGAGCCGGCACGGAGGGTGCGCCGGCGACTCCGCGGCGGGGTGCCCGAGCGGTCGGGGCCGGGTGCGGCCGGCGCGACCGGGCCCGCCGCCGGGACCTGGCCACCCGGGTCCGGCGGGGCCAATGTGACAGTCGTGAAAATTGTTACGGGGAGGTGGGGAACGGTCCCGCCGCGTCGCCCTCGGCCGGTGCGTTCTTGGCCGGCCGCCGCTGTCGCACCGGTGCGGTGACGCCCGGGGCGAGCCGCCGGGCCGAGACCAGGAACGCGGTGTGCCCGACCATCCGGTGCTCGGGCCGGACCGCCAGCCCGACGACGTGCCAGGGCCGGACCAGCGTCTCCCAGGCGGCCGGCTCGGTGAACCCGCCGTGCTCCCGCAGCGCCTCCACGATCCGGGACAGCTGCGTCACCGTGGCCACGTACGCGATGAGGACGCCGCCGGGCACCAGCACCTGGCCGACCGTGGGGACGATCTCCCAGGGCGCCAGCATGTCGAGCACGATGCGATCGGCCGGCTCGTCCGCCGGGTGGTCGATGACGTCGCCGTCGCGCAGGTCCCAGGCCGCCGGCTGCTCGCCGAAGAACCGGGTCACGTTCTTGCGGGCGACCGCGGCGAACTCCTCCCGGCGCTCGTAGCTCACCACCCGGCCGCCCTCGCCCACCGCCCGCAGCAGCGAGCAGGTCAGCGCGCCGGAGCCCGCGCCGGCCTCGATCACCCGGGCCCCCGGGAAGACGTCGCCCATGGCCACGATCTGGGCCGCGTCCTTGGGGTAGACGACCGCGGCCCCGCGCGGCATGGACAGCACGAAGTCGGCCAGCAGCGGGCGCAGCGCCAGGTATTGCGTGCCCGAGGGCTGGGCCTTGACCACGATCCCCTCGGGCTCGCCGATCAGGTCGTCGTGCAGCACGGCGCCGCGGTGGGTGTGGAAGGACTTGCCCGGTTCGAGCACGACCGTGTGCAGCCGGCCCTTGGGATCGGTGAGCTGCACGGAGTCACCCTCGAGGAACGGCCCGGTCGTTCTGCGCGTCATGGGGTGGATCCTGCCGGGGCCGTCCGCCCCTGCAGGACCCGGGCCACGTCGACCGCGGAGAGCACGCCGACCGCGTGCCCGTCCCGGCCGACGACCAGGTATTCGCTGGCCGGCGTGCGCCGGAACGCCTCGACCACCTCGGGCCCGCTGAGCGAGTCGGCCAGCACCAGGCCCGGCTCCAGCGGCCGGGCCACGTCGGCCACCGTCGTCCAGGGCCGCCGCCCCTCCGGCACCGCCATCACGTGCGACTCGCTGACCAGCGCCCGCGGGCTGCCGGTGGAGTCGACCACGACCAGGCCGCGGACGTGTGCGCCCCAGGCCCGGCGCAGCGCCTCGGCGATCGGCAGGTCGGGCGGCACCGAGATCGTCGGCCGGACCAGGGAGGAGATGTCGACGGCGGGCATCCGGGCGCTCACCGTCGCGCTGGACAGCGACTGGGTGGCGCCGACCCAGATGAAGGCGGCCAGCAGCCCGGCCAGCAGCACGTTGCCGAGCCCCAGCGCGCCGTCCGCGCGGACCGTGGCGGCTGCGCCCACCAGCACCAGCACCGCCACCCCGCGGCCGCCCCAGGCCGCGGCCCGGGTGCCGGTCAGCTTGTCGCCGGTGAGCTTCCAGACCCCGGCCCGGACCAGCCGGCCGCCGTCCAGCGGCAGCCCCGGCAGCAGGTTGAACACCGCCACCGCGAGGTTGCTCCACACCAGCAGGAAGATCATCGTCCGCAGGATCGTGCCGCTGTCGGTGAGCGGCAGCAGGCAGGCCCCGGCCGCGGCCAGCAGCAGGCTGACCAGCGGACCGGCCACCGCCACCAGGTATTCCTGGGCCGGTCCCTCCGGCTCCTTCTCGATCTCCGAAACGCCGCCCAGCAGGAAGATCACCACCCGGCGGACCGGCAGCCCGAAGGCCAGGCTGACCGCGGTGTGGCCGAGCTCGTGGGCCAGCAGGGAGATCGCCAGCAGGACGGCGAAGGAGAAGGCGACCGCGTACGACCCGGCGGGGCTGATGCCGTCGACGGTCTCCTGGACCAGCTCGGAGTAGGTCAGGGTGATCAGCAGTGCGATGAACAGCCAGGACGGCGAGAGGAACAGCGGCACGCCGAAGAAGCGGCCCACAGGCAGTCCCGCGGAGGGTGCTCGGGCCGGTTCCTGGCTCGGCGCCGACATGCACCGATCGTAGTGGGCGCGGGTGTGCGCTCGCTGTGCTGGGCCGTCGTGACCTACCGTGATCCCATGACCCGTCCGGGAGCGCCGTCCGCTCGCGGGCGGCACTCCGCTCCGGAGGAGGGTCCCGGGCGGCACGCGGCGCCGGAGGAGGCGCCGCCGGTCGCCCCTGTGGGTGCACCGCTTCCTTCGGGGCGGCGGCGGCATGCGGCGCCGGACTTCTCCGGCGGGTACGGCGACGGGCCGTCGCGGCGGCGGCACGCGGCGGACGAGGACGACGCGGCCGAAGGGTCCGCCGGGCTGCCGGACTACGGCTATCACGCCGAGGCGCTCAACGGGTATCACGCAGAGCCCGAGCCGCCGGTCAACGGCTACCGGGCCGACCCGGTCAACGGCTTCGGGGCCGACCCGGTCAACGGTTACCGGGCCGACCCGGTCAACGGCTTCGGGGCCGACCCGGTCAACGGCTTCGGGGCCGACCCGGTCAACGGCTACCGGGTCGAGCCGGTCAACGGCTTCAGGGCCGACCCCGTCAACGGTTACCGGGCCGACCCCGTCAACCGTTACCAGGCCGATCCCTTCAACGGCTTCGGGGTAGAGCCGGTCGACGGCTTCGGGGGTGAGCCGGGGTCGTCGTTCGACGGTTATCTCGACGAGCCCGGGCGGCCGGTCAACGGGTACCACGGTGTGGAGCCCGTCGCTGGGTTCCCGTACACGGCGCCGTCGCTGGATGCGCGGACCGCGTGGCCGGTCAACGGGCACGGGCTGGACGCGGCCGAGCGGGACGCCGCCGAGTGGCCGGTCAACGGCCACGCGGCCATCCCGCCCGTCAACGGCCACGGCGCGATCGCGCCGAACGGCCACGCGGGGCCGCTCAACGGCACGGCCCACCCGCCGGAGCCACCGGTCGACGGGGTCTCGGCCTGGCCCCGGCACGGTCACCCGGCCCCGGTCGACAAGTGGGACGCGCCGCCGGTCGACGGGCCGGCCGGCGTCAACGGGCATCCGGCCGCCGATCCGAGCGGGCCGGCACCGCTGGCCGGCTGGCAGCGGCAGCCGTTCCGGCCCTCCTACCGGACGTCGCTGCGGCAGGACACGGCTGCCACCGTCCTCCCCCCGGCCCCGGCAGTGCTGCCGCCCGCGGCCGAGCCGGCCACGGCGCTCCGGCCGGCGGCCGAGCCGGCCACGGCGGACCCACCGGCGCCGCGGGCGGACCAGCCGTGGCCGGCAGGGCCGTGGACGGGGGCGGCGACGGTGGGTCCGGCGACGGTGGGTCCGGCGACGGCGGTTCCGCCGGCGGCGGGGACCGATTCGGTGGGCGCTCCGGCGCCGGCCCGGCTCGCGCCGGAGGCGCCGACCAGCACGCCGGCCGCGTTCCCGCTGGACGCCGACGACGAGTCGACCCAGCTCCTGCGGCGGTACGTGCCGGCGGCGGAGACGCTGGGCCGGGAGAAGTCGGAGCGGCCGCCCGGCCGCCCGGCCAAGCCCCTGCACCCGCCGCGGGCCGTCGTCCGCCGCCGCCAGGCCCGCCGGCGGCGCCTGGAGTGGCCGTTCCTCATCGTGTTCGCGCTGCTGTCGGCGTACCTCATCCGCGCGTACGTGGTCCAGACGTTCTACATCCCGTCGGCCTCGATGCACGAGACGCTCGTCGAGGGCGACCGGGTCCTGGTGAACAAGATCAGCTACCGGATGCACGACGTACACCGCGGCGACGTGATCGTCTTCGCCAAGCCGCCGAAGCTCGTGGCCGACGAGGACGACCTGATCAAGCGGGTCGTCGCGCTGCCGGGCGAGACCGTCGAGGGCCGCGGCGGCAAGGTCTACATCAACGGCGCCCCGCTCACCGAGCCGTACGTGGCCCCGTCCTGCACGGTGAACACCACCGACTTCGCGCCGCTCACGGTTCCGGCCGGCGACCTGTGGGTGATGGGCGACAACCGCTGCAACTCCGCCGACAGCCGGGTCTTCGGGGTGATCGACGAGCACACCGTGGTCGGCCGGGCCTTCGTGCTGGTCTGGCCGGTGGGCCGGTTCGCGGGGCTGTAGGGCGCGCGGCGCGGGTCCCGGTTTCTGTCGCACCCCGCGGCTAGGGTCGTGCCCATGACCGAGGTCGCGGAGCAGGCGCTGGCACAGGTGCCGGGGCCAGCGGTGGAGCTGGGGGCGGCGGTGGAGCCGGGGGCGGCGCCGCTGGCCGGCTCGCTGTCGCCGTCCCGCGCCGCCGACTTCAAGACCTGCCCCCTGCTCTACCGGTTCCGTTCGGTCGACCGAATCCCGCAGCGGCCCACCACCGCCGCCGCCCGCGGCACCCTGGTGCACGCGGTGCTGGAGCGGCTGTTCGATCTGCCCGCGGCGGAGCGGACCTACGAGGCCGCGGCCGCGTTGGTCGAGCCGGCCTGGGCCGAGCTGGCCGCGGCCGAGCCGGAGACCGCCGCGCTGTTCGCGACCGCCGGCGCCGAGGGTGCCGGTGGTGCCGACCTGGCGGAGTGGCTGGACTCGGCCCGCCGCATGGTCGCCGGCTACTTCGCGCTGGAGGATCCCCGCCGCCTGGAGCCGGCCGCCCGCGAGCAGCTGGTGGAGGCCGTGCTCGACCTGGGCGACTCGCCCGGCCTGGCCCTGCGCGGCTACGTCGACCGGCTCGACGTCGCCCCGACCGGCGAGCTGCGGGTCGTCGACTACAAGACCGGCGCCATCCCGCGGGTGGCCTACGAGGCCAAGGCCCTGTTCCAGCTCAAGTTCTACGCGCTCGTCCTCTGGCGCACCCGCGGCACGGTGCCCCACACGCTCAAGCTGATGTATCTCAACGACCGCGACACCCTGGCCTACCGGCCCGACGCGGCCGAGCTGGAGCGGTTCGAGCGGACCCTGGTCGCGGTCTGGCGGGCGATCGAGCGCGCCGTCACCACGCAGGACTTCCGGGCCAACCCGAGCAAGCTGTGCGGCTGGTGCGACTACCAGGCCCTGTGCCCGCCACACGGCGGCACCCTCCCGCCCTACCCGGTGCCGGTGGCGGTGGCCGAGCCCGACGGGACCTGAGCCTCCACCCGCTGCCCGATAGGGCACGCCCGCATCCCCCGTCCGGTGGAGACCCGTCTCCATCCCGTGCCCGATGTGGCCGTCCCGGCTTGTCCGTAGCGTCCTGAGTAGAGCCTGAGGGCGGCTGACACCCGGCTGTGGCTCGGGGCAACCCCTGAGGAAGTCGGGGGTAAACCCCAATGTCCGAGTTCGTACCGGCCCCCTAGCGTTCGCGGTGACACCAGAAGACCCACGGCCCCGGTACGCCGGCGGCTTCGAGAGAGGGAGTACGACGTGACCAGTTCCGAACCCGGCACCCCCACCCGGCACCGGGTCGACGAGACCGACGGCACCGCGCCGGCGGTCCGCGCCGACGAGCTGGTCCGGCGGGAGGAGCGGGCTCCGGACGGGGCGATCAGCCCCGGCACGCACCATCCGGTCGGCCACGACGCCGGCGTCCCGGCCGCCGAGGCCATCGACCTGCGCAAGATCTACGGCTCCGGCCAGACCCAGGTCGCCGCCCTCGACGGGGTCAGCGCGACGTTCCCGGCCGGCGACTTCACCGCGATCATGGGCCCGTCCGGCTCCGGCAAGTCGACGTTCATGCACTGCCTGGCCGGCCTCGACGTGCCCAGCTCCGGCGACGTGATCGTCGGCGGCGAGCGGCTGGCCGGCATGTCGGACAAGAAGCTGACCGCGCTGCGGCGGGACAAGGTCGGCTTCATCTTCCAGCAGTTCAACCTGCTGCCGACGCTGACCGCGGAGGAGAACATCACGCTGCCGCTGGCCATCGCCGGCCGCAAGCCCGACCGGGCCTGGTTCGACCAGGTCGTGGCCGCGGTCAACCTGGCCGACCGGCTCAAGCACCGCCCGACCGAGCTGTCCGGCGGCCAGCAGCAGCGGGTCGCCTGCGCCCGGGCGCTCATCACCCGGCCCGCGGTGATCTTCGCCGACGAGCCGACCGGCAACCTGGACTCGCGCAGCTCGGCCGAGGTGCTCGGCTTCCTGCGCCGGTCCGTCACCGAACTGGGCCAGACCATCGTGATGGTCACCCACGAGCCCTCCGCCGCCGCGTACGCGGACCGGGTGCTGTTCCTCACCGACGGCCGGATCGTGGACGAGATGCGCTCCCCCACCGCCGACTCGGTGCTGGACCGGATGAAGACGCTCGAGCGCAGCCAGGATTCGATGTACCAGCCGGTGGGTGCGTGATGTTCCGGACCACCATCAAGTCCCTGCTGGCCCGCAAGCTGCGGCTGACCATGTCCGCGCTCGCGGTCGTGCTGGGCGTGGCGTTCGTGGTCGGCGCGTTCGTGCTGACCGACACGCTCGGCCGCACGTT
>DATDKW010000320.1:0-14894 GCA_036519715.1 Mycobacteriales bacterium
TCAGCCCGCCGTTGCCGATCGCGATCCGGGCCTGGGTGATGTTGTACGCGGCCCCGAGCGTGTCCTGGTCCTGGTTGGTGAACGCCTTGAACCGCTCCAGCTGGTAGTCCTTGAGCACGCCCAGGCTGATCGCGCCGTAGATGACCAGCACCCCGGCCAGGATCAGGCCGCCGAGCCAGCGGGCGGGCGCACCGGCGAGCAGCAGCACGCCCAGCACGGTGAAGACGAACACCATGGCCGTGCCGAGGTCGGGCTGCAGCATCACCAACCCGAGCGGTACGGCGGCCAGCGCCAGCACCAGCGGCACGTCCGACCCGCGGGTGGCGCCTTCCTGGGTTCGCCGCTCGGCCAGCAGCACCGCCATCCCGGCCACCAGCGCGACCTTGGCGAACTCGCTGGGCTGGATCTGGAACCCGCCGCCGAGGACGATCCAGGAGTGGGCGCCGTTGATCGTCGTCCCGATCAGCAGCACCGCGACGAGGCCGACGCAGGACGCGGCGTAGATCAACGGCGCGTACGCCCTCAGCGCCCGGTAGTCGACCACCGCGAACACCACGCCCAGCACCAGCCCGATGGCCAGGTTGAGCAGGTGGCGGTCCAGGTAGGCGTTGGGGTCGCCGCCGGACTCCAGCAGCCGGGGCTTGGTCGCCGACCAGACCAGCAGCGAGCCGAGCAGCGACAGCAGCAGCGCGCAGCCGGCGATGACCCAGTCGACCCGCCACCAGACGCTGTCCCGCTCCCGCGGCCCGACCAGCCCGCGGTCCAGCGGCGCCCGCCCCAGCGGCGGCACCCCACCGGGCCTCGTCCGCATGGTCATCGGGCCCGCTCCTCGGACCGACCGACAGGCGCCGGCGCCGGTGCGTCGGCCCTCGTCGCTCCCCGCGGGCGCAGCGCGCCCTCCGGCCCGCTCATTGGTTGCCCGTCACGCGCGGGATGCCGGTCGGAGTGCCCTTGGGCAGGGCCGGCTTCTTGCCGTTCAGGCCGTAGATGCCCTCGTAGATGGCCCGGGCGACCGGGGCCGCGGCCTGGGCGCCCAGCCCGGCCTGCTCGATCATCGCCACCACGACGTACCGGGCCGGGCGGTCGGCCGGGGCCCAGGACGCGAACCAGGAGGTGTCCTGCTTGCCGAACACCTCGGCCGTGCCGGTCTTGCCGCCGACCAGCACCTTGTCCAGCGGGAAGCCGGCGAAGGCGGCCGACCCGGACGCGCCGTTGGCGGGCGTGAAGGCCAGCGACGACTTGATGTAGTCCAGCACCGGCCGGCTGACCGGGACCTTGCCGCGGGCCTTGCTCGGGATCTGCCGGACCACCTTGCCGTCCGGGTCGAGCACGGCCCGGCCCAGCCGCGGCTCCCACAGGGTGCCCCCGTTGACCAGGGCCGAGTACGCGGCGGCCAGCTGCAGCGGGCTCACCGTGGTCTCGCCCTGCCCGATGGCCAGGTTGGCGGCGTCGCCGACCTGGAAGCGCCAGCCGTCCGAGCAGTTCTCCGCGGCCAGCCGGGTCAGGAACGACCGCCGGGTCTGGTCGGTCTCCTCCGGGTAGCCGCGTCGGGCGTCCGCGCAGTATTGCGCCTTGTTCGCGTCCCAGCGGGACTTCTTGAACGTCCGGTCGACGATCCGGCCCGAGGTCTGCTCGCCGGCCGGCAGGTCGATGCCCGGCGCCGACCCGAACCCGAACGCCCGGGCCATCCGCTGCAGCGTCTCGGCCGGTTTCTGCCCGCCGTCGATCCGGGCCTCGTCGGAATACCAGTCGGTCTGGGCGAAGCCGTAGAAGATCGTGTCGCAGGACTTGGCCAGCGCGATCCGCAGGTCGATGGTGCCGGGGATGCCGCGACCCTCGAAGTTGTTCTTGGTCGCGTTGCCGACCTTCAGCGACCCCGGGCAGCTGTACGTGCCGTCCAGCGGCGAGCGCCCCGACATGATCTCGGCGCTGACCGACGACAGCTTGAACGTCGAGCCGGGCGCGAACTGGCCCTGCACGGCCCGGGACACCAGCGGGGTCCCGGCGGCCTCGTCGGTCAGCCGGGCCAGCTCGGTCTTCGAGATGCCGCCGACGAACACCGTCGGGTCGTACGTCGGGGTGGTCGACAGGGCGATCACCCGGCCGGTCCGCGGGTCCATCACGACGGCGGCCCCGGACGGGGCCTTGTAGGGCTGGCCGGACTTGTCGGTCTGGGTCCGGCGCTTGGCGATCTCGTCCGACAGGGCCTTGTCGGCGATCCGCTGCACGTCCCGGTCGATGCTGGTGACCAGCGTGTTGCCGCGCTGCGGGGCGGTCTCCCGCTGGGTGCCGAGCACGGTGCCGCGGTTGTCGACGGTGACGTAGCGGACCCCGTCGGTGCCGCGGAGGTCCGGGTCGTAGGTCTTCTCCAGCCCGGCCCGGCCGATCTGGGCGTTGAGGTTGAGGTCGGTCCGCCCCTGCTTGCGGGCCGCGTCCAGCTCGTCCTGGTTGACCGGGCCGACGTAGCCGAGCGAGTGGGCGGCCAGACTGCCGTTCGGATACTGCCGCAGCGTCTGGGACTCGGCGCTGACGCCGGGGTAGTCCTCCTGCCGCTCCTCGATCGTGAGCACCACGTTGGGCGTCGTGTCGGTCACCACCGGCACCGGCTGGTACGGCGAGCCGTTCCAGCACGGCCGGGGCACGCCCTTCGCGCACGGGGTGATCCGCTTGGCCAGCTCCGCCGCCGGCACCGTGATCAGCTTGCTCAGCCGCTGCAGGACGGCGGCGCCGTCGTCCTCCTCGGCCTGCAGCTCGGCCCGGTTGACGGTGACGACCAGCGAGCTGCGGTTGGTCACCAGCGGCCGGCCCCGGTCGTCGACCACCGCGCCCCGGGGGGCGGCCAGGATGACCTCGCGGGTGTGCTGCCGGTTGGCAGTCTGGGTGAGCTTGTCCTGGTCCAGGACCTGCAGGTAGTAGAGCCGGGCGCCCAGGGTGAGCAGCAGCGAGACCACCACCACCCGGATCACCGCCAGCCGGACCCCGGTCATGACAGCCTCCGGGCCGGGGCCGCCCTCCGTGCCACCGCGGCGACCAGCGGCACCACGAACGGCGTCAGCACCACGTCGTACGCGACCGTGCCGAGGATGGCGGCGGCGCCCTCCGCGGTGGACCGGCCCAGCAGGCCCATCACCCCCAGGTAGGCCAGGTAGACCGCGGCCGTGGCCACGGCGACGACCACCACCGGCAGCAGCACGGTCCGCTGCACGTCCGCCTCCAGCAGCCCGGCCAGGAAGCCGGCCAGCGCGAAGCACAGCGCCAGCACTCCGAGCGGGTGGTCGGAGAGCAGGTCGGTGAGCAGGCCGGCGCCGAACCCGGCGGCGAGCCCGGCGCTGCCGCCGGCGGCCAGCCCGATCGCGACGACCAGCACGAGCACCAGGCTGGGCTGCCCGCCCGGCAGCGGCAACCGGGCCAGCACGGCCGCCTGCAGCACGACCGCGGTCACGATGGCGACGGCGGCGGCGATCCCGGGGGTGGTCCTCATGGCGTGGCCTTGGCCGGGGTCGGGGTGGCGGTGGCCGGCAGCAGCCTGTCCCGGGGGTCGGCGCGCGGCGCGGCCAGCACGATCCCGACCAGGTCCAGTTGCGCGAACGACACGTACGGGGCGACCGTGGCCTCCCGGGCCGGCGCGCCGGGGTCGCCGGAGACGGCGGTGACCTGGCCGACCGGCAGCCCGGCCACGTACGTGGACCCGCCGTACGGGCCGGTGAGCAGGCGGTCGCCGACCTTGACCCGGGTGGCCGGGTCCAGCGGGGTGAACGTGAGCGGGCCGAGGCCGTTGCCGGCCGCGACCCCGAGCGCGTTGCCGCCGGCCAGCCGGACGCCGACCGCGCTGCCCGGGTCGACCGCGAGCACGATCGTGGCCGAGCTCTCGCCGACCGCCTTGACCCGGCCGACCAGGCCGTCGGAGTCGACCACGGTCTGGTCGGCCCTGACCCCGTCGCGGCGGCCGGCGTCGACGGTGACCGTCCACTCGAAGCCGAGCGACGGCCCCAGCCCGATCACCGTCGCCGGCATCACGGTGAACTGGCCGGAGCCGGACAGCAGCTTGAGCTTCTGCAGCTCAGCCGACCGGGTGCCGGTCAGCTCGCTCTCCCGCAGCTGGCGGCGCAGCTCCGCGTTCTGCTTCTCCAGCGCGTCGATGCGGTCGCGGGAGTCGCCGAGGTCGCCCAGCCCGCGGAAGAACCGGCCGACCGGCGCGACCAGCGTGGTGACGCCGTGCTGGGCCGGGTCGACGGCCCTGTGCGCGGCGTTGCGGGCCCCGGCGAAGGCGTCGCCGCGGTGGTCGGAGGTGATGAGCACGACCGAGAGCAGGAGCAGGAGGATCACCGCCCGGCGCTGGCCGCGGGTGGGTGCGGTCATCGGCGCCGTCCCCCGGTCAGGACCAGGACCGCTTGCGTTCGGACACCAGCACCTGCTGCAGCGCGTCGAAGTCCTCGACGCAGCGGCCGGACCCGATTGCGACCGAGTGCAGCGGGTTGTCGGCGATGAGGATCGGCATCCCGGTCTCGTGCCGGAGCCGCTCGTCCAGGCCGCGCAGGTTGGCGCCGCCGCCGGCCAGCACGATGCCGCGGTCCATGATGTCGCCGGACAGCTCCGGCGGGCACTTGTCCAGGGTCGTCTTCACCGCGTCCACGATCGCGTTGACCGGCTCCTCGATGGCCCGGCGGATCTCCTCGCCGGACACCACGATCGTCTTGGGCAGGCCGGTGACCAGGTCCCGGCCGCGGATCTCGGCCTGGTCGTCCTCCGGCATCGGGAACGCGGAGCCGATCGCGATCTTGATCTCCTCGGCCGTCCGCTCCCCCAGCGCCAGCGAGTACTCCTTCTTGACGTACGAGATGATCGCCTGGTCGATCTCGTCGCCGGCGATCCGGATGCTGGTGTTGGTGACGATCCCGCCCAGCGAGATCACCGCGACCTCGGTGGTGCCGCCGCCGATGTCGACGACCATGTTGCCGGTCGGCTCACTGACCGGCAGGCCGGAGCCGATGGCGGCGGCCATCGGCTCCTCGATGATGAACACCTTGCTGGCGCCGGCCGCGTAGGTCGACTCCTTCACCGCGCGCTGCTCCACACCGGTGATACCGGATGGGACGCACACCACGACGCGCGGCCCGCGGACCAGGTAGCGCCGGCGGTGGACCTTGCGGATGAAATACCGCAGCATCCGCTCGGTGGTGTCGAAGTCGGCGATCACACCGTCCTTGAGCGGGCGGACGGCGACGATGTTGGCCGGGGTGCGGCCGATCATTCGCTTGGCCTCGATGCCGACGGCCAGGATCTCACCGGTGTTGGTGTTGGTGGCCACGACCGAGGGCTCGTTGAGGACGATGCCGCGGCCGCGGACGTACACCAGGGTGTTGGCCGTGCCGAGGTCGATCGCCATGTCGCGGCCGAGGAAGGACAGCGTGGTGCGGGACATGCGGAGGAACTCCTCGGGCGCGAAGGCGGTCGCTCGGGTCCACCGATGCTACCTGGGGGAATCGTCCGACTACTTCAACAGGAGCTTCTCCAACCGGCGCGCCGTGACAGAAAGTCCGAGCGCGGCCAGGCCGACGAAGTAGAGCGCGTGCCCGAACTGGGCCACACCGATGCCGGCCCCGGTGGTCAGCGGCCGGATCAGCTCGATGCCGTGGAACAGCGGGGTCAGCTCGACCAGGATCTGGATCGGCCGCGGGTAGACCCCGAGCGGGAAGAACGTGGTCGAGAACAGGAACATCGGCAGGATCGCCAGCTGGACGAACTCGAAGTCCTGCCAGCCGCGCATGAACGACGTGCAGGCCATCCCGATCGAGGCGAAGGCCAGCCCGATGAGCATGGCCGCCGGCAGGGCCAACACCGCCCACCACGAGCTGATCAGTCCCAGCGCGGCCATCACGAGCAGGAAGGTGGCCGAGTAGAGGGTGCCGCGCAGCTGGGCCCAGGTGATCTCGCCGACCGCGATGTCGGCCGGCCCGAGCGGCGTGGCCAGCATCCCGTCGTACGTCTTGGCGTACTTCAGCTTGAAGAAGACGTTCATCGTGGAGTCGTAGACGGCACCGTTCATGGCGCTGGAGGCGAGCAGGGCCGGCGCGACGAAGGCGGTGTATTTGATCGGCTGCCCGTCCGGGCCGGCCACGGTGCCGACCAGGGCGCCGATGCCGACGCCGAGGGAGAGCAGGTAGAACAGCGGCTCGAAGAATCCGGACACGATCAGCGGCCAGATCCGCCGGTAGACGAGCAGGTTGCGCTCGACCAGCCGCCAGGCCTGGCTGCCGGCCAGCGGCAGGGGCGTGGACCGGGTCGCGAGAGTCGGAGTGGTCATCTCAGACCGCCAGTCTGCGGTGGTAGTTGCGGCCGGCGACCCAGGTGCCCCCGGCGATCCAGGCGCACAGGTAGAGCGCGTGGCCAAGGACGGCGGCGGCCGAGATCGTGCCGAGCGCGAGGCCGCGGGACAGCGCCACGCCGTGCCAGAGCGGGGTCAGGTAGGCCAGCTGCTCCAGCACCAGCGGCAGCTGCTGCACCGGGTAGAACACGCCGCCGAACAGGAACAGCGGCGTGATCACGAACCGCATCAGCATCGCGAAGCCGGAGTCGTTCTCGTTGACGGCGGCGAAGGCGACGACCGGGGCCGAGAACGCCATCCCGGTCAGCACCGCGGCCGGCAGGGTGAGCAGCCCGAGCGGGCTGTCGACGGCCCCGAAGGCGGCCATCACGGCCAGGAACACCGTCGCGCCCAGCAGCACCCGGGCGGCGATGTAGAGCAGGTGGCCGACGAGCACGTCGAGCACGCCCAGCGGCGTGGCCAGCATCGCGTGGTAGGTCTTGATCCACTTGATCGCGCCCATCACCGGGTAGGTCGACTCCGCCACCCCGGTCTGCATCGCCGTCGCGGCCAGCAGCCCGGGCGCGAGGAAGACCAGGTAGCGCTGGCCGTCGACGCCGCCGGAGGCGGAGGAGTCGACCAGCGTGCCGAGACCCAGGCCCATCGAGGCCAGGAACAGCACCGGGAACAGCACGGTGCTGACCGCGCTGCCCCGCCAGGTCCGCTTGTACTGGAACAGCCAGTATTCGAAGGAGCGCAGCGCCAGCGGCGCCGGGAAGGCGGCCATCTCAGTCCACCAGCGTCCGGCCGGTGAGGCGGAGGAAGACGTCCTCCAGCGTGGACCGGCGGACCAGCACGCCGGCCGGATGCAGCCCACGCTCCAGGATCGCCGCCGCGGCGGCGTCGCCGTCGTCGGTGTAGAGCAGCAGCCGGTCGGGCAGCACCTCGACCCGCCGGGCCAGGTCCTCGACCTTCGCCGCCATGGCCTCGTGCTCGTCCGGCCGGAACCGGGCCTCGACCACCTCGCGGGTGGACCACTGGCCGATGAGCTGGGCCGGCGATCCCTCCGCGACGATCTTGGACTTGTCCATCACCACCAGCCGGTCGCACAGCTGCTCGGCCTCGTCCATGTAGTGGGTGGTGAGGATGAGCGTGACGCCCTGCTGCTTGAGCCGGAACAACCGGTCCCACAGCACGTGGCGGGCCTGCGGGTCGAGGCCGGTGGTGGGCTCGTCCAGCAGCAGCACCTCCGGCTCGTTGATCAGGCTGCGGGCGATCGTGAGCCGCCGCTTCATGCCGCCGGACAGGCTCTCCACCTTGGCGTCGCGCTTCTCGCCGAGCTGGACGAAGTCGAGCAGCTCGTCGGCCCGCTCCCGGATCAGCGGCTTGGGCAACCCGAAGTAGCGCCCGTAGACGAGGAGGTTTTCCCGGACGGTGAGCTCCAGGTCGAGCGAGTCCTCCTGCGGGACGACGCCGAGCCGGCCGCGGATCCAGGAGCCGTCGGTGGCCGGGTCGCGGCCGAGCACCCGCAGCGTCCCCGCGGTGACCGGGGAGACGCAGGCGATCATCCGCATGGTGCTGGACTTGCCGGCGCCGTTGGGGCCCAGGAACCCGAATGCCTCGCCGCGCCGGACGTCGACGTCGATCGCGTCGACCGCGGTGAACTCGCCGAACCGCTTGGTCAGCCCGCGGGCGTGGACGAGCTGACGGTCGGCGGTCTCCTCCACGGTCCCGGCCCGGGTCTGGTCGGCGGTCTCGGTCATGACAGGGACGCTACCGACACCCACCGACAGAATCGCGCGAGTTTCGCCGCGGGCGAGCGTGCTCCTTCCTCACACGGCCCAGCGGACCGCGGGGGCCGCCGGGCCGGTGCGCCCGCGCCCACCGACCGGTCGGCCGGCCGGGGGTCACGGCGCCCAACCAGGACGCGTACACGCAGGGCATCTCGCTGCTGAGGTGACCGCCGGCCGGGGCCGCCTCCGCCGGGAGGTGGCCCCGGTCAGAGGTGCCCCAGACGTCCGGCGCCGATCAGAGGTCCGGGAAGAACAGGGCGATCTCCCGCGCGGCCGACTCGGGCGAGTCGGAGCCGTGCACGATGTTCTTCTGCACCTCGATGGCGTTGTCGGCGCGGATGCTGCCGGTCGCGGCCTTGACCGGGTCGGTCGCGCCGGCCAGCTGCCGGAACGCCTCGATCGCGCGCGGCCCCTCAACCACGGCGGCGACGAGCGGGCCGGAGGTGATGAACTCGACCAGCGAATCGTAGAACGGCTTGCCCTTGTGCTCGCCGTAGTGCGTCTCGGCCGTCTCCCGGTCCAGGGTGCGCAGCTGGAGGGCGGCGAACCGCAGGCCCTTGCGCTCGATCCGGCCGACGACGTCGCCGATCAGGCCCCGGCCGACGCCGTCGGGCTTGACCAGGACGAGGGTGCGCTCGGTCTCCACGGAACTCCTTCGTCTCCCCGCTGTGGGTCGCGGGCCCCGAAGCCTAGGCGGTGGGGCGGGTCTTTGCTCACACCGGGGGCGATCCGGCCTGGCGGGCGGCGGCCCGGCCGACCTCCTGGCGGACCCACAGCAGGAAGCCCCACACCGCCGCGAACAGCAGCCCCAGGAAGTACATCGCCGCGACCATGAGGCCGGTCAGGATCACGGCTACCTGCAGGACCGAGCCGAGCAGAAGCCCGGCCGGGCGCTTCTGCATGCCGGCGGCCACGAACAGGGCGACGGCCAGCACGAGCAGCACGGCCAGCCGGCGGCCACCGAGACCGTCCTCGCCGATGGCGGCGATGGTCTGGGGCACGAACAGCACGGTGATCCCTTCCAGGATCAGCGCCGCCGCCAAAGTGCCGCGGACGGCGTGCTCGCGTGTGCTCGCCGCCCGGTCCGCCGCCACCATCCGGTCCGCCGCCACTTGGTCCGCCGCCGCCCGGTCCGCCGCCGCCCGGTCCGCCGCCACCTGGTCCGCCGCCGCTGGGTTGGCCGCGGTCCGGTCCGGCGCCGCGGTTCCGGGGGGCTCGGCCTCGGTGGGGTCGTCCGTGCTCATCGGGACCGGCGGCCGGCGCCCAGCAGCGTGCGGGCCTCGCCCGCGGTGACGACCGAGCCGGTGACGAGCACGCCGGATCCGCCCAGCTGCTCCTCGCCCTCCTCGGCCAGGCCGATGGCCGATTCGATGGCGTCGTCCAGCCGGGGTTCGACCACGACCCGCTCGGCGCCGAAAATCTCCACTGCGACGGCGGCCAGGTCGTCGGCCGGCATCGCCCGGGGCGAGGAGTTCTCCGCGATGACGATCTCGTCCAGCACCGGCTCCAGCAGCACCAGCATTGCGGTCGCGTCCTTGTCCGCCAGCACCGCCATCACGCCGACCAGCCGCCGGAAAGAGAACGACTCGGCCAGCGCGGCCACGGTCGCGGTCATCCCGTGCGGGTTGTGCGCGGCGTCCACGATCACGGTCGGCGCACCCCGGACGACCTCCAGCCGCCCGGGCGAGCTGACGCCGAGCATGGCCTCGCGGACAACGTCGATGTCGATCCCACCGGTGTTGGCGCCGGCCCCGAGGAAGACCTCGACGGCCGCGAGCGCGACGGCCGCGTTCTGCGCGTGGTGGGCGCCGTGCAGCGGCAGGAACAGCTCGTCGTACACCGCGGCCAGGCCCTGCACGCTGATCACCTGCCCGCCGACGGCGACGGCCCGGGTCAGCACGCCGAACTCCGCACCCTCCCGGGCCACGCTGGCGCCGACCTCGATCGCCCGCAGCTGCAGCACGTCGGCGGCCTCGCGCTCCTGGGCCGCGAGCACCGCCACCGAGTCGGCCTTGATGATGCCGGCCTTCTCCCCGGCGATCTTGTCCAGCGTGTCGCCGAGGTAGGCCATGTGGTCCAGTCCGATCGGGGTCACCACGGCGACCCGCCCGTCGGCGACGTTAGTGGAGTCCCACCGGCCGCCCATCCCGACCTCGATCACGGCCACGTCGACCGGCGCGTCGGCGAAGGCCGCGAACCCCATCGCGGTGAGGACCTCGAAGTAGGACAGCGGGACGGGCTGGTCCTTGTCCACCAGCTCCAAGTAGGGCCGGATGTCGTCGTAGGTCTCGACGAAGGTCCGCTCGCTGATCGGCTCCCCGTCCAGGCTGATCCGCTCGGTCACCGAGGCCAGGTCGGGGCTGGTGAACCGGCCCACCCGCAGGCCGAAGCCGCGAAGCAGCGCGTCGATGATCCGGGTCGTCGTCGTCTTGCCGTTGGTGCCGGCGACGTGGATGACCGGGAAGCTGCGCTGCGGGTCACCGAGCAGGTCGGTCAGCGCCCGGATCCGGTCCAGCGTCGGGTCGAGCCGGGACTCCGGCCACCGGTCCCGCAGCTCGGCCTGCACCCGGGCGAAGCCGTCCCGGTCGGCGCCGTCGCCAGCGCCCCCGTCCCGGCCGCCAGCGTCACGGCCCGACTTGGAGCGGCCCGCCTTGGCCCGGCCGGCCCCGGCCGGACCCGTCCCGGCCCGGCCGGTCCGCGCTCGGCCGGCCGAATGCTGGCCGGTCGCGTCCTGACCGGCCGGATCCTGGCCGGTCGCGTCCTGACCGGCCGGATCCTGGCCGGTCGCGTCCTGGCCGGTCGCGTCCTGGCCGGTCGCGTCCTGGCCGGTCGCGTCCTGGCCGGTGCCGGCGTCGTCGGTGGTCATGACGCCGGCAGTGCGTCGAGCTGGGCGGAGATCCGCTCCAGGTCGGACTCCGCGGCGGTCAAACGCCCCCGCACCTTGGCGATCACCGGCTCCGGCGCCTTGGCGATGAAGTCGGTGTTGGCCAGCTTCGCCGTCGCCGTCTCCAGCTCCTTCCGGGCCGCAGCCAGGTCCTTGGTCAGCCGGGCCCGCTCGGCCGGGATGTCGATCGTCCCGGACAGGTCGAGCTCGACCTTGACCGTGCGGACCGACAGCGACGCGGTCGGCGCGAACCCGTCCTCCGGCACCTCCAGCCGGGTCAGCGACCGGATCAGCGGCTCGTGCGCGGCGATGCCGGGCGCATCCAGCCCGGCCAGCCGGGCCCCGACCCGCTGGGACGGCCGCAGCCCCTGCTCCGACCGGAACCGGCGCACCTCGGTGACGACGTCCTGCAGCGCCCCGACCTCGGCCTCGGCGGCCGGGTCGAGCCGGGTGGCGTCGCGGGCCGGCCAGTCGGCGACGACCAGCGACTCGCCGCCGGTCAGCGACGTCCACAGCGCCTCGGTCACGAACGGCACTACCGGGTGCAGCAGCCGCAGCACGGTGTCCAGGGCGTGGCCGAGCACCAGCCGGGTGGCCCGGGCCGGCTCGCCGCCACCGGCCAGCGGCACCTTCGCCAGCTCGACGTACCAGTCGCAGAAGTCGTCCCAGACGAAGTGGTAGAGCGACTCGGCCGCCTTGGCGAACTCGAACTGCTCGTAGTCGGCGTCGACCTCGGCCACCAGCGCCGACAGCCGGGACAGCAGCCAGCGGTCCACAGTGGACAGCTGCTCGGCCGGCGGCAGGGGCTCGGCCGTGGTCGCCCCGTTGAGGAGCGCGAAGCGGGCCGCGTTCCACAGCTTGTTGCAGAAGTTGCGGCTGCCCTGCACCCACTCCTCGCCGATCGGCACGTCCGTGCCGGGGTTGGCGCCGCGGGCCAGGGTGAAGCGCAGCGCGTCCGACCCGTACGCATCCATCCAGTCGAGCGGGTCGACCGCGTTGCCGAACGACTTCGACATCTTCTTGCCGTGCTTGTCGCGGACCATCCCGTGCAGCGCGACCACGTCGAACGGCTGCTCGCCATCCATGGCGTAGAGCCCGAAGAGCATCATCCGGGCGACCCAGAAGAAGAGGATGTCGTAGCCGGTGACGAGCACGCTCGTCGGATAGAAGCGGCGCAGGTCGGGGGTGTCGTCGGGCCAGCCCAGGGTGGAGAACGGCCACAGCCCGGAGGAGAACCACGTGTCCAGCACGTCGTTGTCCTGGACCCAGCCCTCCCCCGCCGGCGGCTGCTCGTCCGGCCCGACGCACACGGTCTCGCCGGACGGCCCGTACCAGACCGGGATGCGGTGGCCCCACCACAGCTGCCGGGAGATGCACCAGTCGTGCAGGTCGTCGACCCAGGCGAAGTAACGCCCCTCCAGCGAGGTCGGGTGGATGGCCACCTTGCCCTCGCGGACGGCGTCGCCGGCCGCCTTGGCCAGCGTCTCGACCCGCACGAACCACTGCAGCGACAGCCGCGGCTCCACCGTGGTGCCGCAGCGGGAGCAGTGCCCGACGGAGTGCACGTACGGCCGCTTCTCGGCCACGATCCGGCCCTGCTCGCGCAGCGCCGCCACCACCGCGGGCCGGGCCTCGAACCGGTCCAGGCCCTCGAACGGTCCGTGCGCGGTCACGACGCCGCGCTCGTCCAGGATCGTCAGCGACGGCAGGTCGTGTCGCCGGCCGATCTCGAAGTCGTTGGGGTCGTGGGCCGGGGTCACCTTGACCGCGCCGGTGCCGAAGCCGGGATCGACGTGGTCGTCGGCGATGATCGGGATCCGCCGGTTGGTCAGCGGCAGCGCGACCTCGGTGCCGACCAGGTGCTTGTAGCGCTCGTCGTCGGGGTGCACGGCCACGGCGGTGTCGCCCAGCATCGTCTCGGCCCGGGTCGTCGCGACCACGATCGCGTCGTCCCCGTCGCCGTAGCGGATGGAGACGAGCTCGCCGTCGTCCTCACTGTGCTCGACCTCGATATCGGACAGCGCGGTGAGGCAGCGCGGGCACCAGTTGATGATCCGCTCGGCCCGGTAGATCAAGCCGTCGTCGTACATCTTCTTGAACACCGTCTGGACCGCGCGGGACAGGCCCTCGTCCATGGTGAAGCGCTCGCGGGACCAGTCGACGCTGTCGCCCAGCCGGCGCATCTGGCCGAGGATCTTGCCGCCGGACTCGCCCTTCCACTGCCACACCCGCTCGACGAACGCCTCGCGGCCGAGGTCGTGGCGGGACAGGCCCTCCTTGGCCAGCTCCCGCTCCACCACGTTTTGCGTGGCGATGCCGGCGTGGTCCATGCCGGGCAGCCAGAGCGCGTCGTAGCCCTGCATGCGACGGCGGCGGGTGAGCGCGTCCATCAGGGTGTGTTCGAAGGCGTGGCCGAGGTGGAGCGAGCCGGTCACGTTGGGCGGCGGGATGACGATGGTGAACGGCGGCTTGTCCGCGTCCTCCGGCTTGCCGGCCGTGAAGTAGCCCCGCTCGATCCACCGCTCGTAGAGCGGGCCTTCTACCTGCGCGGGGACGAACTGGCTCGGCAGGTCGGCGCCGGGTGTCAGCCCGGCTGGGTCGTGGGTCGGCTCTGTCACGGTCACGCTGGAATGGTACGGAGGCAGGCGCGGGCAATGCGAACCGCTGTCCACAGGCGGCGTCGTCGTCCACAGATGGACGATCCGACTGGAACGACGCGCGGCTGAGGCTCTACGGTCCGTCGTCGGGTCGTCGCGCCCGGTGGATTCGAGTCGAGGAAGGACGTGTCTTCGGTGGTGGCGTTCGCGTGGTGCGCGCTGGTGGTGTTCACGGTCGCGATCGGGGCGCTGGTGGTGCTGCTGGCCCGGGCGTTGTTCCACTCGATCGACCGGGTCGACCGGATCCGCGACGAGGTGTGGTCGATGGCGAAGACGCTGGAGACGATCTCGGTCCGGCTGGAGCACATCGAGTCGGGTCTCGGCGAGGGCGACCAGCGCCTGGGCGAGCTGCGCGCCGACCTCCGCTCGACGATGCGCCGGGACATGCGCGAGATCCTCGAGAGCCCCAGCACGAACCGGGCCTGACCGGCCGGATCGTCAGGCGGCCGGCGCCCGGGAGCTCCCGCTCGCGAGGGGAACCGGCTGGCTGACGTCAGCGGCGAGCCGACGTAGCTGCCTTTGGCCCTGGCCACGTCGGGGGGCCGCCCCCGGCCAGCATCAGACAAGTCCTCACACCGGCGGAGCGACGCAGGCGAAGCCCGCGGAGCGGAGCAGGGTCAGGCGGACTTCTCTCTCCGCTCGCGCTTGGGCGTGTCGCGCGGGACCAGCGTCGGGTTGACGTTCTCCAGGACCGCCTCGCGGGTGATCACCACGCGGGCGACGTCGTCCCGGCTCGGCACCTCGTACATGACCGAGAGCAGGACCTCTTCCATGATGGCGCGCAGCCCCCGGGCCCCGGTGCCGCGCAGGATGGCCTGGTCCGCGATCGCCTCGAGGGCGTCGTCGCTGAACTCCAGCTCGACCCCGTCCAGCTCGAACAGCTTCGAGAACTGGCGGGTCAGCGCATTGCGCGGCTCGGTCAGGATGCTGATCAGCGCCTCGCGGTCGAGGTTGCGCACGCTGGTGATGACCGGCAGCCGGCCGATGAACTCGGGGATCATGCCGAACTTGAGCAGGTCCTCCGGCATGACGTCGGCGAACACGTCCGACGAGCTGACGTCGAACTTGCCGCGCAGCTCGGCGCCGAAGCCGATGCCGCGGCGGCCGACCCGGGCCTCGATGATCTTCTCCATGCCGGCGAACGCGCCGCCGACGATGAAGAGCACGTTGGTCGTGTCGATCTGGATGAACTCCTGGTGCGGGTGCTTGCGGCCACCCTGCGGCGGCACCGACGCGGTGGTGCCCTCCAGGATCTT
>DATDKW010000321.1:0-10634 GCA_036519715.1 Mycobacteriales bacterium
GGCCGCGGTCGAGCAGGTGTACGCGGTGCTCGCCGAGGTCGTCGCCGCCGCGGGGCGGTGGCGGATCGACCCGGCCGCGGTCTCGGTCGGCGGGGTGTCCGCGGGCGGCAACCTGGCCGCGGCGCTGACCCTGACCCTGCGCCGGGAGGGCGGCCCCCGGCTGGTCTTCCAGCTGCTGGAGGTGCCGATCCTGGACCTGGCCCGGTGGGTGTCCACCGGCGCGGTCGACCCCGACCCGCTGCACGCCGGGCAGCTGGTGGCCGCGGTCGGCCGCTACCTGCCCGACGCCGCGGCCGCGCACGGGGAGCTGGCCTCGCCGCTGGCCGCGGCCGACCTGTCCGGGCTGCCGCCGGCCCGGATCCTCACCGCCGCGCTGGACCCGCTGCGGGTCGACGGCGAGCGCTACGCCGCCCGCCTGCTCGACGCGGGCGTGCCGGTCACGCTGTCGGTCCAGGACGGCGCGATCCACGGGGTCTCGTTCCTGACCCGGGTCTGGCCGCCGGCGGCGCGGTGGCAGGAAGCGGCGGCCGACGCGGTGGGCCGGGCCCACGCCGAGGCCCGGGTCGGCAGGGGGACGCAGTGACCGGGTCCGTCACCATCTACGACGTCGCCGCCCGGGCCGGGGTGAGCATCTCGACCGTGTCGCAGGTGATCAACCGGCCCGGGCGGGTCAACCCGCAGACCCGCGACCGCGTGCTCAAGGCGGTCGAGGACCTCGCGTACGTGCCCAAGGCGGCGGCGGTCAGCCACGCCCGGCAGGGTGTGGGGCGGATCGGGGTGCTCGCCCCGTTCACGTCCTACGACTCGTACCGGCGGCGGTTGATGGGGGTGCTGGCCGAGTCGGACGGGACCAGCCGGGACGTCGTCGTCTACGACCACGAGTCGGCCGCGGCCAGCGCGGCGCCGATGCTGCGGATCCTGCCCGCCACCGGCCGGCTCGACGGGCTGCTGATCATGGGGCTGCCGCTGGACGACGCGCTGGCCGAGAACCTGCTGTCCCGGCGGCTGCCGACGGTGCTCGTCGACAGCTCCCGGCCCGAGTTCCACACGGTGAACGTGGACGACGAGGAGGGCGGCGCGATCGCCGCCCGCCACCTGCTCGACCGCGGCCACCGGACGTTCGCGTTCGTGCAGGAGCCGCAGGAGTCGTTCGAGTTCCTGTCCCAGGGGCAGCGGCGCAACCGCGGCTTCCTGCGGGCGGCCGGCCTGTCCGAGGACGCCGTGCCGGTGGTGCTGACCCGCAACGACGTGGCCGGCAGCCGCAAGGCGCTGCACGACGTGCTGGCGCATACGCCCCGGCCGACGGCCGTGTTCGCCCACCACGACGTGCTCGCGGCCGGGCTGCTGCTGGAGGCCCGGCGGCTGGGCGTACGGGTGCCGGAGGAGCTGGCGGTGGTCGGGTTCGACGACGGCAGCATCGCCGAGGCGACCGGGCTGACGACCGTGCGGCAGCCGTTCGAGGAGTCCGGCCGGCTCGGCGCCCGGCTGCTGGGCGACCTGCTCGGCGGCACGTCGGAGTCGCGGCAGCACATCGTGCTCGGGCTGGAGCTGGTCGTCCGGGAGAGCACGTGAGCGTCTCGGTGGACGTCGTGCGGGGCGTCCGGATCCCGCTCTCGCCCGGGGTGACGCTCGGGGCCGACCTGTTCCGCCCGGCCGGGGCCGGGCCGGTGCCGGCGGTGGTGTCGGTGCTGCCGTACCGGCGCGACGTCCTGGGCGGGGCCGGCTGCTGGGCCACGCTGACCCGCTTCGCCGCCGCCGGGTACGCCGTGGTGCTGGTCGACCCGCGCGGGCTCGGCTCGTCCGACGGTCGGCCGCGGGCGCCGTTCGACCCGGCCGAGGCGGACGACGGGGTGGCTGCGGTGGAGTGGGCGGCGGCGCAGCCCTGGTGCTCCGGTCCGGTCGGGATGTGGGGCTTCTCCTGGGGCGCGGCCCTGGCCTTGCGGACGGCGGCCCGCGGGCCCGCGCCGCTGCGGGCGGTGGTGTCACTGATGGGTTTCCTGGACCCGGAGCGGGACTTCGTCCATCCCGGTGGGGTACGCGGCGGGCTGGGGGCGCTCGGGGTCTGGGGGGCCGGAACCCTGGTGAACCAGCTGCTGCCGCCGCTGGCCGACCACCACGACCCGGCCGAGCAGCGGCGCTGGCGGGACCGGATCGAGTGGGACGACCCCTACCTGGTCGACGTGGCCCGGCACCCGGCCGGCCACCCGGTCTGGCGGTCGCGGACGATCGACGCGGGCGCGATCACCGTGCCGACGCTGAGCGTGGGCGGCTGGCGGGACATGTTCTGCGACGCCGTGGTCCGGATCCACGCCGGCGTCCGCGGGCCACGGGCGCTGGTGATGGGGCCGTGGATGCACAGCCCGCCGGATGACGCGCCGGACGAGCCGATCGACGCGACGGCGCTGGCGGTGCGCTGGTGGGACCGCTGGCTCGGCGGCGGGCGCGCGCCGGAGCCGCCGCCGGTGACCCTGTACGTGCAGGGGTTCACGCCCGGCTGGCGCTCCCTGGCCGCCCTGCCGTCCCCCGAGCCGGTCGCGGTGCTGGCCGGCGGCGGGTCGGCGGACGCGGACCCGACGGCCGGGACGCTGAGCGGGCTGTGGGGGATCCCCAACGGCGGCTTCGGCCGGCCGCTGGACCAGCACGAGGACGACGCGGGGTCGGTCGCGGTCACCGGCGCCCCGCTGCCCGCGCCGCTGCTGGTGCTCGGCCGCCCGCTGGTGACACTGACCGGGGTGACCGGCCGGGTCGTGGTCAAGCTGGCCGACGTCGACCCGGCCGGAGTGTCCACAGTGGTCACCGGCACCGTGGTCGCCGCACCCGGCGGCACCGTCACCCTCGACCCGACCTGCTACCGGTTCGCGGCCGGGCACCGGCTGCGGGTGGTGGTGTCGGACGCCGCCTTCCCCCGGGTCTGGCCGGCCGGCGCGCCGTGCCGGCTCGACGTGCGGGACCTCGTCCTCCGGCTGCCGGTCGCGGTCGACGCCGGCTCACCGGTGCCGGTCGAGCGGCCGGTGCCCGGCCCGGACTGGGTGTCCGACACCCCGCGCTGGGAGATCACTCGCGACCTGATCGGGCAGCGGGTCACGGTCGTGGTCGGCGACACGCTGCGGGCCGACCTGCCCGGCGGTCACACCATCGCCCAGGACGCCTGCATCCGCGCCTCCGTGCGGCGGGACGACCCAGGCGCGGCCGACCTGCACGCGACGACCACGGCCGAGGTCCGGCTGGTGACCGGCGAGCACGTCGTGGTCCGGGTCGAGCTGATGCTCACCGAACTGGTGTCGGCCGCGACCGGCGCGGTCAGCGTCGACGGCGCCACCGTGGCCGTACGGACGTGGGACCTGTCCGAAGCCGGCCGCGGCGACGAGGGCGGCGAGCAGGAGCGCACCGGCGCCGGCCGCGAAGATGGCGTGGTATCCGGCGACCGCGGCCCGGTCCCCGCCCGCTGAGCCCTCGACCGCCCCCGCCACCGCGGCCAGCGCCAGCAGGCCCAGCCCGCCGCCGAGCTGCCCCGAGGTCTGGTACGCGGCCGAGGCCAGCCCCGGCCGCCGCCGGACCGCGGTCGCCAGCGCGCTGACCGGCACCGACTGCAGCCCGAACCCGACCGCGACCACGGCCAGCCCGGCCAGCAGCACCGGCAGCGGCACCCGTACCGGCGTGGGCAGCAGCAGCAGCGACCCGGCCGCCGCGGCCAGCAGGCCGGCCACGGCGACCGGGCGCTCCCCGCGCCACCGGGTCAGCGCGGGCGCGGCCGCGGCACCGAGCACGATGCCGGCGCTGAGCGGCAGCAGCGCCAGCCCGGCCGGCCCGGGCCGGAGCCGCAACACCTCCTGCACCCAGAGCGTGCTGGCATAGCTCGCACCCACCAGCGCCGCCGACCCCAGGGCCAGCACGGCACAGGCGGCGCCGACCCGGATCCCGGCACGGTCCACCCGGGACCCGCCACCGTCCACCCGGGAATGAGCACCGTCCACACGGGACCGTCCACCGGTCACGGCGGGCCGGTCACCGTCCACACGCGACCGGGCGGCTCGGCGGGGGAGGTGGCGCAGGCCGGCACCGCCCGCGGCCAGGCAGCCCAGCGCCGGCAACCAGAACACCGCCCGCCAGCCCAGCGCACCGGTCAGCACGCCGCCCAGCACCGGCCCGGCCGCGACCGCCGCCGCCCCGGCCCCGCTCCAGATCGCCAGCGCCCGTACCCGTTCCGCCCGCGAGCCCGCCGACCCGGTGACCACCGCGAGCGCGGCCGGGCTGAACAACGCCCCGCCGACCCCCTGCAGCACCCGCCCCCACACCAGCGCGGCCGGGCTCCCGGCCGCCGCGCACCCGAAGGACCCGGCCGCGAACAGCGCCATCCCCAGCACGAACGGCAGCCGCGGCCCGAGCCGGTCGGCCGCGTACCCACCCAGGATCAGGCACCCGCCGAAGGCCAGGCTGTAGCTGTTCACCACCCAGGGCAGCCCGCCGACCGGGAACCCGAGGCCGGCACCCAGGGACGGCAGCGCCACCACGACGATGGTCGCGTCGGCCAGCACGACCACGTTGGCCAGCGAGGCCAGCAGCACCACCGGACGGACCGACGGCGCGCTCACCGCAGCGGACCCGGCAGTGGCTGCCCGCCGCTGCCGCTGACCAGCTGCTCCAGCGTGGCCACCACGTCCTCGCCCACGGCGGTCAGCGCGTCCGGCGGGAAGACCCGGTCGTGCCCGCACAGCTCGCCGGTGAGCTGGCCGTCCATCTGCCGGTGGAAGTTCAGCGACAGCGGCAGCACCTCGGGGTGGTCCTCGGTGTGCCGGGGCCGCTGCCGCAGCGGGTCCACCGGCCGGGGCGCGATCCGCAGCTCGCCCGCCGCCGTCAGCACGACCGCGGCCCCGCTGGAGGCGCTGGGCATGTAGTTGTAGCGGGTGTCAAACAGCCGGCCGCCGCGGCCGGTCAGGTCGTCGGAGACGACCCGCCGGATCAGCCCCAGCGGCAGCTTCCGGAACGCCGCCTCCCGGTACGCCGTGTGCACCCGCTCCAGCAGGTCCCGGACCCGGATCGGGCCCGACGTGTCCACCCGTACGGGTAGGTGGTCCAGCAGCGGACCGATCACCCGGTGCGACTCGGGCCGTTCCCGGCTGGCCCGGGTGACCCCGATGACCACGTCGTCGCCGACCTCGTGCCGGCGGGCGGCGATGACGGTGGCCAGCAGCGCCTCGTTGAAGCCGACCCCGTGCATGTCGGCCAGGTCGCGCAGCGCCTCGCTGTGCCGCAGCGGCACCGGCGGCAGCGGGGTGGAGACGAACCGGCCGCCCACCGACGGCGCCGAGGTCACCGGGGGCAGTCCGGCCAGCTGCGCGGTCCACCACCGCTCGGCCGGGGCGTCGCGCAGGATCCGCTCCTGGTGGGCGAAGTCGCCGGCCCGCAGCGGCAGCCGGGGCAGTCGAGGCGGCCGGCCCGCGACCGCGGCCCGGACGCAGCGGACCAGCTCGTCGTGCAGCACCCCGTGCGACCAGCCGTCGAAGACCAGGTGGGAGATGAACACGGCCAGCACGTGGTGGCGCGGCCCGAGCCGCAGCAGCAGCGCGTGCCACAGCGGCGGGGCCACCAGCAGCCGGGGCCGCTCGGCCTCCCGCACCAGCCGGGACTCCAGCGCCGCGGCCGGGTCGGGGGCCGCGGACAGGTCGTCCGTCCGCAGCTGCACGTCCACCCGCGGCCAGACCAGCTGGTCGACGTCGCCGTCGTGCGGGTGGAACGCGGTCCGCAGCGCGTCGTGCCGCCCGACCAGCTCCTGCAGGGCCCGGGTGAGCACGCTCTCGTCCAGCTCGCCGTGGACGTCCCAGGCCAGCGGCGTGCTGTAGAAGGACGTGGCGTCGTGGCAGGCCAGCACCCAGTCGCGCTGGTAGTAGCTGGCGTCGTACCGGCGGGTGCCGGGCACGGTCATCTCAGCCCCTCCCCGCCGTAACGCCGGCCAGCGTCCGCACGTCCAGGCCGGGGTCCGTGGCCACCGCGGCCAGCAGCGCGCAGAACCGCTCCCCGCGCCGCCCGACCTCGGCCGCGCCCTGCAGGTGGACGTCGCCCTCGATCTCCCCGGCCAGCCCGGCGCCGTCGATCCGGGGCCGGTACGCCAGCCCGGCGTCGCCCAGCCACCACGGCTCGGCCCGCCGCTTGGTCAGCCCGTACGGCAGGTCCGGCGCCGGCGGCAGCGGCTGGTTGGCCGGCGGCGGCAGGAAGTTGAGGTTCACCCCGAACACCGGCGGTTCGGTCCGGCCCAGCAGCGGCAGCAGCACCCCCAGCGGCAGCCGGTGATCGTACGCGTCGATCAGCGCCTCCCGCACCCGGCCGACCAGCTCGCCGAACGTCGGCCGGCCGCCGAGGTCGACCGCGAGCGGGAGCTGGTCGGCCAGGCAGCCGACGGTCGACCGCAGCCGGGGATGGTCCCGGTTGCTCACGGTCAGGCCGATGGCGGCGCGGCCGGCGGTGGCGTCGCCGGCGTGGGCGGCGAACACGGCCGCCGCCAGCACCGTGGTCAGCGTGGTGCGGCGGGCGGCCGCGAGCCGCTCCAGTCCCTCCACTGTGGACGGTGACAGCCGGGGCAGGGCGGGCCGGACGGCCTGGTGCGGCAGCCCGGCCGGGTGGTCGACCCCGAGCAGGAGGTCCGCGCCCTCCAGCGTGCGGCTCCAGAAGTCCCACTGCCGGGTCGTCGGCCGGACTGCCCGCTCCTCCAGCGCGAACCGGGCCGGCGACCGTCCCAGCGGGCCCAGCGCCCGGCGCGCCAGCAGCGTGCCGAACTCCTCGGCCAGCAGCCGGCTGGAGATCAGGTCGGACACGGCGTGGTGCATCCAGATGAGCAGCAGCTGCCCGGCCGCGCCGCCGGTGTGCAGCTCGGCCCGGGCCAGCAGGCTGCCGGTGAGCCGGAACGGCGCGTCCGAGCCGGACAGCAGCAGCTCCGGCAGCAGCCGCTCCGGCGACTCCCGGTGCTTGGTCACGGTCAGCGGCAGCGTCACCGCCGGGTGCACCCGCTGCAGTACCCGGCCGTCCGCGGTCCGGGTCAGCACCGTGCGCAACGCGTCGTGCCGGTCGGTCAGCTCGGCCAGCACGGCCCGGATCCGCCCGATCCCGACCGGCCCGGAGAACCGGACCACGGCCGGCACGGTCACCGCCGACGCGTCGGCCCCGCGGACCAGGGACTCCTGCGCGTACGACGCCGGGATCCCCGCCGCGGCCTCAGTCACGGGAGGCGGCGGACTCGAGGGCCGGGGCCGCGTCCACCCGGGCCGCGAAGTCCCGCAGGCTGGTGGTGTCGAGCAGGTCCCGTACGGTGACCTCCTTGCCCAGGTCGGCGACGGCCTGGCTGACCACCTCCATGGCGGTCAGCGACGAGCCGCCGATCCGCAGGAAGTCGTCGGTGGCCGCGACCTCGTCCAGGTCGAGGGTCACGGCCCAGATGCCGGCCAGCGCGATCTCCGTCGGCGTCCGCGGCGGCTCGGCGGCGGCCGGCGCGGCGGCCAGCTCGGTCCGCAGCCGCTTCTTGTCGATCTTGCCCAGGAAGGTGTGCGGCAGCTCGCCGACGACCGCGATCCGCTGCGGGGCGGCCGCACCCTTGCGGTCGCGCAGGAACTCCAGGAGCGCCGCGACCTGCAGGCCGGGCCGGGCCCGCACGGCCGCGACCACGCACTCGGTCAGCACCGGATGCGGCACCCCGCACACCGCCGCCTCGATCACCCCCGGGTATTCCATGATGGTCGCCTCGACGTCCAAGGTGGACACGTTGAGGCCGCCGGTGTTGACCAGGTCGGGGTTGCGGTCGACCAGGTAGAAGTAGCCGTCGGCGTCGACCCGGCCGATGTCGCCGGTGCGGGTCCAGCCGCCGGGCAGGAACACCGCCGACGGTCCGTCCTCGCCGTCGTAGCGCCGCTGCGGCGCGTCACTGCGCAGCTGCACGTCGCCGGCGACCCCGGCCGGGACCTCGGCGCCGTCCGCGCCGGTGATCCGGACCTGGCCGCCGCCGGCCGGCCGGCCCAGCGAGGTGGGGCGGTCGCGGTCGAAGTCGGTGGCCAGCCGGCGCGGCCAGCACTCGGTTGTCGAGTAGACGTTGCGGATCCGGGCGCTGGGGAAGCGCCGGGCCAGCTCCTGCAGGGTCGCCGGGGTGATCGGGGCGCTGGTGGTGCGCACCTGCAGCACCGAGCTCAGGTCGTACGTGTGCGCGGCGGCCGCGTCGAGGAGCGCGATCGCCATGGCCGGCACCAGCACGACGTCGGTGGGCCGCAGCCGCTCGACCGCGGCCAGCAGCCCGTCCGGGGTGAAGGCCGGCAGCGTGAACGTCCGGTGGGGACGGGCCGACAGCGGCTGGACCAGCAGACCCTGGCCGACGGTGGTGCCGGGCGGCAGCGCGTGCAGCGCGGTCCGGACCGGGCCCGGGCGAGGGTCGCGCAGCGGGTGCAGCAGGTTCTCGTGGGTGGCGACCACGCCCTTCGGCACGCCGGTGGTGCCGGAGGTGAAGATGATCTCGGCGTCGTCGGACGGCGTGGGGCCGTCCGTGAGCGGCGCGGGGTCGCCGCGGGCGATCAGCTCGTCCAGCGTCACGTGCTCGGCCTCGGGCAGCACCTCGGCCTCGCCGTCGACCACGCAGACCGCGCCGGACGCGGCCCAGGTCGCCCACATCGCGGCCCGCCCGGCCGAGCGGGACACCGGCACCGCCACCGCGCCCGCCTTGAGCACCGCCGCCCACGTCACCGCGTACGCCGTCCAGGCCGACGTCGAGCAGGGCAGCAGGACCCGGTCGCCCGGGCGCACGCCCCGGGCCAGGAGCCCGCAGGCGGCGGCGTTCGACGCGGCGTCCCAGCGACCGAAGGTGAGGTCGTCGCCGTCCACCAGCCGGTGGGCGAGGTCGTGCGGACGTTCGTCGGCCCGCCGGCGCAGCTGAGCCGGGACGGTCCACTCGGTGCGGTTGCCTTCCATTGCCTGTGTTCCCCTGAATCGTGGATGGACTGGACGCCCGGCGTCCACGGACGTCGGGACTGCATTCGGCCCCCAAGACGCGAGACGGCCGCGGACGAGCGGGCAATGCCCTCTGCAGCTCTGCATTCGCCGCCATCGGCGTGCGTGGCTGGTGTTGCCACGTCGAAGTGGTGCGCTCTCGCGGTGGCCGCGACCGAGCCGACGTTAGGCGCGCCCCCGGGTGGTCACAATCCCTTTTCCGCGACGCGACTATCCACTTGCCCCGGCCGCTAATACCTGACCCGATCGGGGGGTGTTTCCGTTCGCTCACGCAGCGTCACCCGGGTGGCGGTACCTGTGCCCGGCGGGCGGTCCCTACCTTGGCTCATGCAGGTCAGCGCGCTGTCGCACGCGGCAGACAAAGCCTCCCGGGTCGGGGCCCATGCCTGCGGGTGGGCGTCACGCAGAGGCCCACCGTGCGCGTTTTTCGCATTTGCCGTCCGGTGGAAAGCCGGAACCTGCGGTGCGCGCTAATAGGTCACCGCCGGCCCCGGGAATTGCTGACGGCTTGAATACCTGCAATTCCGCGATCCCCACCTGCGTACGGAACGGGCTGCTGGTGGCGCAATCCGTGGCCGCGGCCGGGTCGTTGTCCTGATGCCCGGTCCGTCGCCTCGGTGTCGTCGGCGATCGCGTCCAGGTTCATGGCCCCGCGCGCTCGGCGGAACAGCCGTACCTCCTCCGCGCCGCTCGCCTGTACGGGGCGGCGACCGGGGGCGGTTGGCGTCCGACTCATCCGGACGTACGCAGCGCCTGGAGGGTCGATGACGACGCCCATCGACGACCGCCGTGACCTGCTCACGGTCATCGCCTACATGCGCGCCAAGCCCGGCAAGGAGGACGAGCTGCGGGCGGCGCTGGAGGCGCTGATCTCGCCGACCGCGGCCGAGGAGGGTTACGTCAACTACGACCTGCACCAGGGCGTCGAGGATCCCGGCGTGTTCTTCTTCTACGAGAAACTGGGAGTCGCCCGAGCACCTGGACGCCCACCTGGCCCAGCCGCACCTGGCCGACTTCGCCCGGGTGTCCCAGGACCTGCTCGACGAGGACGGCCGACCATCACCCGGCTGCGCCGGATCGCCCAGCCACCGCCGTCCCGGGCGAGCGCCGTCCCGGGCGGGCGCCGTCCAGGCCGGGCGACGCTCCGGGCGGGCTGCGGCCCGGCAGGCAGCGGCCGGTGAGCTTGTCGCGGAGCCGGTCGACCATGCCGACCCCGGGACCGACCACCTTGTGGAACAGCGCACTGTGCGGGGCGCCCGGGTGCGGCCGGGTCGGGGCCACCTTCTTCGCCGCCGTGACCTTGCCGGCCATCGCGACCAGCTGCTCGCGCGGCACCCGGGCCCGCAGCTGCGGGAACTGCTCGGTCTCCTCGTCCTGCACGTGGTCCCGCAGCACGGACTCGAGCCGGCCCAGCGCCTGCAGGAACTGCGGGTCGGCGGCGTCGAGGCTCTCCAGCTTCTTCATCGTCTCCTCGAGCTGCTGGTGCTCCTCGATGTCGTGCTGCACCGCCGCATCCCGTCGGGCAGGTGCTCGCGCATCGCCGGGTAGACGAACATCTCCTCGGCGATCGCGTGCCGCATCAGCTCGGCGATGACCGTGTCGGCCATGTCCCGGCGCTGGTCGGGAGCGGCGGCCGGGATCTGCTCGACCAGCTC
>DATDKW010000322.1:0-2474 GCA_036519715.1 Mycobacteriales bacterium
CAGGACGACCTCGCCCCGGTGAACGGCGCGACGTCGACGTAGGAGTTGGGCACCTCCGCGATGACGCCGCCGACGAGATCCGGATAGGTGGCGGCGACCAGCAGGCTGCCCTCGCCGCCCCAGGACGCACCGGTGACCAGCAGATGGCCGGCGTCGACGCCCGGCTGCGCGCGGAGCAGGGTGAGCGCCTTCCGGAAGTACTCCAGCGGGATCGCGGCCAGGTCCTGCGGCAGTCCGGGCGCCCGGAAGTACGCCAGAGCAAGCGTGGGATAGCCGTGTGCCGCAAGCAGCGCCGCCTTCAGCTGCACCGGGTAGCTCAGTCCGCCCTCCGAGCCGCCGAAGACCAGCAGCGCCGGCTTCCGGCTGGCGGTGTCCTTCGGCCGGAACACGGTGCCGTACACGCCGTCCGCCGGCACCGTCAGCGTCTTCGTGGTGACTCCTACCGCCCCCGGGCTCTGCCGCGTCGCCGTCGCCGCGGCGACCGTCCCTCCGTCTACCTTCACCTCCAGCCGGATGTCGTACGTGCCGGACAGCGGCGGTCCGAAGCCGCGTGACCCGGGGTCCTCCGGTGCCATGAACTGGAACAGCCCCATCGGGTTCGCACCGGAGTAGCTGCCGCCGACCGGCGCCTGGTCCAGCGACAACCTCCCGTCCCCGCCGGCCCGGAAGTCCGCCGACGAGGACCAGGCACCGCCGACCGCGTCCGTGGCGGTCGCCGTCACCGTCACCGGACGGTCGGCCTGCAGTCCCCCGATCGACACCGTCACCGGCTGGTCGAGCAAGGCGGTCGGCGGCGACACCGTAATCGGGCTCTTCGTCATCGAGCGTGGTGAGCGTTTGACGACACGGCGTTCAGCCTGGGCTTGAGAACGGGCCTGGGGCCTCACGATCCGTGGTGGTTGTGGACACGGACGAGGAGGCCCCAGGTGCAGGGTGACGGTAGCGCGGCGACGGCGATGCTGGGGTTGCCCGGCTTCGTTCTGCTGGCTGTGTCGGAGGTCGATGGCGAGCTGGAGCAGGCGGTCGAGACCATTGCGACCGAGGAGTTCTGCCGCGGCTGCGGGGTGGCGGCGGTGTCGCATGGGCGTCGGCCGGTGCGGGTGCGGGATCTGCCGGTGGCGGGTCGGCCGGTGACGCTGATCTGGGTGAAGCGGGTCTGGCGGTGCGCTGAGCCGCGGTGTGCGCGGCGGACCTGGACCGAGACCGGTGACCCCATCCGGGCGCGGGCGTCGCTGACCGAGCGGGCCCGGGCCGAGGCGTGCCGGCGGGTCGGTGAGGACGGCCACGACGTCGCCGGCGTCGCGGTCGAGTACGGCGTTGGCTGGCACACGATCATGCGGGCGGTGCGCGACCACGGCCGGCCCCTGCTCCAGGACCCGTCTCGGCTGGACGGAGTCACCGCGGTCGGAGTCGACGAGACGGCGTTCCTGGCCGCGACTGCCGTGCACTCCACCGAGTTCGTGACCGGCATCGTGGACCTGACCGGCCGCCCGCATCGGCCGGCGCGGCTGCTCGACATCGTCCCGGGCCGGTCCGGGAAGGCCTTATCCGACTGGGTTTCTGCCCGCGACCAGTCCTGGCGCGACGGCATCGAAGTCGCGGCGCTGGACCCCTTCCGCGGGTATGCGACCGCGCTGCGCGTCCAGCTGCCGGGCGCGGTGCGGGTGCTGGACGCCTTCCACGTCACCCGGCTCGGACTGGCCGCCGTCGACGAGGTCCGCCGCCGCGTCCAACAGCAGACCCTGCACCGGCGTGGGCACCGCGACGATCCGCTCTACCGGATCCGCCGGCTGCTGCGCCGCGCCCCGGAGACGCTGTCCGAACGCGCCTGGGCGCGGCTGCAGACCGGGCTGCTGCTCGGTGACCCAGCCGGCGACGTAGCCCAGGCATGGATGGCCGCGCACGAGCTGCGCTACCTCTACCGCCGCGGCCGCGACCTGCCCGACGCCCGCCGCCGGCTGCACGACGTACTCCAGCGGTGCGTGTTCTCCGAGATCCCCGAACTGCTCCGGCTCGCCCGCACCCTTGACGCCTGGACCGATGAGCTACTCGCCTACTTCACCACCGGCGGCGTCTCCAACGGGCCGACCGAGGCGATCAACCTGCTCATCAAGCGGATCAAGCGAGTCGGCTTCGGGTTCCGGAACTTCGACAACTACCGGATGCGACTACTGCTGCACTGCGGCATCACCTGGCACACTCCCACCGCCACCCCGATCAGAGGCCGCGCACCACGCTTGGTGGCGTAGAGCCGGTTTGTGGCGGGGCTGCTGGCTGAGCTTCCGCGGAAGAACTGTTGGACGGTCGCCGAACAGCCGCGACCCGCGCGGCGCGCGAGTGGCTTCGGCTGGGGGTGGGCGGGCGCCGGGATCAAGGTTTGTCGGCGGGTGTGATGGCGTCGAGTTGGGTCAGCAGGCCGAGGTCGTCGGCGACCACCGTGATCGCGGATATGAGGCCGTCCTGGATGGTGAGGA
>DATDKW010000323.1:0-6788 GCA_036519715.1 Mycobacteriales bacterium
GACCGTACCCCACCGGGCCGATGCCGTAGCGTGGTCGCCGTGAGTGCGCCCACCCCGCGGCCGGGCCCGCCGCCGAACCGCCCGGACCCGCCGGCCGGCAACCCGCCCGGCAACCCGCCGGCCGGCAACCTGACCGGCAACCCGACCGGCCACCCCGCCGGTGCGGACAGCGCGGCGAGCACCGTGGCCGCCGTACAGGCGTCGGTGACGGATCTCGACCAGCTCGACGACCTGCCGGTGGCCGACCATGTCGCCCGGTACGACGCCCTGCACGGCACGCTGTCCGAGGCCCTTGCCGCCATCGACGGCGTGTAGGGCGGTGGTCCGCCGCGCGCGGCTCGACGCCGAGCTGGTCCGCAGGGGGCTCGCCCGGTCCCGGGAGCAGGCGGCCGAGCTGGTGCACGCCGGCCGGGTGAAAGTCGCCGGCGCCACCGCCACGAAGCCGGCCACCGCGGTCGAGCCTGGCACGCCGGTGCTGATCGAGGCCGACTCGGACGACCCCGGGTACGCCTCCCGGGGCGGCCACAAGCTGGCCGGCGCCCTGGATGCGCTGCCGGTGCCGGTCGAGGGCCGGCGGGTGCTCGACGCCGGCGCCTCCACCGGCGGGTTCACCGACGTGCTGCTGCGCCGCGGCGCCCGGGAGGTGGTCGCGGTCGACGTCGGTTACGGCCAGCTGGCCTGGAACCTCCGTACCGACCCGCGGGTGACCGTGCACGACCGGACCAACGTGCGCGAGCTGACCCCGGAGCAGATCGGCGGCCCGGTGGAGCTGACCGTCGCGGACCTGTCGTTCATCCCGCTGACCCTGGTGCTGCCGGCGCTGGCCGCCTGCACCACCGAGGACCTGCTGCCGATGGTGAAGCCGCAGTTCGAGGTGGGCAAGGAGCTGGTCGGGGCCAAGGGCGTGGTCCGGGACCCGGAGCTGCGGGCCCGGGCGATCCGCAAGGTCGCCGACCGTGCGTACGAGCTGGGCCTGGGGACGAAGGGCGTCGTGAAGAGCCCGCTGCCCGGCCCGGCCGGCAACGTCGAGTTCTTCCTCTGGCTCCGCTGCGACGCACCGCGGGCGGACCCCGACGAGATTGCGAAGGTCGTGACCCTATGAGCAGGGACGCGCTGCTGGTCACGCACACCGGCCGGTCGGACATGGTGGACCGGGCCCGGGAGGTCGGCGAGCTGCTGGTGTCGGCCGGGTTCGAGCTGCGGATGCTGGAGGAGGAGGCGGCCGATCTCGGCGTCACCGACGTCAAGACGGTGCCGCCGGACGAGACCGCCGCGGCCGGCTGCGAGGTCGTGCTGGTGCTGGGCGGGGACGGCACGTTCCTGCGCGCGGCCGAGCTGGCCCGGCCGTGCCGGGTGCCGCTGGTCGGGGTGAACCTGGGCCGGGTCGGCTTCCTGGCCGAGACCGAGCCGGAGGCGCTGCCGGACACGGTCCGGCACATCGTCGAGCGCTCCTACCGGGTCGAGGAGCGGCTCACCCTCGACGTCGAGGTCAGCGTCGGCGGCGAGGTCGTGGCCACGGACTGGGCGCTGAACGAGGCGTCGGTGGAGAAGACGAAGCGGGAGCGGATGCTCGAGGTGATCCTCGAGATCGACGACCGGCCACTGACCAGCTTCGGCTGCGACGGCGTGGTCTGCGCCAGCCCGACCGGCTCCACCGCGTACGCGTTCTCCTCCGGGGGTCCGGTCGTCTGGCCCGAGGTGCAGGCCCTGCTGGTGGTGCCGAACGCGGCGCACGCGCTGTTCGCCCGCCCGCTGGTGATCTCGCCGGACTCGATGGTCTCGATCACCATCGCCGACGCCGGGCACGACGGGATCCTCGGCTGCGACGGCCGCCGGACGACGCCGGTGCCGGCCGGGGCCCGGGTCGAGGTCCGGCGGGGGAGGCACCCGGTGCTCATCGCCCGGACCCACGGGCTGCCGTTCACCGAGCGGCTGGTGGCGAAGTTCGGCCTCCCGGTCGCCGGCTTCCGCGCGCCACGGCCCTAGCCTGTGGACGGATCCCGCGCGGTGACACCCGGAGTGGTTACGCTTCCGGCGTGCTGTCCGAGATCCGTATCCGCGGCCTCGGCGTCATCGAGGACGTCACCCTGGAGCTCGGCCCCGGCCTGACCGTGGTCACCGGGGAGACCGGGGCCGGCAAGACCATGGTCGTCACCGGTCTGCACCTCCTCTTCGGCGGCCGGGCCGATCCGCAGCGGGTCCGCTCGGGCTCGGGCCGGGCCGTGGTCGACGGCCGGCTGCGGCTGCCGCCGGGCTCGCCGGTGCTGGCCCGGGCCGTCGACGCCGGGGCCGAGATCGACGAGGACGGCGACCTGCTGGTCTCCCGGGCCATCGCCGTCGAGGGCCGGTCCCGGGCCTACCTCGGCGGCAGCGCCGTGCCGGCGAGCCTGCTGGGCGAGCTGGCCGAGGGCGTGCTGGCCCTGCACGGGCAGTCCGACCAGCTGCGGCTGCTGAAGCCGGCCGAGCAGCGGGCCTCCCTGGACCGGTACGGCGCGCTGGCCGGGCTGGTGGACGAGCACCGCGCCGCCTACGGCCGCTGGCGCGCGCTGGCCGACGACCTGGCCGACCGCACCGCCCGGGCCCGGGAGCTGGCCCGCGAGGCCGACGGCCTGCGCACCGGGCTGGCCGAGATCGCCGCGGTCGAGCCCCAGCCGGGGGAGGACACCCAGCTCGCGGTGGAGGCGGACAAGCTCGCGCACGCCGACGCGCTGCGGCTGGCCGCCCGGCAGGCCCACCTCGCGCTGGCCGGCGACCCGGACGACCCGGCCGCGGACGGCGTCGATATGAACGCGCTGCTCGGCACGGCCCGCCGCGCCCTGGCCCACGAGTCGGCCGCCGACCCGGAGCTGGCCGCGCTGGGCAAGCGCCTGGACGAGCTGGCCTACCTGGCCTCCGACATCGGCACCGAGCTGGCCTCGTACGGGGAGCGGCTGGACGCCGACCCGGCCCGGCTGGCCGCGGTCGAGGACCGCCGGGCGGCGCTGAAGGCCCTGACCCGCAAGTACGGCGACGTCGAGGGCACCGTCGAGGAGGTGCTGGCCTGGGCCGGCACCGCGGCCGAGCGGCTGGCCACCCTGGACGTGTCCGAGGACGCGCTGGCCGCGCTGGCGGCGGAGCGGGACGCGGCCCGGGACGAGACCGCCCGGCTCGCGGCCGGGCTGTCCGCGGCCCGGCACGAGGCCGCGGACCGGTTCGGCACGGCCGTGACGGCGGAGCTGGCCGGGCTGGCCATGCCACGGGCGGTGGTGTCGGTCGACGTGCACGCCAGGCCCGCGACCGGCGACGGGCCGTCCCTGGAGCTGGCCGGCGAGCGGGTCGCGATCGGACCCGACGGGGTGGACGAGGTCGAGGTGCTGCTGCGGCCGCACCCGGGCGCGCCGCCGCTGCCGGTCCAGCGGGGCGCGTCCGGTGGTGAGCTGTCCCGGGTGATGCTGGCGATCGAGGTCGTGTTCGCCGGCTCCGACCCGGTCCCGACGATGGTCTTCGACGAGGTCGACGCCGGGGTGGGCGGCCGGGCCGCGGTCGAGGTCGGCCGCCGGCTGGCCCGGCTCGCCGCCGACCACCAGGTCCTCGTCGTCACCCACCTGCCCCAGGTCGCGGCGTACGCGGACGCGCACGTGGTGGTGGACAAGGCCGACTCCGACGGCGCGCTGGTCACCCGCAGCGACGTCCGGGTGCTGGACGACGCCGGCCGGGTCCGGGAGCTGGCCCGGATGCTGGCCGGCCTGGACGACTCCGAGCTGGGCCGGGCCCACGCCGAGGAGCTGCTGGCCACGGCCGCGGCCGACCGGCAGCGCTGACTCGGCCGCCCACCGGCACTGATTTGTCGGTAAGGGTGTTTCGCTCCGCTTCCGGCGCGTAGTCGGGTGGCACCCTGACGCGCATGAGGCTCGCGCTGCGACGTCGTACGGATACCGCGCTGCCGGGCGTGGTCGGGGTGGCCCGCGTCGACCGCCGGGCCGATGCGCTGCTGCCGAGGCTGCGGCGCGGCGACATCGCCGTGCTGGACCAGGTCGACCTGGACCGGGCCACCGCCGACGCGCTGGTCGCGGCCGAGGTCGCGGGCGTGGTCAACGCCAGCCCGTGCATCTCCGGCCGCTACCCGACGCTCGGGCCCGAGATCCTCGTCAACGCCGGCCTCCCGGTGCTCGACGGGGTCGGCGCCGACGTCTTCCGCGCGGTCAAGGACGGCATGAAGCTGCGCCTGGACGGCGACACGCTCTACGCCGGCACTGGCGAGGACGCGGCGGTCCTGGCCGAGGGCCGGCCGCAGACGGTCGAGACCGTGGCCGCGTCGCTGATGGACGCCAAGGCCGGGCTGTCGACCCAGCTCGAGGCGTTCGCCGCGGACACCATGGAGTACATGAAGCGGGAGCGGACGCTCCTGCTCGACGGCGTCGGCGTTCCGGAGATCGACACCCGGATCGAGGGCCGGCACGTGCTCGTCGTCGCCCGCGGCTACGACTACCGCGACGACCTGGTCTCGCTGCGCCACTACATCCGCGAGTTCACGCCGGTCCTGGTCGGCGTCGACGGCGGCGCCGAGGTGCTGGTCGAGGCCGGCTACCGGCCCGACCTCATCGTCGGCGACCTGCAGACGGTGTCGGACGAGGTGCTGCGGGGCGGGGCGGAGGTGGTCGTGCGGGCCGACCCGGACGGCCGGGCGCCGGCGCTGGAGCGGGTGCAGGACATCGGGGTGGGCGCGGTCGTGTTCCCCTCGGCCGGGCGCAGCGAGGACGTGGCGCTGCTGCTGGCCGACGCGCACGGGGCCGAGCTGGTGGTCACCGTCGGCATGCACGCCACCCTGCTGGAGTTCCTCGACCGCGGGCTGTCCGGGACCGCGTCGACCTTCCTGGTCCGGCTCAAGCTCGGCGGCAGGCTGGTCGACGCCAAGGCCGCCAGCCGGCTGCACCGCAGCCGCATCTCCGGAGCGGCGCTGCTGCTGCTGATCTTCGTCACGCTGGTCGCGGTCGGGCTGATCCTGGCCCTGGCCGCCGACGGCCGGGCCTGGACGGCGATGGCCGCCGGCTGGTGGGACGACGCGTACGGCTGGGTGAAGGGGCTCGTGCAGTGATCGGCTTCCGCTACCACCTCGTCTCGCTGGCGGCGGTGCTGCTGGCCGTCGCGCTGGGCGTGCTGCTCGGCGCGACCCAGCTCTCCGGCGCGGTCGGCGACGACCTGCGCGGCCAGGTCCGCAGCCTGACCAAGGACAACGGCGACCTGCAGGCGCAGGTCCGGGCGGGCCAGGCCCGGGTCCGGACCGACGACACCGTCACCACCCAGCTCACCCCGAAGCTGGTCGCGGGGGCGCTGCGCGGGACCAAGGTGGTCGTGGTCGCCACCGCGCAGGCCACCGACGCCACCACCGACGGCGTGGCCAAGACGCTGCAGCAGGCCGGGGCGACGGTGACCGGCCGGGTGCAGCTGACCGACGACTACTCCGACCCGCGCCGGGCCGAGGACGCCAAGTCCTACGTGACCGGCGGCGGGCAGCCGGCCGGCTTCCAGCTGCCGGAGTCCGAGGACTCCGGCGTGCTCTCCGGCGCCCTGCTGTCGTACGCGCTGCTGGGGGACAAGGACGGCGACCCGGCTGCGGCCACGACGACCGAGGTGCTGGCCGGGTTCGCCAGCCTGCGGATGCTGCGGGTCGACAGCGCGTCGGTGACCGCGGCCGACCTGGCCGTCGTGGTCAGCTCGGGCGCGGTGACCGGGGCCGACCCGGCGCCGCGGCTGCGCAGCCTGACCGCGCTGGTCTCCTCCCTGGACAGCGCGGGCAAGGGCGTCGTGGTGGCCGGCACGCCGGCCGCAGCCGCGGCGTCCGGGCTGGTCGGCGCGGTGCGCACGGACCGCGGGCTCACCTCGGCGGTGTCGACCGTGGACGACGCCGACCGGCCGGTCGGGCAGGTCGCGGCGATCTTCGCGCTGGCCCAGCAGTCGGCCGGGCGCAGCGGCCAGTACGGCACCGGGTCCGGGGTGGACGGCCCGTTCCCGCCGATGTCGTCCTCCTGAGCCATCCCGGGCGATTGCGGCCGCCGCGGTCCGCCGCTGGGCAACCCGTTCGTGTTACCGTGAACCCCCGTGGATCGCGGACGCCGAGCAACCGGACGTCTCGCTACGACACCGCGGGAGACCCCCTTGGCGCAGGCCAGTCGGACCAAGCACGTCTTCGTCACCGGGGGCGTCGCCTCCTCGCTCGGCAAGGGCCTGACCGCGAGCAGCCTCGGCAGCCTGCTCAAGGCGCGCGGCCTGCGGGTGACGATGCAGAAGCTGGATCCGTACCTCAACGTCGATCCCGGCACCATGAACCCGTTCCAGCACGGCGAGGTCTACGTCACCGAGGACGGCGGCGAGACCGACCTCGACGTCGGCCACTACGAGCGGTTCCTGGACACCGACCTGCGCGCGTCGGCCAACGTCACCACCGGGCAGGTCTACTCGTCGGTGATCGCCAAGGAGCGGCGCGGTGAATACCTCGGCGACACCGTCCAGGTCATCCCGCACATCACCAACGAGATCAAGGAGCGGATGGAGGCCGCGGCCCTGTCCGACGACCCGCCGGACGTGGTCATCACCGAGATCGGCGGCACCGTCGGCGACATCGAGTCGCTGCCCTTCTTGGAGGCAGCCCGGCAGCTGCGCCACGACGTCGGCCGGGACAACTGCTTCTTCCTGCACGTGTCGCTGGTGCCCTACCTGGCGCCGAGCGGGGAGCTGAAGACCAAGCCGACCCAGCACTCGGTGGCGGCGCTGCGCTCCATCGGCATCCAGCCCGACGCGGTGGTCTGCCG
>DATDKW010000324.1:0-10221 GCA_036519715.1 Mycobacteriales bacterium
CATGCCGGTGCTGATCGGCTGGGCCGCGGTGACCGGCTCGCTGGCCTGGGCCCCGGTGGTGCTGTTCGGCATCGTGTTCTTCTGGACCCCGCCCCACTTCTGGGCGCTGGCCATGCGGTTCAAGGACGACTATGCCCGGGCCGGGGTGCCGATGCTGCCGGTGGTGGCGACGCCGCTGCAGGTGGCCCGCCGGATCGTCGGCTACACTTGGCTGACCGTGGGCACCTCGCTGCTGCTCTGGCCGCTGGCCACCTCGTGGGTGTACGGGGCGGTCGCGCTGGCCGCCGGCGCCTGGTTCCTGGCCGGCGCGCACGGGCTGCTGGCCCGGGTGAAGCGCGGCGCCGCGGCCCGGGCGCTGCCGCTGTTCCACCTCTCCAACTCCTACCTCGCCGTGCTGTTCGTGGGTGTCGCCGTCGACGCGCTGGTGCGCTGAGGTGCGGTCCCGGCGCACCGGTCCGGCCCGGCGGCTGCCCCGGGTCGCGCTGGCCACCTGCCGGGCGCTGCCCGCCGGCGACGAGGACGCCGAGCCGCTGCTGGCTGCGGCCGCGGCCGCCGGGCTGGACACCGACTGGCGGATCTGGGACGACCCGGCGGTCGACTGGGACTCCTACGACCTGGTCGTGATCCGCTCCACCTGGGACTACGTGCCCCGCCGGGACGACTTCGCGGCCTGGGCGGCGAGCGTGCCGCGGCTGGCCAACCCGGCCGACGTGGTCGCCTGGAACACCGACAAGACCTACCTGCGGGAGCTGGCCGCGGCCGGGCTGCCGGTGGTGCCGACGGCGTGGCTGTCCCCGGACGCGCCTGTCGAGTGGCCGTCCTGGCCCGACCTGGTGGTCAAGCCCACGGTCAGCGCCGGCGCCCGGGACACCGCCCGGTACGGCCCGGCCGAGCTGGATCGGGCCCGGGACCACGCCGACCGGCTGCTGGCCGCGGGCCGGGCGGTGATGGTCCAGCCGTACCTGGCCGGCGTCGACACCGACGGCGAGGCCGCGCTGGTGTACGTCGGCGGCGCCTACAGCCACACGCTGCGCAAGGCCGCCGTGCTGCGCCACGGCGACGCCGCCGAGACCGACGAGCTGTGGCGGCCGGAGGAGATCACCGAGCGGGCGCCGACGGCGGCCGAGCAGGCGCTGGCCGAGCGGGCGCTGGCCGCGGTGCCGGGCGGCGCCGACCGGCTGCTCTACGCCCGGGTCGACCTGCTGCCCGGGCCGGACGGCGGCCCGGTGGTGGTCGAGCTCGAGCTGGCCGAGCCGTCGCTGTTCCTGGCCGCGGCGCCCGGCTCGGCCGACCGGTTCGCCGCCGCCATCAGGAAGGCGCTTCCGTAGCTTCCTGGGCGCGGACCCGGCCGCGGGCGGTGAGCAGCGTCCCCAGCAGGCCGACCGCCAGCGCGACGAGCACGCCGAGGTTGGCGAACGCCCAGCTGCCCTCCTTGCCGCCCAGCCCGACCGGGCCGAGCAGGTAGCCCTGCCAGCCCAGCCAGCCGGCCAGGGTGTTGGTGACCAGCCCCCAGCCCAGCGCGGTCCCGAGCAGCACCAGCCCGACCGCGACCGGCTGCACGTCGCCGTACCGCCCGGCCGGCCGGTAGAGGTCGTCCTCCGCGTAGTCCCGCCGGCGCACCGCGATGTCGGCCAGCAGCACCCCGCACCAGGCCGCGATCGGCACCCCGAGGGTGATCAGGAAGCCCTGGAACGGGCCGATGAAGTCGTCGGCGAAGAACACCACCCAGACCGTGCCGGCGAGCATGATCACGCCGTCCACCAGCGCGGCCAGGTGCCGCGGGATCCGGACGCCGGCGGCCAGCAGGGACAGCCCGGACGAGTAGATGTCCAGGACCGCGCCGCCCACCAGGCCGAGCACGGCGACGACCGCGAACGGCACCAGGAACCAGGTCGGCAGCACCTCGGTGAGCGCCCCGATCGGGTCCGAGCCGATGTCCTGGGACAGCTGGGTGGACGAGCCGGCCAGCAGCAGGCCGAACGCCACCAGCGCCACCGGCCCGAGCGCGCCGCCGAACGTGGTCCAGCCGAACACCCCGCGGGACGACGACCGCCGCGGCAGGTAGCGGGAGTAGTCCGCGGCCGCGTTCACCCAGCCCAGCCCGAACCCGGTCATCACGAACACCAGCGCCCCGACGAAGGCCTGGGTCGAGCCGGCCGGCAGCGCCGAGACGGTGTCCCAGGAGATGTCGTCGGCGGACAGGATCACGTAGACCACGGTGAGCACCCCGGTGGCGACGGTGATCCAGGTCTGCAGCCGCATGATGAAGCTGAAGCCGAGCACGCCGGCCACGATGGTGATGCCGGCGACCACGATCATCGCCACCACCTTGGTGCCGGTGCCGCCGCCCCAGCCCAGCCGGTCCAGCACGGTCGCGGTGGCCAGCGTGGCCAGAATGACCAGCACGGTCTCCCACCCCACGGTGAGCAGCCAGGACAGCGCGGCCGGCAGCCGGTTGCCGCGCACCCCGAACGCGGCCCGGGACAGCACCATGGTCGGGGCCGAGCCGCGTTTGCCGGCCAGCGCGACCCAGCCGCACAGCGCGAACGACACCACGATGCCGACCACGGCCGCGATCAGGCCCTGCCAGAAGGAGACCCCGAAGCCGAGCACGAACGCGCCGTAGCTCACGCCGAGGACGGAGATGTTGGCCGCGAACCAGGGCCAGAACAGGTCGGCCGGCCGGCCCTTGCGCTCGGACTCGGCGATGACGTTGATGCCGTTGCGCTCGATCCCGGCCGGGACGGTGGTCGGGACCGGCGCCCGCTCGGTGTCGGACACGAGATGATCGTCCCTCACCCGGAGGTCAGGACGCCACGTACTCCTGGGTCTTGGTGGCGACCGACACAGGGGACCGGGTCGAGGTGGCCAGCAACAGCCGCAGCGCGGCGATCCAGACCGCGCAGGCGCCGGCCAGGTGGACGGCGACCAGCACGACCGGGAGGCCGGTGAAGTACTGCACGAACCCGATCAGGCCCTGGGCCAGCTCGACCGCGAGCAGGATCGCGGCCGCCCGGGTCGCCGCCGGCGGGGCCTTGGATCCGCGCAGCCACAGCAGGGCCGCGACGGTCAGGCCGACCAGCAGCATGACCGCGTCGGCGTGCAGCTGGCTGACCGTCTCCGGGTCGAAGCCGGTGCGGGGCACGTCGGCGTCGCCGGCGTGCGGGCCGCTGCCGGTGACGACCGTGCCGATGGCCAGCACGGCCAGGGTCACCCCGGTCAGCACCCGGACCAGCGTGACCAGGCTCGGGTTGACCGCGGCCCGGGCCCGTCCGTCCGGCCGGTACGCCCGCCAGGCCAGCGTGGTTGTCACCGCCAGGATGCCCATGGACAGCAGGAAGTGGGCCGCCACCGTCCACGGGTTGAGCCCGGTCAGCACGGTGATGCCGCCGAGCACGGCCTGGGCCGGGATGCCGAGGAACGACGCGATCGCCAGCGGCAGCAGCGACCGGCGGCCGGACCGCAGCACGGCCAGCAGCGTGACCAGCACGACGGCGGTCAGCACGAACGTCAGCATCCGGTTGGCGAACTCGATCACCCCGTGCTCCGCGTACGCGGCGGTGGGGGTGAAGGAGGCGTCGGTGCAGGTCGGCCACGTCGGACAGCCCAGGCCGGAGCCGGTCAGCCGGACGATGCCGCCGGTGACGACGATGGCGGCGTTGGCGGCCACCGACGCGACCGCCAGCCGCCGCACGACCACGGACGACACCCGGGGGAGACCCACCCGCACAGAGTAGGTCGGGGGCCCGGGCCGCGCCCGGCCGGGTTCACGATCCGGTCACGACCGCCGTCCTGGTGCCGCGGCCGCTCTACGGTGACGGCGTGTCAGTCCTGGACGACGTCCGGGTGCCGCCGGTCGAGAGCACGGCCGCGACCCGGGTCGCGCCCGCGGCCGATCCGCCGCGACCCCGTACGGGCGGCGGGCTGTGGTCGCTGCCGCCGTGGCGCCGGGCGCCGTTCCTGCCGTTCGGCCAGCCCGCCGTCCTGCTGGCGGTGCTGGCCGCGGCCGCGATCCTGGCCTGCGCCGCCGCCTCGGCCCCGCTGTTCCTGTCCTCGGCGTCCTCGGCCGCACTGCAGCGACTGGTCGGCGAGCAGTGCCCGGCCGCCGGCACCGCCGCGGTCAAGGAGCACGCGCGCGGCATCGACCTGCCCGAGCTGGACCGCCGGGTGGCGCCGGCGATGACCGGGGCCGGCCTGGCCCCGCCCGCGCTGTCGGCGCTGTCCAACGCCATCACCTCGGTCGGCGCGCCGGAGCCGATCACGAACATGGGCGCGCCGGCGCCGTTCCGGGTGGTGTACCGGGCCGGCGCGCTGGACCACGTCACCCCGCTTCCGGGCGTGGCCGGCGGTCGGGGGGTGTGGCTGTCCGGCGACACCGGCACCCGGCTGGCCCCCCGGCCCGGCGTCACCGTCCGGCCCGGCGCCACCATCCGGGTCGGGGGGAAGCCGGTCCGGCTGGCCGGCTACTACCGCGACTTCTACGCCGCCCCCCTCCCGTCGTACTGGTGCTCGTACGGCTACCTGGTCCTGCCGCTGGGGGTCACCGACGGGCCGCCGCCGCTGGTGCTGGCCACGGACCCGCAGACGTTCACCCACCTGGCCGGCGGGGACGAGGTCGACTACGACTGGGTGTCCCCGGTGGACCCGGCCGGGCTGACCGCCACCCGCGGGCACGACGTCGCCGACCGGCAGCGGGCGGCGTACGCGGCCGCCGGCCTGCCCGAGGTGCGGGACTTCGGCCGGACCAACGGCGGGTCGGGGCAGTTGCCGGCGCTGACCGACCGGGCGGTGCTGATCCGGGACGGCCTGCGCGGGCCGGTGCTGCCGATCGCCCTCGGCGGCACCCTGCTGGCGCTGCTGCTGGTCGGCGCGGCCGGGTCCTACTGGGCCGACCGCCGCTTCGCCGAGGTCCGGCTGCTGTCGGCCCGCGGCGTCGGGCCGGGGGCGCTGGCCGGCAAGGCGGTGCTGGAGCTGGTGCTGCCGGCGGTGGCCGGCACCGTGCTCGGGGCGCTGCTGGCCCGCTGGCTGGTGGGCCTGCTGGGACCCAGCCCGGACCTCGACCCGGGCGCGTACGGGCAGGCGGCCGCCGTCGCCGGCGGCGGCCTGGTGGCCGGGCTGGCCCTGCTCGGCCTGGTGGCCGGGATCCGGGCCCGCAACGCGACCGAGCGGCCGATCGGGTCCCGCCGGTCCCGGCTGGTCCTGGTGCCGTGGGAGCTGGCCCTGCTCGGCGGCGCCGCGGCCACGTACGCGGCCCTGCGAGGCGGCCGGAGCGTGACCGTGGTGCAGAACATCGCCCAGGTCAACCTGCTGGTGGTGCTGTTCCCGCTGCTGTTCATCCTGGGCGGGTCGGTGCTGGCGGTCCGGCTGCTGACCCTGCTGCTGCCGGTGCTGTCCGGGCGGGCCGGGCGGCTGCCGGCGGCCTGGTACCTGGCCGCCCGGCGGCTGACCGCGGCCCGGGTCGCCGCGGTGGTGCTGCTGGCCGCCGCCGCCACCCCGATCGCGATCTCGGTCTACGCCGCCGGACTCACCTCCGGCTCCGAGCAGACCCTGGAGGCCAAGGCCCGGCTGTTCACCGGGGCGGACGTGGCCGTCGCGGTCAACGACCACCTCACCCGCAACGCCGCCACCGACCGGATGGGCACGATCGTCACCCGCTACAACTACGGCAAGCTCGACGCGAACACGCCGGTGGCGGTGCTGGCGGTGGACCCGGACACGCTGCTGCGGACCGCGTACTGGCGGGAGGAGTTCGCCGGGCGGTCGTTCGCCGCCCTGCTGGCGACGCTGACCGGGCCGGCGCCGGACGGGCGGGTGCCCGCGATCGTGGTCGACCCGCGCGGCGAGCTCGGACCGACCGCGGACATCCAGCTCAGCACCGGTCTCGGCGTCAGCGAGGCGCAGGTGGCCAGAGTGGCCGAGGTCGCGACGGCGACGCTGTTCCCGGGCCGGCGGCTGCCGTACCCGATGGTCATCGTGGCCAGGTCTGAGCTGGGGGCGGTCGACCCGCACGCCGGCTCCACCGACGAGATCTGGACCAACGGGCCGGCCGGGGTGGCCCAGACCGAGGTGGCGGCGCAGGACAAGCTCATCTTCACCACCGTCGACCAGGCGCTGATCTTCTCCAAGGCCGACTACCTCGGCATCACCTGGACCTTCGGCTACCTCACGGCGCTGGCCGGCCTGGTCGGGCTGGTCTCCGTCGGCGCCCTGCTGCTCTACGTGGAGACCCGGCAGCGCTCCCGCACCGCCTCGTACGCGCTGGGCCGGCGGATGGGGCTGTCCCGGGCCACCCACCTGCGCTCGCTGCTGGCCGAGCTGGGGCTGCTGCTCGGGGTCGCGTACGCGGTCGGGGTGGGGCTGGGCCGGGTCGGGCTGGGACTGGTGCACGGGCTGCTGGACGTCGACCCGGCCCGTCCGCCGACCCCGCTGCTCATCCTGCCCACCCGGGTCCTGCTCGGCGCGCTGGTCGCGACCGTCGTGGTCGCGGTCCTCACCGCCCTGTACGCCCAGCGCGTGGCCGACCGCGCCCATCCCTCCGATGTGCTGCGCCTCGGCTCGTGACGCACACGGCCCCGCCTCCCGGGTGGGAGGCGGGGCCGCGTGGGTGGTGCGGACTAGCGGGAGGAGCCGACCTTCTCCTTGGCGGCGACCGCGCCCTCCTTGGCCGCGGACCCGGCCAGGAGCGCCGCGTCCTTGGCCGCGGAGGTCGCGGTCAGCGCGGCCTCACGGGCCCGGGCGACCCGGCGGGAGACGTCCCCGTCGTTCTTCGCCTTCTTGGCCGCCTTGGCCGACTGCTTGCCGGCCTTGGCAGTGGCCTTCGCGGCGTCCTTGCTGTTGCGCGCGGTGACCTTGGCCGCCTTGACGGCCTGGGCGGCCGCGTAGACCTTGAGGGCGTCGGCCCGCTTGCTGGCCTTGGCCGCCTTCTTGTTCTTGCGGCGGCTGACCTTGCCGGCGCCGGAGGCGACCGCGCCGCCGACGGCGGTGGCCGCGCCGGCCAGCGCCCCGGTGGCCCCGGACACGCCCGAGCCGACGGTGCCGGCGGCCCCGGACACGCCCGAGCCGACCGTGCTGGCGACGTCGCCGACGGCCTCGGCCGCGCCGTGCGCGGCCTTGCCGGCCACCCACGGGATGGACGGGCGGCCGCCGGTGTCGAGCGCGGCGCTCAGCAGGCCGCCGATGAGGCTGACGTTCTTGAAGAACTCGATCCGGTCACTGACCTTCTGCTCCGGGTCGGTGGTCTCCCAGAACCGGTGGCCGGACAGGGTGGTCGGGACCATGCTGCCGGCCAGCAGGAGCGCGGCCGGGCGGGCGAACGGCCCGAAGACGAGCCCGAGCCCACCCACGACCTTGATCGCGCCGTCGAGCTTGACCAGCGACTCGGGGTCGTTGGGGAGCTGGGGCACCCGGTCGGCGATCGGCTTGGCGATCGGCGAGGCCGGGCCTGCCTTCGGCTGGGGGTTGCGGATCTGGTCGAGCCCACCGGTGACGAAGCTGGCGGCGAGCGCCGCGCGGGCGGCGCGACGGGCGAGACTCATGGGTGCGGGCCTTTCGGTCGACGGACAACGGATGGTGCGTCGGGACCGGCCTACCCTGCCTCACTCCCACTTGAACGTCGCGGCCGCCGCGCCGAGCGCGATCGCGGCCCAGACGATCAGCGTGACCAGCGAGCCCGCCGGCAGCCCGCCGCCGTCCCGCAGCACCTCGCGCAGCCCGTCCGACAGCGCCGCGGTGGGCAGGAACTGCAGCACGTCGGCCAGCCCGGCCGGGAACTTCGTCAGCGGGAACAGCACCCCGCCGAAGAACAGCAGCAGGAACCAGACCAGGTTGGCCGCGGCCAGCGTCGCCTCGGCCCGCAGCGCGCCCGCCATCAGCAGGCCAAGCCCGGCGAACGCGGCCGTGCCCGCGACCACCAGCAGCGCCGTGCTCAGCACCGCCCCGGCCCCGCCGGTCGGCCGCCAGCCCAGCGCGAACCCGAGCCCGCCGACCAGCACCACCTGCAGCAGCTCCAGGCACAGCACGGCCGCGGTCTTGCCCAGCAGCAGCACCGAGCGGGGCAGCGCGGTCGCGCCCAGCCGCTTGAGCACCCCGTACTTGCGCTCGAAGCCGGTGCTGATCGCCAGCCCGGTGAACGCGGCCGAGGTGACGGCCAGGGCCAGCACCCCGGGCACCACGAAGTCGACCCGGCGGCCGTCGTCGACCTCGATGAACGGCTCGGCCACCAGGACCGCGGTCAGCAGCAGCGGGATGAGCAGGGTGAGCAGCACCTGCTCGCCGTTGCGGAGCGCGAGCCGCAGCTCCATCCGGGTCTGGGCGGCCAGCATCCGCCCCCGCGGCGCCGCCTCCGGGGCGGGGACGAAGTCGCCCGTCGACGTGCTCACCGTGCTGCCCTTCGTTCGCCTCGTCGGTCGCTCCGCTCCTCGGGCGGCCGCGGGGGGAGCCACCGCCCGGGGGCCCTGCGATGCTGACTCCCTCGTCGGCTCACCGGAGCCCGTGCCCGGTCAGGTCGAGAAAGACGTCCTCGAGTGAGCGCCGCTCGACGTGCAGGTCCTGGGCCAGCACCCCGTGCGCGGCGCACCAGGCCGTCACCGCCGCGACCAGGGCCGGGTCGACCGCGCCGGCCACCCGGACCAGGTAGTCCCCCGGGCCCGGCTCGGTCACCTTGGCGTCCGGCGGCAGCGCGGCGGCCAGCCCGACCAGGTCCAGCCCGGCCTCGGCGGTGAACCGCAGGTGGCCCTCGGAGCCGCCCCGGGTCAGCTCGGCCGGCGTGCCGGCGGCCACGGCCCGGCCGCCGTCGACGACCACGACCCGGTCGGCCAGCCGCTCCGCCTCCTCCATGTAGTGCGTGGTCAGCACGACCGTCACCCCGTCCGCGCGCAGCTGCCGGACCAGGTCCCAGGTCGCGTGCCGGGCCTGCGGGTCGAGGCCCGCGGTGGGCTCGTCCAGGAACACCAGCTCGGGCCGGCCGACCACGGCCATGGCCAGCGACAGCCGCTGCTTCTGCCCCCCGGACAGCCGCTTGTACGCCGTCCCGGCCGCCGCCGTCAGCCCCAGCCGGTCCAGCAGCGCGTCCGGGTCCAGCGGGTGGGCCGCGTACGAGGCGAGCAGCCGGAGCATCTCGCCGGCCCTCGCGCCGGGGTAGCCACCGCCGCCCTGCAGCATCACGCCGACCCGGGGCCGCAGCGCCCGGGCGTCCGCCACCGGGTCGCGGCCCAGCACCCGGACGGTGCCGCGGTCGGGGCGGCGGTAGCCCTCACACATCTCGACCGTGGTGGTCTTGCCGGCGCCGTTGGGGCCGAGGATGGCGAGCACCTCGCCGGCCGCCGCGCTCAGCGTGAGACCCGCGACCGCGGTGACCGGGCCGTACCGTTTGTGCAGGTCGTGCACCTCGACCGCGGGGTGGTCCACCGGTCCAGCCTATGAGCGTGACCGCGGACACGCTCGGGAGGGTCGGGCGTGCGCCCGGCCCCGGATATAAGTAACATCAGCGGTGTGAAAATCGCCCGGCCGGTCCCGACGCGGGACGAGGTGGCCCGCCTGCTCCTGGAGCAGGGCCCGGCCACCGCCGCCGCGCTGGGCGAGCGGCTGGGCATCAGCCCCACCGCGGTCCGCCGCCACCTGGACGCGCTCGTCGCCGACGGGCTGGCCACCGACCGCGAGCAGCGCCCGCTCGGCGGCGCGCAGCGAGGCCGCGGCCGGCCGGCGCGGGAGTTCCTGCTCACCGAGTCGGGCCGGGCCGGCTTCCCGCACGCGTACGACGACCTGGCCGCGGCGGCCCTGCGCTTCCTGGCCGAGACCGGCGGGGAGCGCGCGGTGGCCGAGTTCGCCGAGCGCCGCGTCGGCGTGGTCGAGGAGCGCCACGGCGCCGAGGTCCGCACCGCCCACCGGAAGGTCGAGGCGCTGGCCGAGGCGCTGACCAGCGAGGGCTACGCTGCCTCGGCCCACCGCGTGGGCGCCGGCGGCCAGCTCTGCCAGCACCACTGCCCGGTCGCGCACGTGGCGGCCGAGTTCCCGCAGCTGTGCGAGGCCGAGACCCGCGCGTTCGAGCGGCTGCTGGGCACCCACGTGCAGCGGCTGGCCACTATCGCCCGCGGCGACGCGGTCTGCACCACCCACATCCCGAGCACCGACACCGCCCCTCCTGGGAGGACGCGAGCATGACCTTGACCCAGAGCGAGCAGATCGACCAGCTGTCTCGTTACAAGTTCGGTTGGGCCGACTCCG
>DATDKW010000325.1:0-8848 GCA_036519715.1 Mycobacteriales bacterium
CGAGCTGCCCGGGGTCAGCCACTGGGTGCCAGAGCAGGAGCCGGACACCGTGGCCCGGCTGGCGCTCGAGCGGATCAGACCGGCCCGGTCGGGATCGACTCGACCAGCGCGTGCAGGCCGGCCGCGTCGAGCAGGTCGACCGGCGCGACCGTACGGTCCTGGCGGACGTAGTGGAACGCGGCCCGGACCAGGCCGACCGGGGTGCCGGACAGCTCGGCCCAGGCCAGCCGGTACGCGGCCAGCTGGACCGAGGCCGCGGCCGGGTCCCGGGGCGGGTCGCCGGTCTTCCAGTCGACCACCGTCCAGCCGCCGTCCGGGTCGGCGAAGACGGCGTCGATCCGGCCCCGGACCACCACCCCGCCGACCATCGTCTCGAACGCGACCTCGACCTCGTCCGGTAACCGGTCGGCCCACGCGCTGGCCAGGAACCGCTCCTGCAGCAGGGCCCGCTCCGAGTCCGGGGCGGCGTCGTCGTCGGCCGCGCCCGGCAGCTCGTCCAGGTCGAGCAGCCGCTCGCCGCCGTACCGCTCCTCCAGCCAGGCGTGGAAGGCGGTGCCGCGGCGGGCCAGCGGGGCCGGCCGGGTCGGCACCGGGCGGCGGACCCGGCGGGCCAGCGCCAGCGGGTCGCGGGCCAGCGCGACCAGGTCGGTGACGGCGAGGTGGCCGGGCAGCGGCACGTCGGCCGCCGCCGGCCCCGCGGCCAGCCGGGACCGCTCGGCCAGCAGGATCTCCGCCTCCCGCTGCCACTCCAGCGCCAGCAGGTCCTCCTCGGCGAACAGGCTGCCCTCCTCCGGCCGGACCGGGGACTCCTGCGCGGCCCGGACCAGCGCCGCGCCCTGCTCGACCAGCGGCCGGCGGGCGCCGAGCGGGTCGGCCGGCCACGGCACCGGGGCCGGCGGCGGCAGCGGGTTGACCGCGCCGTCGGCCGGCGGGTCGGCCCACTGGTCCACCTGGACGCCGCGGACCCGGGCCAGCTCGGACAGGAACGTCGACGGCCCGCGCGGCCGGACCGCGGTGTCCCACCAGTAGCCGGACGCCAGCAGCAGGTGCCGGGCCCGGGTCGTGGCCACGTACGCCAGCCGCCGCTCCTCCCGTACCGCCCGCTCCTTGCAGGCCGCCACGAACTCCTTGCGCGCGTCGTCCAACCCCTTCTGGTCCCGCGGCGTCACCACGTCGAACACCGGCAGGTCGGAGCCGTCGCCGCGCAGCGGGTACGGCAGGGTCGGGGCGCTGGTGGCCCAGCCCGAGCCCCGGGTCGAGAGCTGGTCCGGGAACACGTCGGCGGTCAGCCCCGGCACCGCGACCACGTCCCACTCCAGCCCCTTGGCCGCGTGCACGGTCAGCACCTGGACCCGGTCGGCGTCCACGTCGACCACGCCCGCCTCCAGGCCGCGCTCGGCGTCCTCGGCCGCGGCCAGGTAGGCCAGGAACGCGCCCAGCGTCGGGGCCTCGGCGTCGACCGAGAAGTCGGCCGCGACCTCGGCGAACCGGTCCAGGTGGGCCCGGCCCGCGGCCCGGTCCCGGTCCGGGGCGGCGGCGACCTCGACGTCGAGCAGCAGGGTCCGCTCCACGTCGGCGACCAGGTCCGGCAGCGGCTGGGCGGTGCGGCGCCGCAGCGCGGCCAGCTCGGCCCCGAGTGCGACCAGCCGCGGGTAGCCCTCGGCCGAATACAGCTCGGGCGGGCCCAGGTCGTCCAGGGCCTCCACCAGGCTGGCGTCGGAGACGGTGTCCCGGTTGCCGGCGGCGGCCGCCTCGTGCCGGGCGGCCAGGGCCCGGGCCCGGCGGCCGAGCGCGGCCACGTCCCGGCCGCCCACCCGCCAGCGGGCCCCGAGCAGCAGCCGGGCCAGCGCCGCGCCCGCGGTCGGGTCGCTCACCACCTGCAGCGTGCTGACCAGGTCGCGGACCTCCGGGGTGGCCAGCAGACCGCCCAGGCCGACCAGCTCCACCGGCACCCCGCGGGCCCGCAGCGCCGCCGCGACCAGGTCGAACTGGGCCCGCCGCCGGCACAACACGGCCACGCTGCGGCCGCCGGCCCCGGCCCGGCGGTCCCGGGCGTCGGCCCGCCACACCGACGCGACCTCGTCCGCCAGCCAGTCGGCCTCGTCGGTGACGGTCTCCAGCAGCGCGGCGCGGACCACGCCGGGCTCGCCGCGCGGTCCCGGCGTCAGCGACGGCACGTTCTCCCGGATCTCGGCCGACAGCGCGTTGGCCACGTCCAGGACCAGCTCGTCGTTGCGGAACGAGGTCGACAGCGTCAGCACCGGCGCCCGCTCCCCCTGGGCGGTGCGGAAGTGCGCCGCGAACCGGTGCAGGTTGTTGGCGCTGGCCCCGCGCCAGCCGTAGATGGCCTGGGCCGGGTCGCCGACCGCGGTCACCGGGTGGCCGCCCACCCCGAACAGAGCCCGGAGCAGGGTGAGCTGGGCGTGGCCGGTGTCCTGGTATTCGTCCAGCAGCACCACCGCGTACCGGGCCCGCTCGGCCCGGCCGACCTCCGGGAAGCGGTCGGCCACGGTGGCGGCGATGGCCAGCTGGTCGCCGAAGTCCATGGCCCGGGCCGCCTGCTTGGCCCGGACGTAGCGGTCGACCAGCGGCAGCAGGGCGACCCGGGCGGCGGAGCGGTCCAGCAGCTTGCGGACCTCCGCGTACGGCTCGCCGGCGACGCCGCGGCCGGATGCGCTGCGTCTCGGCTTGGCCAGCACCTTCGCGCGCAGGTCGTCGGTCCAGCGGCGGAGCTGGTCCGGCTCGACCAGGTGCTCGGCCAGCTCGCCGGCCAGGTCCAGCACCCAGTTGGTCACCGTGGACTCGGCGTTGTCCAGCTCCGGCACGTCCAGGTCGTAGGTGCGGACCACCTTCTGGGCCAGTTGCCAGGTCATCGCCTCGGTCAGCAGCCGGACGCTGGGCTCGACCCCGATCCGCAGGGCGTGCTCGGACACCAGCCGGCCCGCGTACGAGTGGTAGGTGCTGACCGCGGGCTCGCCGGCCAGCACCGGGTCGCCGGCCGGGCCGGACGCGCCGAGGAACGCCCGCAGCTGGGCCAGCCGGACCCGGATCCGGCCGGCCAGCTCGCCCGCGGCCTTGGTGGTGAAGGTCAGGCCGAGCACCTGATCCGGGCGGACCAGCTCGTTGGCGACCAGCCACAGCACCCGGGCCGACATCGTCTCGGTCTTGCCCGAGCCGGCCCCGGCCACGACCACGGCCGGGCCCAGCGGCGCGCCGATCACCGCCGCCTGCTCCGGGGTCGGCACCGGCAGCCGCAACGCCAGCGCCAGCTCTTCGGGAGACCACCGCGGCCCCGTCACGCCGCGTCTCCCGGCTCCGCCGGAACGCTCCGGGCGCGCCGCGACCGGTCGCGGCGGGCTGGAAGGTGGGGGGCGGGGAGAAAGATCATTCGGTGACCTGGCGGCCGGAGTCGTTGGCGGGGCAGGAGGAGCGGGTGGCGCAGATCCGGCAGAACGCGCCCGGCCGGGCCTGGAACACGGCTCCGCCCATGCCGGCGGCCGCCTCCTGGACCCGGGTCCGGGCCCAGTCCGGCTCGGTGTCCTGGCCCAGCGGCACCTGCTCCTGGGTCCGCTTCTGGCTGCTGGCCCCCAGGTGCACGAGCACGCCGCCGCCGGGCTCGGCCGGCCCGAACGCGCCCTCGGCCACCGCCAGCTGGTACGCACCCAGCTGCGGGTGCCGGGCCAGCTCACCCTCGGCCGGCTTGCTCCGCCCGGTCTTCAGGTCGACCACGACCAGCCGGCCGTCCTCGTCCCGCTCCAGCCGGTCGATCCGCCCGGCCAGCACCGCCGGGTGCCCGCCCTCCTGCGCCGGCGGGACGGTGACGGAGAACTCCCGCTCCACGTCGACCAGCACGTACCGGGAGCGCGACGAGCTGTGCCAGCGCAGGAAGGTGCTGAGCATGTCCCGGGCTCGGGCCCGCTCCCGCCGGGTCGTCCAGGCCCCGCCCAGGTCGAGCCGCTCCAGCGCGTCCACCAGCCGGGCGCCCAGCTCGTCCGGGTCGAAGACGCCGTCGGTGACGGCGGCCGCGGCCACGTCGTGCAGGGCGGTGCCGACCGACTGCGCCGCCTGCTCGGAGCCGCGGGCGCCGACCGACTCCAGCAGCCAGCGCAGCTCGCAGCCGACGAACCGGTCCAGCGCCGACGGCGACACCCGCACGGCCGCGCCCGGCTCGGCCAGCGGCCCCGGGTCGGACAGCCCGGCCAGTCCCCACCAGCTCTCCGGGTCGGCCCCCCGCACCCCGGCGGCGGCCAGCCCGGCCAGCTCGTTGGCGGCGGCCCGGCGCCGGGTGTCGACCTGCTTGGAGTCGCTGACCACCGCCCGCAGCTCCGCCACCAGGGCCGGCAGCGACAGCGCCCGTGGCACCGGCGTGATCGGCCGCGGGCCGCCCGGCGGCGGCGGGTCGAGCTCGTCCAGGAACCGGCTGGGCTGATCCTCCTCGCCCGCCACCCCGGACACGATCAGCAGCCGCCGGGCCCGGGTGGCGGCGACATAGAACAGCCGCCGCTCCTCGTCCAGCAGCGGCGCCACCGGCGACATCTCGGCCGGCTCCCGGCCGGCGGCCACGTCGACCAGGTCCTCCACTCCGAGCAGGGTGCCGCGGCGGCGCAGGTCGGGCCAGCTGCCCTCCTGTACGCCGGCCACCGCCACGACCGTCCACTCCAGACCCTTGGACCCGTGCGCGGTCAGCAGCCGTACGGTGTCGCCGGTCGGCGCCTTCGGCGCCAGCGTGTCGCCCGGGATCTGCTGCGCGACCAGGTGGTCGACCAGCACCCGGGGGCCGGAGCGCGGCAGCCGGTCGACGAAGTTGGCGGCCGTGTCGAACAGCGCCACCATCGCGTCCAGGTCCCGGTCGGCGCCCGCGCCGGCCGGGCCGCCGCGGCGGGACAGCTGCTGCCACTGCTCGCCCAGCCCGGACGCCGACCACACCGCCCACAGCACGTCCTCGGCGCTGCCGCCGGCCCGCGCGGTGGCCCGGGCGGTCGCGAGCAGCTGCCCGACGCGCCGGGCCGGCGCGCCGACGTCCTCCCCCGCCGCCGCCCGCACCATCCGGTCCACCGCGGCGGTCGCGGAGGCCACCCCCGGGTCCCGAGCCGGATCGGCGGTCCCGCCGCGGGCCGTGCTGCCGGCGCCGCGCGCGGGCTCCGCGGGCGCGCCACGGCCCGGATCAGCAGCGCCGCGGGCGTCGCGCAGGAGATCCACCAGCAGCCCGGCCGAGCCGCCGGCGCCCCCGGCGATGAGGTCGAGCCGGCGCAGCTCCTGCCGCAGCCGGCGCAGCGACAGCGCGTCGGCCCCGCCCAGCGGCGAGGTCAGCAGGGTCAGCGCGGCGTCCTCATCCAGCGGGTCGGGCCCGGTCTCGGCGCGGACCCGGCCGTACTCGCCCGGCGACCGCAGCCCCCACAGCGCGCACTCCAGCAGCCGCAGGAACGGCGCCACCGCGGGTTGGGCGATCAGCGGCACCTCGTCGCCGGCCACGGACGACGGCACCCCGGCCACCGCCAGGGCCCGGCGCAGCGCCGGCAGGTGCCGCTCGGTGGAGCGGACGATCACCGCCATCTCCCGCCACGGGACCCCGTCGAGCAGGTGCGCGGCCCGCAGCCGGTGGGCCACGTACGCGGCCTCCTCGCCGGCCGTCCGCAGGGTGTGGACCTCGACCCGGCCCGGCGGCGTACCCGGGACCGGTTGCAGGGCCCGGTGCTGGGCCGGCCCCGGCAGCCGGGCCGCGATCCGCCGGGTGAACTGCAGCAGCGTCGCCCCGGACCGCCGGGACGCCCCCAGGGCGACCACCGGCACCGGCGCGCCGGACGGCGGCGCGAAGACCTCCGGGAAGCGCCGGATCGCGTACGGGTCGGAGCCGCGGAACGCGTAGATCGACTGGTCCGGGTCGCCGACCGCGACCAGCTCGTCGGCCCCGGACGCGAGCATCCGCAGCAGCTCCTCCTGGGCCGGGTCGACGTCCTGGTACTCGTCCACGAACACCCGCCGGCGCCGGGCCCGCTCCCGGGCCAGCAGCTCCGGGTCGGTGGCGAGCGCGTCGACCGCGGCCCGGATCAGCTCGGCCGGGTCGTACGCCTCCGGCCCGTCGCCCATCGACAGCGTGGTGACGTCGAGGTAGTCGTCGAAGAAGTGCGCGGCCGCGACCCAGTCGTCGCGGCCCCGGTCCCGGCCCCAGGTGGCCAGCAGGGCCGGCCCGACCCCGCGCTCGACCGCCCGCAGCAGCAGGTCGCGCAGCTCCTGGGCGAAGCCGCGGGTGAGCAGGGCCGGCCGGAGCACGTCCGGCCAGGTCCCGGTGCCCAGCTCGACCTCGCCGCCGAGCAGCTCGCGCACGACCAGGTCCTGTTCCGGGCCGGACAGCAGCCGCGGGCCGCGCTCGCCCCGGGCCACGGCCTGGGCCCGCAGCAGGCCGAACGCGTACGAGTGGAAGGTGCGGGCCAGCGGCTCACGGGTGGTGCGGGCCAGCCGGGCCGTGACCCGCTCCCGCAGCTCGGTCGCGGCCCGGCGGCTGAACGTCAGCAGCAGCAGCGACTCGGGGTCGGCGCCCCGGGCCACCCGGGCCACCGCCGCCTCGACCAGGGTGGTGGTCTTGCCGCTGCCCGGGCCGGCCAGCACCAGCAGCGGCCCGCCGCGGTGGTCGACGACCGCCTGCTGCCCGGGCTCCAGAACGGGTACGCCGGAGACACGCGGGGCCGGGCGAACCAGCCGGTACGCGCTCGACCCGCGTGCCTCCCCCGGAACGGACACGCCGAGGATCGAACCACGCCGTCACGGCCCGCGTGCGCTCCCGCGCCGGTACGGTGCACGGTTCACCCTTGTGCGCGACCCCGCGCCGGGGCGTCGTCACTGCCAGCGAGCGTCCGGAACCCGTCGCGCCAGCTCGGGTAGGCCGGGGTCCAGCCCAGCTCCCGCTTGGCCTTGGCGTTGGACATGCCCCGGGCCGTGGTCATCATGACCATGCCCTGGTCGCCCAGCAGCGGCCGGGCCAGCCAGGCCGGCACGTGCCGGGGCGGCTTGGCGCCCAGCACCTCGCACAGCACCGGCAGGAAGTCCCGGACCGCCGCGGGCTCGTCGTCGCAGATGTTGTAGACCCCGGCCGGGCCGCGCTCACAGGCCGCGACCGTGGCCGAGGCGGCGTCGTCGATGTGGCAGAACGACCAGATCCCGCCGCCGTCGCCGACGATCGGGAACTTGCGCTGCCGGACCAGCTCGGTGTGCGGGCCGCCGGCGCTGAGCGACGTGCCGGGGCCGTAGAAGCCGCCGTAGCGCAGGGCCAGACCCTCGCCGTAGCCGGTCACGGCCTCCTCCAGGTGCTTGATCGCAGCCAGCGAGCTGGCCGCGCCCGGCGCCGGGGTCGGGTCGAGCGGGTCGGTCTCGGTCTTGATCGGCCCGCCGGTCCGCGCGTACGGCCAGCCGCCGAAGCTCTGCGCCACCACCCGGCGCACCCCGGCGGCCCGGCCCGCGGCCAGCAGGATGTCGGTGCCCTCGGTCCGCAGCCGGTTGGTCTCGGCGAACTCGTCGCCGAACTTGCGGAAGTTGCCGATCTTGGACAGCGCGGTCAGCTCGTGCACCAGCACGTCCGGGGCGGCGGTGGCGACCGCGGCGGTCACCGCGGCCGCGTCCAGCGGGTCGAGCACGGCCGGCTCGGCCCCGAGCCGCCGCAGCCGCTCGGCCCGGGCCGGGCTCCGGGTGGTGCCGACCACGGTGTGCCCGGCCGCGACCAGCTGCGGGACGAGCCGGCTGCCGATGGCGCCGGTGGCACCGGCGAGGAAGATGCGCATGGTTGCTCCGTTTCCGGGAGGGTGTGTCGGCACCGGAGACGGGACGGTCGCGGCGGGTGTGACAAGGGGCGGCGTGATGACGGACACATGGGCACCGGAGGACCTGCGCGGGTACGCGTTCGCGGTCGCGTACCGGATGCTCGGCAGCGTCAGCGAGGCCGAGGACGTGGTCCAGGAGGCGATGCTCCGGCTGCACGAGGCCGACCGGTCCGACGTCCGGTCGCCGACCGCGTACACGGCCACGGTGGTGACCCGGCTGGCGCTGGACGAGCTGCGGTCGGCCCGGGCCCGGCGGGAACGGTACGTCGGGACCTGGCTGCCGGAGCCGGTGCTGGGCGAGCCCGACCCGGCCGAGCGGGCCGAGCTGCGGGAGTCGCTGACCGCGGCGTTCCTCATCGTGCTGGAGACGCTGGGGCCGGTGGAGCGGGCCGTGTTCGTGCTGCACGACCTGTTCGACGTGCCGTACGGGGAGATCGCCGCGGTGGTCGAGCGGTCGGAGCCGGCCTGCCGGCAGATCGCGGCCCGGGCCCGGCGGCACGTGGCCGCCCGGCAGCAGCGGTACGACCCGTCGGCGGCCGAGCGGGACCGGCTGGTGCGGCGGTTCTTCGCCGCGGTGGAAGCCGGAGACGTCGCCGGGCTGGAGCAGATGCTGGCCGCGGACGTGGTCTTCACCGGCGACGGCGGCGGCAAGGGGCCGGCGGTGAAGCATCCGGTGCCGGGCGCGCTGCGGGTGGCCCGGATGCTGGCCGGCATCGTCCGGCAGGCCCAGCGCTACGGGCTGCGGCTGGAGCCGGCCGTGGTCAACGGCGGGCCCGGCGCCCGGATGGTGGACCAGGAGGACCGGCTGCTCAACGTGCTGTCGATCGACGTGCGGGACGGGCGGGTGGTGGCGGTCCGGTCGGTGATCAACCCCGACAAGCTCCGCCACCTCGGCCCGCTGGTCGACCCGGCCGAGCTGGCCGGCCGCTAGGACCGGGGCGGGAAGGCGAGGTAGACCGCGGCCATGTCCTCCTCGCCGTGCCCGGCGTCGACGGCCTTGCGGTAGACGGCGGCCAGCCCGGCCAGCACGTCGTCCG
>DATDKW010000326.1:0-8367 GCA_036519715.1 Mycobacteriales bacterium
TGGAAGAGGGGCAGCGGCTGAAGGGCCCGACGAACTGGTGGACCGTGGTGGTCGTGCAGCCGTACCGCACCCTGGTGCTGCGGTCGAGCTACGGGCTGCCGACCGGCCGGTCCTTCGAACCGCGGTCCGGTCGGCGGCCTCCGGCCTATGTGGACGGGATCTGGGGTTTCCATCTGCGGCCGGCTCCCGAGAACCGGACCCGTCTGGTGGTCCGTACGCGGAGCTGGAGCCGCCCGCGACCGTTGACCGGGCCGCTCGACCAGTTGGTAGGGGAGCCCGTACACCTCATCATGCAGACCCGGCAATTCCAGAATCTGCGCCGGCGGGTAGCCGCGCACGTGTGACGCGGACCGGTGCCGCACCGCACCCGGACGGGCGTGTCAACGGCACGTGAAAACCGACTCCCTGACGGTCGAAAACTGACCCCCTCCCGGGACCCTGGCTCGAGCCGAGCTGGGGAGGGAGCGGGTGCTGGCTGTGGAGGACTGGGCGGAGATTCGCCGGTTGCACCGGGCGGAGCGGATGCCGATCAAGGTGATCGCGCGGGTGATGGGGATCTCGAAGAACACGGTAGGTCTGCTCGACCCTGGTCACGCCCAGGTCCGGGACGTCGACCCAGGCAATGGGCGCCGTCGCCTGCTCGCCGACGTGGAGGCCGCGCAGGCGCCGGATCGGGAAGGTGCTGGTCAGCGGTGTCGCTGCCACGTCGACATCCATGCACCCGTCCAGCTGTCCATCGTGCCGGCCGTCGACCTGCCAGCGACGCTGGTCGTCGGCCGACATGATCAGGGTGCGCTGTCCGCCGGCGGCGACCGCGCGGATCTCGACCTCGTGGGTGATCCAGTCCGGGCTGTTGCGTTCAGGGTGAAGCGGCAGACGTCGGGTCTGGAAGAAGCGCGGGTCACATGGCCAGGGCGAGTTCGCTGAATGCTGTCGCCAGGCGGAGCGGCGGTGAGACGTGGGTGGCGAGTTCGTACGCGCGGGTGAAGAAGCGGCGGGCCGCGGCGGTGTCCCGCTGCTCGGACCGCAGTACGTCGGATGACCCGCCCGTACTGGTCCACGGCCCGGTACAGGTACCGCCATCGTCCGGACACCTTGACGTAGGTGTTGGGTCGGGCCGAGGCGCGGTGTCAGTCTTTCGGCTGATCCGTTTCCTCGGCCCGCCCGCCGAACCGGACGTGCCCGTTTCCGAGCATCCGGCTCTCCACAAGTCCCTGCCGTTAGGTCAGGCCGCGATGGTTGGTGCTGTCCATGGAAGAGGGATCCTGGCGCCCCGGTAGCGGTAACGGGTGACCGTTATGGTGGCCGGGTTGAACAGGCTGATCCCTTCGTAAGCATTCAGGTGGGTAGTTGATCTTCGGTGTGTCGGTGCGTGCGGGTCGGGCGGCGAGCTGTGATGATCTTGTGTTGTGCCCGGGTTGGAGGAGTTGTCGCGCGAGGAGTTGGTCGCGCTTGCCCGGGAGCAGGCCGGGGTGATCGTGGGTCTGCGGGAGGCGAACGCGGTGCTGGAGGAGCGGGTGCGGCGGCTGGAGCGGTCGGCCGGGCGTAACAGCGGGAACTCCTCGATGCCGCCGTCCAGCGACGATCTTCCGGGCAGGAGCAGGGCCGCACCGAAGCGGGTGAAGGGCTCGGGGCGCGGGCGGGGCAAGCAGACCGGTGCCCGGGGCAGCGCGTTGTCGTGGGTGAGCGCACCGGATGAGCGGGTGCCGCACCGCCCGGACGGCTGCTGCGGGTGCGGGGCGGACCTGGCCGAGGCGCGCGATGTCGGCGTCGAGCACTCCGGCCAGGTGCACGACCTGCCGCAGGTGCGGATCAAGGTGTGGCAGCACGAGGTGTACCGGGTCCGCTGCGGCTGCGGCGCCGAGCATGTCGCGGTGCTGCCGGGTGAGGTGTCGGCGGCGCCGTCGAGCTATGGGGTGAACCTCAAGGCGCTGGCGGTGTATCTGCTGGTCTACCAGCACGTGCCGGTGGCTCGCTGCGTCCAGTTGATCGCCGACCTGACCGGTGGGACGCGACCCTCGGGCGGGTTCGTGCACGGCATGCTGGCCCGGTGCGCGGCCGCGGTGGCCGAGGTCGTCGCAGTGATCAAGACGCTGATCACTGCGACGCATGTCGTTGGCTTCGAGGAGACCACGCTGCGCTGCGGGCCGGCTGGGCGGAAGAAGTACGTGCTGTCGGCCTCGACCGAGCATGCCACCGCCTACCACCTGGGCGGGCGGGACCTGGACTCCTTCGCCGCGTTCGGCATCCTGCCCACCTTCGCCGGGGTAGCTGTGCACGACCGCTACACCAACTACTTCCATCCCCGCTGGGCGAACCTGGCCGGACACCAGGCCTGCACGGCGCACCTGCTGCGGGAGTTCGCCGACGCCGCCGAGACCTACCCCGACCAGCACTGGCCCGCCCAGGCCCAGCGCGCCCTGCGCGGTCTGATCGCAGCGTGGCACACCGCCCGCGACGCCGGTCTGGCCCAGATCAGCCGCGACGTCGGTGACGAACTGGCCGTCGAGTTCCGCCGCGCCGTGCGGGTCGGCCTGTCGCGGGTGCCGCCAGCGCCCGGCCCCCGCCACAGCACCGCCCAGCACCCCGGACGCGACCTGCTGGAGTTCTGCCGCGACCGCGAGGACGACGTCCTGCGCTTCTGCGCCGACACCCGGGTCTGGCCCACGAACAACATCAGCGAGCGCGACCTTCGACCCACCAAGACCCAGCAGAAGATCTCCGGCCGGCTGACCAGCGAACAGCTCACCCAAGACCGACTGGACATCCGCAGCTACATCGACACCGCCCGAAAGCACGGCATCGACGTCATGACAGCACTACGCCACGCCATCACCGGACACCCCTGGCGACCACCACAGCCGGCTACCTGACCCCGCCCACACCGCCAGATCCGCCGCGGCTCCGCCACGCGCAATGTCCGTGGCCATGAAAAAGTCCCCGCTGGTGGCCAGGTAGAAGTCCTCGCTGGTGGCCAGGTGGAAGTCCCCACCCCTCGCTCGTCGTGTCGGACCGGAGGGTGAGCCCTGGGCGGTGACGGTGGTGGTTCCTAGCCAGTCACCGTGCACCGCCCAGGGGACCTCCATTGAAGTCTGCGAGGGATCGGATGGACATCATCGCCGCCTACCGTGAGGTGGGTACCTACCGTGGCGCCGCCGAGTTGTGCGGGACGACGCCGAAGACCGTCAAGCGGGTGATCGACCGGCACGAGGCAGGCGGGCAGGCGCCGCCGCCGCGCTCGCGGCCGCGGAACTACGACGTGGTGGCCGAGCTGGTCGCCGGTCGGGTGGCGAAGAGCGGCGGCCGGATCTCGGCGAAGCGGCTGCTGCCGGCGGCGCGGGCGGCGGGGTATGTGGGGTCGCCGCGGAACTTCCGGCGGCTGGTCGCGACGCGGAAGCAGCTGTGGCGTCGGGACAATCACCGAGCCCGGCGGCCGGCGGTGTGGTCCCCGGGTGAGCACCTGGTGATCGACTGGGGTGTCGAGGGCGGGCTGCATGTGTTCTGCGCGGTGTTGGCCTGGTCGAGGGTCCGGTTCGTGCGCTTCGCCGCCGAGGAGCGGGCGCACACCACGTTCGCGCTGCTCGCGGAGTGCTTCGAGGTGCTGGGCGGGGTGCCGGGGGTGGTGCTGGCCGACCGGATGGGGTGTCTGAAGGGTGGGGTGGTCGCCAACATCGTGGTCCCCACACCGGACTACGTCCGGTTCGCGGCCCACCATGGGTTCCGGCCGGACTTCTGCGAGGCGAACGACCCGCAGAGCAAGGGGATCGTGGAGAACCTCGTCGGTTACGCCAAGCGGGACCTGCTCGTCCCGCAGGGGCCGTTCACCGACCTGGCCGCGGCCAACGCCGCCGCGCGGGCGTGGTGCACGGAGGTGAACGCCGCAGCCCACAGCGAGACCTGCGCAGTCCCAGCCGAGCGGCTGGCTGTCGAGCGGGAGCTGCTCGGGCCGCTGCCGTCGCTGCGGGCCAGCATCGGCAAGCAGGTGACCCGCAAGGTGGACCGGCTGTCCTGCGTGCGGTTCGGCTCGGCCCGCTACTCGGTGCCCACGAGGCTGATCGGGCAGACCGTCGGGCTTCATACCGAGGATGGCCGGCTGCTGGCAGTGGTCGCCGCGACCGGTGAGATGGTGGCCGAGCACGTCCTCGTCGCGCCGGGTGAGGCCTCGGTCCGTGACGAGCACTACGGCGGCCCTCGCCCGGCCCCACGGCGGGCGCCGCGGCCGAAAACCGCCGCGGAGAAGGAGTTCTGCGCGCTCGGCCCGGTCGCGGAGGCCTTCATCACCGGCGCCGCCGCGGCCGGGAACACCCGCCTGGGCGCGGAACTGGCCGACCTGTCCGCACTGGGCGCCGCGCACGGCCGCGACACGCTGATCGAAGCACTGCACCGGGCAGTCGCGTTCCGGCGGTGGCGGGCCACCGACGTCCGCTCGATCCTGGCCGCCGGCGCCGGCACCCCCCAGCCGGTCGGGCCCGGTGATGCCCTGATCCTCGAACTGCCGGTGGTGCCGACCCGGCCACTATCGGCCTACGCCATCGGCGGTTACGGCCCCGAGGCCGGCCCCGGGGCTGGCTTGGAGGTGTCCTCGTGACCGCCCGCACCCCAGCCCTGCCCGCCGATCTGGAAGACGGCCTGCGCCGGCTCAAGCTCGCCGCGATGCGGGCGCTGACCCCGGAACTGCTGATCACCGCGAAGACCCAGCGGTGGGCGCCGGAGGAGTTCCTCCGCACCCTCATCGAGGCCGAGATCACCGCCCGCGACGCCTCCAACACCCGCAACCGGCTCAAAGCCGCCGCGTTCCCACTCGTCAAGACCCTCGACCAGTTCGACCGCGCCGCGTCCTCAGTCCCACCCGCCACGCTGGACTACCTGACCAGCCTGGAATGGATCCGCGCACCGGAGAATCTCTGCCTCCTCGGCCCGCCCGGTCGTGGTTGACACTGCGCGTTCCTTTCATCGGGGTGTGTCGAACAGTCCATCTGTTTGGTGTTTGGCCTGGATGCGGAGGCCTTGGCGGCGTCCTTGGTTGACCAGGACGGCGGTCAGTTCGCCGCGTTGGACCTTGTGCAACACGGTCTGCCGGGCGAGCCCGAGGGCGTGGGCGGCCTGGTCGAGGGGCAGCCAGCCGTCGGGGACGTCGGGGCGGATGCGGTCGCGAAGGCCCTGGTCGACACGGACCTGCCAGGGCGCGGCGGGGGTGAGTTGCTGGCCGATGATGAACCCCTCGCGCAGCCACCGGTAGACGGTGTACTTGCTGACGCCGAGCTGGGCGGCGGCTTCGGGGACGCTGAGCACGCGGGCATCTTGGCTGTGGGGGCTGACAGTTTCTGGCTCGGGCTGGTAGGCGGGGATCTGGTGGGAGGTCCGCAGGGTCTTGACCCGGGTCTTGGTCCAGGGCAGGCCGGTGGCGGTGCGGCGGCGTTGTTTGGACAGGACCGCGGCGATGGTGCGGTCGTCGTAGTGGGCGGCGAGGCGGCGGACCAGGGTGAGGGTGTCCTCGTCGGTGGTGCGGGGGTGGCCGCCGTGTTTGGTCATCGGCATGGACAGTGTCGTGGTGGTCCCGCCCTGCCAGATGATGCGCAGGTCGGCGACGCGGGTCTGGGCGTTGACGGTCAGGACGGTCTCGGCGATGACCGCGCGGATGAGCTGTTTGCGTTCGACGGTGGTGGTGGTCGGGGCGTGGAAGACCGCGCGGACGTCGGCGCCGGCCCGGCCGATCCAGGCCAGTTCGTCGTCGGTGAGGGTGACCGGGCGGCGGGTCTGCTGGGCGCGTAGGTCGTTCTCGGCGGTCCGCACGGCGGCGAGCTTGTCTTCCAGGGCGGCTTCGAGGGTGCGGGCGACGAGCCGGTTCTCCGGTTCGACGGCGTCGTACTGGCGGCGGGCGCGGTCGGCTTCGTAGCGGATGCGTTCAACGGCGAGCTCGAAGGCGGCCAGCCGCCGCCGGTGGCTGGTGTCGGCTTCGGTCAGTGCTTTGGCGGTGGCGTGCAGCGACGCCGGTTCGAGCACCGCGAACAGCTGGTCCAAGACGGTGGTCTCCAGCCGGCCGCCGCCGATGCTCTGACAGCCCCGGTCGGTGCCGTAGAGCTGCTTGGCCCGCCCGCAGACGTAGCGGGGGCTGTTGCCGGCCGGCCCGGAGTAGCCGGTCTGCATGATCCGCCCGCACCTGCCGCAGCGCAGCAGGCCCTGTAGCAGCGCCCGGCCCTCCCGCACCGCGCCGCCGCCGTGCCCGCGGGGAGCCGGCCAGTTGGCTCGCAGCCGAGCGGTGTTGGCCTCATACGTGCTCCAGCTGATGAACCCGGGGTGGTGGTCGCAGATGAGCACCGCCCACTGGTCGCGGGGCAGCAGCCGCACCCGGCTGCTCACCCGCCCCGTCGTCGGGTCGACCCGTTTCTCGGTGCGGGTGCGGCCGAACACGAACGCACCGGCGTAGGCGGGGTTAGTCAACAAGTCGTGCACCGCCGGGTAGGTCGCCGCCGCCCAGTGGATGCGGGCCGAGCCGGTCGCCCGCCGCGGCAGCAGCAGCCCGTCCTCCCGCAGCGACAGCAGCACCTGCCGAGCTGAGGCCAGCTCGGTGAACAGCCGGAACACCGTGGCGATCGCCTCCCGGACCGCCTCGTCCGCGGTGATCACCACCCGGCCGTCGGTGTCGTAGTCCAGCCCGACCGGCAGCCCTTGGCGAAGCTGGCCCTTGGCCGCCTTGTGCCGCAGCCCGGCGGTCAGCCGGGACCGGATCAGGTGCAGCTCGGCCTCCGACATCGTGCCCTTCAGCCCGAGCACCAGCCGGTCGTTGAAGTCGCCGGGGTGGTAGACCCCGTCGGCGTCGGCGATCAGCGTGTCGGTCAGCGTGCACAGGTCCAGCAGCTGATACCAGTCGGCGTTGTTGCGAGCCAGCCGGGACACCTCGATACCCAGCACGATCCCGACCTTCCCCAGCCCCACGTCGGCGACCAGCTCCCGGAACCCCAGCCGGCCCACCGCCTCCGCGCCTGAGCGGCCCAGGTCGGCGTCGATGACCACCACCTGCCGAGCCGGCCAGCCCAGCCCGACGGCCCGTTCCCGCAGCTCGTACTGCCGCGCCAGGCTCTCGGTATGCACCAGCACCTGGGTCGGAGTGGACTGCCGCACATACACGTAGGCGTCCCGGCCCAGATGCGACGCGGTGACCTTCTCAGCCGACCACACCGCCACCGCAGCCGGCGGCCGGCCGACCGGCTCAGCCACGCCCAGCTCCCACACCCAGGCAAGACTCGCCGGCCGCGGCGTCGGCTGCGGCGTCGGCTGCGGCGTCGGCGTCGGCGTCGGCGTCGGCGACCAGCACACCGCGGGCGATCAGCCGGGCCAGCAGCACCAGCACCTCAGCGCGGGTCTGCTCCGGCAGCTGCCCCCACCGATCCGCCGGCGACACCTCATCCACCGGCAGAACCAGCTGGCCGCCAGCCGCTACCCTCATGACACGCAAATAGGTTCACCTCTCCCGAAGTCGTGGCGCGATCACGGACGAGGTGAACCTATTTGCCTTCCACCACCGGACAGCCAGGCCGCGTGGACGAACCCGACCGGGACTCCACTGTGGACGCTGACGCCACGGCCAGCACCGCGTCGACCCGGTCGTACTCGCCGGCGCTCACACCCAGACCCGGGCAGTGTTCATTCAGCCGCCGCTGCCCGTCCGCCCACACCCGCCACCGCCCGGCGACCTGCTCAAACGTCGAGCCGATGGCCTGCGCGAGCTCAGCCACCGACGCGCCGGCCCACAGCGCCCGGTGCACGCTGATCACCGCCCAGACCCGCATCCGGTCGGCGACCACCGTCTCCAGCCCCGCCTGCCGCACGTAGTACGCCGCGCTGCCGCCACCAGCCAACTCCGCCGCGCTGGCCGCCTCGAAGCCCTGCTGCAACGCCTGCACGGCCTGCCACACGTCCAGCTCGCCGGCCTCAGCCGCGCCAACGATCCCAGCATCGGCACCGCCAGCCGACCCAGCCGTCACCGGAGCCCACCCTCAACCGAGCCGGCCACACCCAGCCGCCCCACCAGGGCACGCAGCTCACGCACCCCGTCAGCGTCCAGCACCACCGCCAGCCCCCGCGCGCCCTCGAACCCCAGCACGTCAGTGGCATCGGCGCGGATCGTGCCCGGCGAACCGTCCGGCAGCTCCACCACCAGGTGCAGCACCCCGTTCAACCGCTTGAACGCAGCCGCCTTCACCAGCCGCCCGAACAGCGGATGCGCCTCACCGGTAACCCGAACCTCGCACGGCAACACCGCACGAAGATGTTGCAGTCTGTCGCTGTCTCTGCCGGGCCGAGGAGGCAGAGATTCTCCGGTGCGCGGATCCATTCCAGGCTGGTCAGGTAGTCCAGCGTGGCGGG
>DATDKW010000327.1:0-9839 GCA_036519715.1 Mycobacteriales bacterium
GTGCGGGGCGCGGCGAACACGCCGATCTGCGCCTCGCTGCCTGAGTACGACAGCGTGGCCGCGACGACCTGCTGGTCCGGGCCGACGTCGACCCGCACCTCGACCCCGCCGATGACCGGGATCTGCAGGGCGCCGAGGTCGAGGCGCTCCAGCTCGTCGTCGGGCGCGTCGGCCTCGTCGTACGGGCCGGTGGTGGGGTCGGTGTCGCGTTCCTTCTCGGTGGCCCAGGGCGGCGTCGCGTCGATCTTGGAGCGCTCCGAGCGGTGCCCGCGGCGGCGGCCGAGCGCCATCACACACCACCCACGAGATGGGCGTGCCCGCCGGTGGAGCCGTGCCCGCCGGCGCCGCGCTCGGACCCGGGCAGCTCGTCGACGACGGTGAACACCGCCCGCTCGACCTTCTGCAGCACCAGCTGGGCGATCCGGTCGCCGCGGGCCAGCCGCAGCGTCGCGACCGGGTCGTGGTTGATGACGATCACCTTCACCTCGCCGCGGTAGCCGGAGTCGACCGTGCCCGGCGCGTTGACCAGCGACATGCCGCAGCGGGCGGCCAGACCGGAGCGCGGGTGCACGAAGGCGGCATACCCGTCCGGCAGCGCCAGCGCCAGCCCGGTCGGCAGCACGGCCCGCTCCCCCGGCGCGAGCTCGGCGTCGACGGTGGTCACCACGTCGGCACCGGCGTCACCGGGCAGCGCGTACGCCGGCAGCGGCACGCCGGGATCCAGGCGCTGGACCAGCACCTGCAACGGTGCGTCCGCCGCGGGCGGGGAAAGGGGTGATGGCACAGCGGGTCAGGTTACTCGGGCCCGGACGCCGCGGAAGATCAGTACCGCCGACCGCGCAGCTCGGCGATCAGCTTGTCGCCCAGCGACCGGGTGACCCGGCGGTTGACGATGCCGCCGGCGACCGCGCCGGCCAGGAACGGGGCCAGCTTCGACATACTCCGGCCCGTACGGCGGACCAGCATCGAGCGCAGCTCCCGCTTGGCGGCGTGGCCGAGCACGGCCGACAGACCGGCGGCGCCGGCCTGGGGGTCCAGGGCGCGCTGCCGGACCCAGCTCATCAGGTAGGCGGAGCCGCGCTGGGTGCCGTTGCCGTGCGCGGGTTGCCCGGCGATCTCGTGCAGCTCGGCGACCAGCTTCACCTCGGTCGCGGCCACGGCCAGCGTCTCGGCGGCCAGCTGCGCCGGCGCGGCCAGCAGGCTGGGCGGCGCGGCGAACTCGACCGCGGCCAGCGCGCCGACGGCGGCACCGAAGGCGGCCGTGGTGCGGGCGGCGTTGCGGATCAGGACGTCCGCGAGCTCGTCGTCGGACAGCCCGGGGTGGTGGGCTCGCAGCGTCGCCGAGTCCCGGATCCGCAATCTCGGTGCGGCATCCGCGAGAACGTCGGCGAGCAGCGAGCCGGCCCCGCGGAACCCGGATCCGGCGGCGTCCTTCATGCCACCGGCCAGTCCGCGGGCGAGCGCGGCCAGCTGGTCCTTCCGGTCGCCGGAGTCGTCGGCGACGCGGGCGACCAACTCGCCCAGGGAGGCCTCGTCCCTGGTGGTGCCAGCCGTGGCGTCAGCGGCCGGACCCGGGTCGATCTCGGGTTCGGTCCGCTGCCACGGGACACGGGCCATCGCTCTTCCCTACCCCCGTCAGGCCGCGCAGTCCCGGCAGATGGGCTGTCCGTTGCGCTCGCCGGCGAGCCGGGAGCGGTGGTGGACCAGGAAACAGCTGGAGCAGGTGAACTCGTCCGCCTGCTGGGGGACGGCCCGGACGGTGAGCTCCTCACCGGACAGGTCGGCCCCGGGGAGCTCGAGGTTCTCGTTGAGCTCGGCCTCGTCCACGTCGATGGACCCGGACTGGGCCTCGGCCCGGCGGGCCTTCAGCTCCTCGAGGGAGTCCTCCCCGAGCTCGTCCACTTCGCTGCGCCGGGGCGCGTCGTAATCGGTTGCCATGGTGGGTCACTCCTGAGGGTCGTTCTGGTGGCGTGCGGGCAACGCCCCGGGGAGTGGTTTTGTGCCCGCTCTCGCAACCCGTTTCGGGGGCGCATAAAACCCCCTCGGCGCGTCGGCCGCGGGAGGTTACCGTGCCGATCCAACGGCCCGCCGCAGCGGCGCGCGGGAGTCCCGATGGTCATCATGGCCGATCCCGCGGAGGTGTGTCACGTGCTCGACGAGCTGGGGTGGGACGCCGAGTGGGCCGGCCTGGCCGCCGGCCGGCCGGGCGAGCCGGCCCGGGTGGTCCGGGCCGGCAACGGCCACGCCGTGCTGGCCACGGCCACCGGCGAGACCCGGGCCACGGCCCCCGATCTGGTCACCGGCGACTGGGTGCTGTCCTCCCCCGAGGGGCTGGTGCGGCTGCCGCGGCGGACCGAGGTGGTCCGGGGCGCCGCCGGCCGGGCCGCGGCCCGCCAGGTCCTGGCCGCGAACGTGGACCTGGTGCTGGTGCTGGTGTCGCTGGCCGCGCCGCCGAGTGCCGGCCGGCTGGACCGGCTGCTGGCGGTGGCCTGGGACTCCGGCGCCCGGCCGGTGGTCGTGCTGACCAAGGCCGACCTGGCCCCGGGCACGGCCGCGGCCGAGCGGGACGAGGTGGCCGAGACCGCCCCGGCCGCTCCCGTCCTGCTGGCCAGCACGGTCGACGGCCGCGGCCTGGCCGAGCTGCGGGCGATGCTGCGGCCCGGCCTGACCGCCGCCCTGCTGGGCATGTCCGGGGCGGGCAAGTCCAGCCTGCTCAACGCGCTGGCCGGCACGGCTGTGGCCGGGGTCGGCCCGGTCGGCCGCAGCGGACGCGGCCGGCACACCACCACCGCCCGGGAGCTGACCCTGCTGCCCGGCGGCGGCCTGCTGCTGGACACCCCCGGCCTGCGCGGCGTCCAGCTCTGGGCCGCCGACGACGGCCTGGACCTGGCCTTCGCCGACATCGTGGCGCTGGCGCGGGAGTGCCGGTTCCGCGACTGCCGGCACGCGGGCGAGCCGGGCTGCGCCATCGCGGCCGCGGTCGCCGACGGCACGCTGTCCCCGCGCCGGGTCGCCTCGCACGCCGCGCTGCGGCAGGAGGTCGGCTGGCTGCGGGACCGCTACGACGCCCGGCAGCGGGCCGAGCGGCGCCGGGAGTGGAAGCAGCTGTCCAAGGCGGTCAGGGCCGGGCGTCGGGCGAGTCCCCGGCACGGCGGGACGCAGGCACCTCCGGGCCCACGACGGTGAACGCCGCCACCGTCCCGTGCGAGTACGCCACGGTCCCGTCGGCGGTGACGCGCAGCCGGACGGTGTCGTCGCCGGGGTGGTTGGGATCGTAGACGGCGATCTCGGCCGTGCCGTCCGGCGACTCGGTCAGCCCGTAGCCGAGCACGACGTGGTTCTCCACCACCTTGCGCGGGTCCCAGGTGACCACCCGGATCAGCCCGACCAGGGCCGGCACGCCGGCGTCCAGCGACCGGCGCACCCGGGGCAGCCCCTCGGTCAGCGTCAGCTCCCGCCGGGCCTGGTCCTGCGGCGGCAGCTGATACCAGAGGTAGCGCAGCGGCCCGGCCGGCAGGTCGAGGCTGGCCAGCTGGGCCCGGAACAGCCGGTCGGCCAGCGGGCCGCGGGCCGGGGCCAGGGTGTCGGGCGGCGGCGGCTCGCCGGCCAGCCAGGCCCGCCGGGCCTCGTACGCCATGCCGCCGCAGAGCCCGCCGTAGACGCGGCCGAAGCCGATGCCGGCCAGCCGGACCGGAGCCCCGCGGGGCCAGGAGTTGCCGAACCGGAAGCCGTCCCGGCTCGGCCGGAAGCCGACCGTGCTCACCCTCAGCAGCCCGGGGAGCGCGACGGCGCCGTGGTCGCGGCCGGCTTGGCCGGTGCCGCGGCGACCAGCCCCTGCCGGCCCTTGGCCAGCTCGGCCGGGGTGGACAGCCGCCGGTACCTGTCCCCCAGCACCAGGTCGATGACCGCGCCCTGGCGGGCGTCGCGGTAGAGGGTCGCGCCCGGCACCTGCCGGCGGACCTGCGCGGCCTGCTTGGCCCCGGACGGCCCGTACCGCACCTCGGCGGAGGACTCGACCGGGCGGATGCCGGCCAGCGGGTCGTTCTCGGTGGCGATGATCAGGTAGCCGCGGCTGCTGAGCTGGCTGGCGACGGCCTTGGCCAGCCCCTCGCGGCCGGTGGCGTTGTAGATCCGCAGCTGGATCCGGTTGGGGTCGGCCGGGGCGGTCGGGCAGGCGGCGGCGTCGGCCCGGGCCTGCACCCGGTCCAGCACCTTCATCCAGGTCGCCCCGGCCAGCGCGCAGAGCACCAGGAGGAGGACGAGGGCCGGCAGGGCCCGCCGCAGGCGCATCGAGTAGCGCGCCCGGGCTGGTGCGTCCTTGCCCTGGAACACCGCCCCCATTGGCGCCTCCACCGTGCAGACCGCACTGTGCGCGGTTCCCTTGGGACCGAGGGTAGCGGGCCCTCCTTACGTTCGCGCCCCTTCGGACATCCGTGCCGAACCGTATCCAACCCGCGATCACTGAGCGTGTCAGTCGAGGTCGTCGGCCCGGCGGCTCAGCGCGTCCCGGCCGGCCTCGGCCAGCGGGCCGATCGCGTCGCCGAGGCCGTCGTCGGTGTTGTCGGCCATCGCCCCGGCCCGCTGCCGGACCACGATGCCGGCCACCACGACGGCCAGCTTGAAGTAGCCGAAGGCGACGTACCAGGGCAGGGCGGAGACGTCCCGGCCGGTGCGGGCGGCGTAGCGGGCGACGACGTCGGAGCGGCCCGGGAAGCCGGGCAGCCCGGTCACCGACGGGACCGCCGCCGCCGCCCCGCCGGACGGCTGCCAGTAGACGAGCAGCAGCCCGAGGTCGGCCAGCGGGTCGCCCAGGGTGGACATCTCCCAGTCCAGCACGGCCGCGATCCGGCCCGGGTCGGCCGGGTCGAGCACCACGTTGTCCAGCTTGTAGTCGCCGTGCACGATCGGGCCGGCGACCGCGGCCGGCAGGCCGGCGCCGAGCTCGGCGGCCAGCGCGTCGACCGCGGGCAGGTCCCCGGAGCGCAGCGCCTGCCACTCCCCCGACCACCGCCGCAGCTGCCGGGCCAGGTAGCCCTCGGGCCGGCCGAACCCGTCCAGGCCCACCGCGCCCGGGTCGACCGCGTGCAGGCCGGCCAGCACGTCGACCAGCGCCTGGGTGATCGCGACCCGGTCGGCCGGCTCCGTCGCGTACCCGTCCGGGAAGGCGGCCCGGACCACCACCCCGGGCACCCGCTCCATCAGGTAGAACGGCGCGCCCAGCACGTCCGGGTCGGAGCACAGCAGCACCGGCCGCGGCACCGGCACGGCCGTGCCGGCCAGCGCGGACAGGACCCGGTGCTCCCGGGTCATGTCGTGCGCGGTCGGCCGGACCGCCCGCAGCGGCGGGCGGCGCAGCACCAGGTCCCCGGGCGGCCCGGAGACGAAGTAGGTCAGGTTGGACCGCCCGCCCGGGACGACCTCGATGACCGGCTCCCGCCAGCCGTCGTCGCCCAGCCGCTCGGCCAGGTACGGCCCCAGCACCCGCGGATCAGCGCCCGGCACACCCATGCACTACCTATAGCCGATCGCCCCGCGGCCGCCGGAGGAGGGTGGGGGCTAGAGCTGGTCGGCGCCGAGTTGCTCCAGCAGGGTGGCCAGGTCGGCGGCGACCGCGGGCGACGCCGCGACGGTGATCGCCCCGGGCGGGCGCCCGCGCAGCCCGGTGACCAACGCTCCGGCCTCGGTCGCGACGAGCACGCCGGCGGCCCGGTCCCAGTCCTTGAGCCCGTGCTCCCAGTAGCCGTCCAGCCGCCCGGCGGCCACGTAGCAGAGGTCGAGCGCGGCCGACCCCAGCCGGCGCACGTTGCCGACCCGGGGCAGCACCCCGGCCAGCACCTCGCCCTGCCCGGCCCGCACGCGCGCGTCGTACGCGAACCCGGTCCCGACCACCGCCGTGTCCAGGCCGGCGGCCAGCCAGCGCCCGCCGATCCGGACCCCGTCCAGGTACGCCCCGCCGCCGAGCGCGGCGGTGAACGTGTCGCCCGAGGTCGGGTCGTGCACGCAGCCGGCCACCACCCGCCCGTCCCGCTCGGCCGCGACCGAGACCGCGTACGGGCGCAGGCCGTAGAGGAAGTTGACCGTGCCGTCGATGGGGTCGACGATCCAGCGCACCCCGGTGCCGCCGGAGCGGGACGCCCCCTCCTCGCCCAGCAGCGCGTCGTCGGGCCGCTCCCGGGCCAGCTCGTCGGCCAGCCACCGCTCCGAAGCCCGGTCCACCTCGGTGACGACGTCGGTGGGACTGCTCTTGGCGTCGACGTCCAGGGTCCGGCCGCCGCCGCGCAGTCGTACGGTCAGCTCACCGGCGCCCCGGGCCAGTCGTTCGGCCAGCGCCAGCAAGTCGGTGTGGTCGGCTCCGGCCGAGGTGGGCATGTCTAGACAGTAGGTTGGTGGCGGCGAGGGGAGATCAGGTGCCCAGCAGGCGTAGGACGACGACGACCGCGTTCGGCGTGGACATCGGTGGCAGCGGGATCAAGGGTGCGATCGTCGACCTCGACAAGGGCGACCTGGCCACCGAGCGGGTGAAGTACCTGACCCCGCACCCGTCCACCCCCGAGGCCGTGGCCGAGGTGGTGGCCCGGCTGGTCAAGGAGGCCGGCTGGTCCGGCGACCTGGGCGCGACCTTCCCCGCGGTGATCAAGAACGGGGTGGCCAAGAGCGCCGCCAACGTCGACAAGAGCTGGATCGGCACCGACGTCGACAAGGTCTTCACCGACATCACCCACTGCGACGTCACCGTGCTCAACGACGCCGACGCGGCCGGGATCGCCGAGGCCCGCTTCGGCGCGGCCAAGGGCGTCGACGGCGTGGTCATCCTGCTCACCTTCGGCACCGGCATCGGCAGCGCGCTGCTGCTGGACGGCCAGCTGGTGCCCAACACCGAGCTGGGCCACCTCGAGATCGACGGCGCCGACGCGGAGAAGAAGGCGTCCTCGGCGGCCAAGGACAACGAGGGCCTGTCGTACAAGCAGTGGGCCAAGCGGGTCCAGAAGTACCTGACCCACGTGGAGAGGCTGTTCACCCCCGACCTGTTCGTGGTCGGCGGCGGGGTCAGCAAGAACTCCGACAAGTGGGTCCCGCTGCTGGACCTCAACACCCCGATCAAGCCGGCTCAGCTGCTCAACAACGCCGGCATCGTGGGCGCCGCGATGGCCGCCCACGAGAAGTTCACGGAGTGATCACAGGCCCAGTTCGGCCCTGATCGCGGCGCCGTGCTCGTCCAGGCCGGGCGGGCGCGGCCGCTCGTCCGGCTCCCCGTACGGGGCGATCTTCATCGGGTTGCCCACCATCGGCAGGCCGCCGGCGGTGACGACCATCCGCCGGACCGCGGTCTGTTCGGAGTCCAGCGCCGCCCCGACCGTGGACACCGCGCTGCACGGCACCCCGGCCGCCCCGATCTTCTCCAGCCAGTCAGCCGCCGGCGCCGTCCCCAGCGCCGCGTCGAGCTCGGCCGACAGGGCCGCCCGGTGCGTGACCCGGCTGTCGTTGTCGGCGAAGCGGGGATCGCGGACCAGCTCCGGCCGTCCCAGCACCGTGCACAGCACACCGAACAGCCCGTCGCCGCCGGCGCAGATCACGATCGGCGCGTCCGCACAGCGGAACGTCCCGAACGGCGAGATGGAGTGGTGCATGTTCCCCAGCCGCGGCGGTTCCGTGCGCTGGGTCAGGTAGTGCAGCGCGGCGCCCTCCAGCAGCGACAGGGCCGAGTCGTACATGGCCACGTCGACCCGGGCGCCGCGCCCGGTGGTGGCCCGGCCCTGCAGGGCGGCCAGGACGGCGCCGAAGACGTACAGGCCGGCGCTGAGGTCGGCGATGGAGGTGCCCATCTTGGCCGGCTCCCCGTCCGGCTCGCCCGTCACGGCGAACAGCCCCGCCGCCGCCTGCACCACCGTGTCGTACGCGGGCCGCTCCCGCCACGGGCCCGTCTGCCCGAAGCCGGACACCGACGCGTACACCAGCCGGGGGTTGCGGACCGCGAGCGCGTCGGCGCCCAGCCCGAGCCGGTCCATCACCCCGGGCCGGAAGTTCTCGATCAGCACGTCGGCCCGCCCGGCCAGGGCGACGAGCACGTCCCGGTCGGCCGCGGACTTGAGGTCCAGGGCGATCGACTCCTTGCCCCGGTTGACCCGGGCGAAGTACGCGGAGTGACCGTCGACGAACGGTCCGTACGCGCGGGAGTCGTCCCCACGCCCGGGCCGCTCCACCTTCACCACCCGCGCGCCCAGGTCGGCCATCATCATCGTGGCGAACGGCCCGGCCAGGACCCGGGTGAGATCGACGACCAGCAGGCCCGCCAGCGGGCCGGGGACAGACGCCTGTGACACCTTGCTCCGTTCGGTTCGCCGGAAAAGTAGGCGGTCGGACGCATGTTCCCAGCCCAGTTGGGTGGTCCGCGCCACGACCAGGGCCCGCGCGAAGTTACACTGGCACGGGCACGGGCACGGCCGGCCGGCGCCAGGTGGGACGACAGCACCACCGCGGATCGATCTCCGCGGACCACCTGCACCGGAAGACCGCCCCCGCTCCCCAACAAACCCCCTGCCCGTCCCGGGCAGTTCCCGTCGTGCGGCCTCCTTCGCCAGGGGGCACCCGTTCGTGAAAGGGCGTTCGTGGCAGCCGATCCCCGCTCTGACAGCACCGCCGGGTCCGACCCGACCCGGGACCTCGCGGAGCATCTCGTCTCCCGTGGTCGCCACCAGGGATTCCTGCGAGCGAACGACATCAGCCGCGCGTTCGAGGAGGCCGGTCTGCCGGCCTCCCACGGCAAGCGCGTGCTGCGCACGCTGAGTGATTCGGGAGTGACCGTCATGCTCGATGCGCCCACCGCCTCCCCGGGGCGGGGCAAACCCGCGCGGACCGCGGCCGCCGCGGCCCCGTCCCGCAGCACCGTCACCAAGAGCACCGGTGCCCGCCCGGCACCGCGCCCTGGTGCGGAGCCGGCCCGGCCCCGCGCGGCCGCTCCGGAGGGGGCCGCGCTGACCGCGGTGCCCGAGCCGGTGCCCGCGACCGCCTCGGCTGCCGGGGCCGCTGGGACCGCCGCGACCGCGCCGGCCAAGCGCAAGCGCAAGGCCGCCCCCGCCGACGGGGCCGCCGCGCCGGCCGCCACCCCGCCGGCCGACGGCACGCCCGCCCCCGAGGGCGGCGGCCTGGCCATCGACGAGCCGACCGAGATCACCACCGGCGCCTCCTCCACCACGACCGAGGAGGAGACCACCACCGAGGAGTTCACCTGGGACGAGGAGGACGAGGAGAGCGAGGCGCTGCGGCAGGCCCGCAAGGACGCCGAGCTCACCGCCTCCGCCGACTCCGTCCGGGCCTACCTCAAGCAGATCGGCAAGGTCGCCCTCCTCAACGCCGAGGAGGAGGTGGACCTGGCCAAGCGCATCGAGGCCGGGCTGTACGCGGCCGAGCGGGTCCGCCGCATGGAGGACGCCAAGCTGGCCGGCAAGAAGGGTGAGCAGGTCTCCCCGACGTTGCGCCGCGACCTGCTCTGGATCGTCCGCGACGGCGAGCGGGCCAAGAACCACCTGCTCGAGGCCAACCTGCGGCTGGTCGTCTCGCTGGCCAAGCGCTACACCGGCCGCGGCATGGCCTTCCTGGACCTGATCCAGGAGGGCAACCTGGGCCTGATCCGCGCGGTCGAGAAGTTCGACTACACCAAGGGCTACAAGTTCTCGACGTACGCGACGTGGTGGATCCGCCAGGCCATCACCCGCGCCATGGCCGACCAGGCCCGCACCATCCGCATCCCGGTGCACATGGTCGAGGTCATCAACAAGCTCGGCCGCATCCAGCGCGAGCTGCTCCAGGACCTGGGCCGCGAGCCCACCCCGGAGGAGCTG
>DATDKW010000328.1:0-15093 GCA_036519715.1 Mycobacteriales bacterium
CGGCTCCTCGCGGCGCGTCCCCGGTCGCCGGCCGCGGCACGGTCGCCGCCGGCCGCGGCGCCGGTCCGCGGCGGTAGGCCAGCGGCAACCGCCCACCGCCGGGCGGCGGAAGCAGCCCGTCCGGCACTGACTCCCCGTCCCGGGGCCGATATGCCCCACCCGGACCCGTCGGCCTGACGCGCCCGTCCACCGCAGTCGAGGCGGCAGGCCCATCCGGGGCGGTTCGCGCGGCCGGCGTGGTTCGCGCGGTGAGGGGCGGGGGCCGGTCGTCCGGGGGCGGCAGCGAGGTCGGCGGCTGCGGCTCGTCGTCCCGGACGACCCTGAGCCAGCGCTCCCGCTCCGGCGCCGGCCGATCGACCATCGCGCCATCGTGCCCTATCGCGACAATACGGACGACACCGACCTAGATCCGGGACCGACCCGGCATCGCGCGTACCGGGCCGACTGCCCGATCGGGCCGCCGCCTTGCCCCTTCGGGCAACGGAACAGCCCGGTCGGCCCTGTCGCGCGGCCGACATCCGGACCTAGCGTCAATGCTGTGCAGTGTTCGTCGGCGACGTTGAGTGGGGCACACTGGGTGCCTACGTTTGCCGTCGAGGGACTGATGACCGACACGTTCAGCGCGACCGCCGACCTCCTTGCCCGCGCGGCCAAGGGCGATCAGCGGGCCTGGGACGACCTGGTGGCCGAGCACACCCGGCTGCTGTGGGCGGTGGCCCGCTCCTTCCGGCTGGACGCCGCCGACGCCAACGACGTGGTCCAGACGACCTGGCTGCGCCTGGTCGAGCACCTGGACCGGATCGAGGACCCGGCCCGGCTGGTCGGCTGGCTCGTCACCACTGCACGTCGGGAGGCGATGCGGGTGCTGCGCCGCTCCGGCCGGGAACGCCCGGCGTACGAGGACACCGTGCTCGACCGCCCCGACGACGCGCCGCCGGTCGACACGTCCGTGCTGATCGACGAGCGGGACCAGGCGCTGTGGCAGGCGTTCGGCAGGCTCGGCGAGAAGTGCCAGCAGCTGCTGCGCGTCGCCGTCGCCGACCCGCAGGCGTACGAGGAGATCTCGGCCGCCCTGGGCATGCCGGTCGGAAGCATCGGCCCCACCCGGCGGCGTTGCCTGACCCAGCTGCGGGCCTTGGTCGAAGGCACCGTGCTGGCCGAAGGAGACGGTCCCCGATGAGCGCGCCGCTCGAGTCGGACGACGAGCTGCTGGCCCGGCTCGGCCCGGTGCTGGACCGGCTGGACCCGGTGCCACCCCAGGTCGTCGCCGAGGCCCGCGCGCTGTTCGGGCTGCGCCGGCTGGACGAGGAGCTGGCCGAGCTGGTCCGGGACACCGCCGAGAACCCGGGCAGCGGCGTGCTGGTCGTCCGGGGCGATGGCGATGTCCGGCTGATCTCGTTCGAGACCGGCCCGGTCACGGTCGAGCTGCAGGTGACCGAGCGCGGTCCGGCCCGGGACCTGGTCGCCCAGGTCACCGGGACCACGGTGGTCGGGGCCGAGGTCGAGACCGCGGCCGGCCGCCGCACGGTGCCGGTCGAGGACAGCCTGTTCACCGCCGACGGCGTGCCGTCCGGGCTGCTGCGGCTGCGGCTGCGGACGGCCACCGGCCGCGACCTCGTCACCAGCTGGGTCCGCACCTGACCGACGCCGGCCCCGACAGTCCCTGACCCGGCACCCTGACCCGTCAGGGGCCCGACCCCGCGGGCTGACCGCGGAGAGGCTGACCGCGGAGAGGCTGACCGCGGAGGTGGCCCAGACGGGGTCCGACCCCGTCGGGACTGACCCCGGACGTGCCGGCGGGCCGGGCGTTCACCCGGCCCGCCTCTGCGCGGTGGCTACTTCTTCGGGTCGTCCAGCGGCGTGGGCTTGCCGCCCTTCGTCGTCGGGTCCAGCGGGGTCGGCTTGCCACCCATCGGCTCGCTGAGCGGCGTGGGCTTGCCGCCGTCGGGCTGGGGGTTGCTGGCGGCCGGGGGCGTGGGGGCGCTCATGCAGTGCTCCTTCTCGACGAGTACCGGTCGGGGGACGATGGGTCTAGATCAGGCCTTGCCGAACGGCGAACGCGACCGCATGGGTGCGGTTGCGCAGGTGGAACCGTGACACGAGGTCATGGATGGAGTTCTTGATCGTACGCTCCGAATAGGCCATTCGGGTCGCAATTTCACTGGTGCTGTAACCGTCCGCGATCAGACGGAGGACGGTCAGCTCCCGTTGGGTGAGACCGCCGAAGGTCAGCCCGGCCGGCGCGGTCAGCTTCCGCTGCGCGTCACCCACCTGCTGCAGGAGCCGGCCGAGCAGGTCGGGCGGCAGGTGCCCGTCGCCGGTCGCGGCGGCCCGGATCGCGGTGCTGAGCCGGTCGGGCGTCGCCTCGCGACGGCGGACGATCGCGGCCACCCCGGCCTCGACCGCCGCCAGCACCTCGACCCCGTCGACCGATCCGACGATCAACACGACCCGGGGGCCGCCCGCATCGCGGGTCAACCGGATGGTCGTGGCCGTAGGCTCGTCCACGCGGTCGGCGACGAGGACGACGACGTCCGGCCGGACCGGCGAGTCGGACGAGAGGACCTCCAGGTCGTGCTGGACGCGCAGCTGGCTGGCGACGCCGGCTTCCGACACCGGGTCGGTGGCGCGGACGCGAACACGGGTCGGATCGGGCACGGCTTCCTCCTCACTACGTCTCTCGGCAGCAAGAGCACGCACCCCCGGGCAGTGATACATCCCGGACCGGACAAACCGGTGGGCGGGCGATGACCCGGCGCGGCCCCCGCGCCGCCGGGCTGGCCGAGGACGCCGCCCGCATGGTCGGCACCAACCCGGACCTGGCCCGCCGCACGGCCGTGGACGCAGTCGCGGCGGCCCGGGCCGGCGGCGACGGCCTGGTCGCCGCGCTGGCCCTGCGCACCCACGGCCGGGCCGCGATCGAGCTCGGCCGGCTGGACGAGGCCACCCGGGTGCTGCGGGAGGCGGTCCGGGAGGCGGAGCAGGCCCGCGAGCCGGACGCGGCGGCCGAGGCCCGGGTCAGCCTGGCGTACGCGCTGTCGGAGCGGGGCCGGACCGCGGACGCGCTGCGCCAGCTGGACCGGGCGGCCGAGGTGCTGCGCGGGCAGCGCGGCGCCGGGGTGCTCATGCAGCGCGGTGTCGTGCTGTGGCGCTGCGGCCGTACGGATGAGGCGCTGGAGGCGTACCGCAAGGCCCTGCCGGTGCTCCGGCGCGGACCGGACCGGTTGGTCGAGGCCCGGCTCTACAACAACCGCAGCCTGGTCTACATCGACCGGGGCGAGCTGGCCGCGGCCGAGGCCGACCTGCTGCGGTTCGCGGCGCTGTGCCGGGCGGAGGGGCAGCATGTCCTGGCCGCGGACGCCGAGACCAACCTGGGCTTCGTCACCTTCCGGCGCGGCGACGTCCCGGCCGCGCTCGGCTTCCTCGACTCGGCTGAGTCGACCTACCGCGCGCACGGCGTGCCGCCCCGGGAGCTGCTGCTGACCCGGGGCGAGCTGCTGCTGTCGGTGGGCGCGTACGAGGAGGCCCGGCAGACCGCGGAGCGGGCGATCGAGCAGTTCCGCGCGGCCGGCTGGCGTTCGTTGCTGGCGGAGGCCCAGCTGCTGCTGGCCCAGACCCAGCTGGCCGGCGAGGACGTGAACGCCGCGCAGGGCGCCGCCACCACCGCGGCCACCTTGTTCGGCCGGCAGCGGCGGCCGGGCTGGGCCACGCTGGCCCGGTACACGGCGCTGCGGGCGGACGAGCGGGCCGGTCAGCTGACCCCCCAGCTGCGCCGGCGGGCGCTGCGGGAGGCCGGCAAGCTGGCCGCGATGGGGTGGCGGGCCCAGGAGCTGGACGCCCGGCTCATCGCCGCCCGGGTCGCGCTGGAGCTCGGTGACCTCGGCACGGTCCGGCGCGAGCTGAAGCAGACCGCCGCCGCCCGCACCCGCGGCGGCACCGACCTGCGCATCCGGGCCTGGTACGCGGAGGCGATGGTCCGGCTGGCCACCGGCCGGGAGGCCGGGGCCGAGCAGGCGCTGCGGGCCGGCTTCCGGGTGATGGAGGAGCAGCGGGCCACCCTGGGCGCCACCGAGCTGCGGGTGCACGTGGCCAGCCACGCCCACGACGTCGCCACCCTGGGGATCCAGCTGGCCACCCGGAGCGGGTCGCCGCGCAAGGTCCTGGACTGGGCCGAGCGGTGGCGGGCGGGCGCGCTGCGGCTGCGGCCGGTGCGACCCCCGGCGGACGAGGAGCTGGCCGCCGCCCTGGTCGAGCTGCGCCGGGTCTCCGCCGAGACCGAGGCCGCGCTGCTGGACTCCCGGCCGGTGGACCGGCTGCTGACCCGGCGCCGCTCCCTGGAGGACCGGGTACGCCGGCTGAGCCGGCAGGCGGCCGGCCCGCTGTTCGCCGCCCCGCAGGAACCGCCGACGGTGGAGGACCTCGGGCCGGCGCTCGGCGACGCGGTGCTGGTCGAGCTGATCGGGACCATCGAGGACGACGCGCTGTCGGCGGTGACGGTCCGCGGCGGCGAGGCCCGGCTGCACCCGCTCGGCAGCCGGGACGCGGCCCGCCGGGAGCTGGGCGCGCTGCTGTTCGCGCTGCGCCGGCTCGCGCTCGGGCACGGCGCGCCGGAGCCGGCCCTGGCCCAGGTCGCGTCCCGGTCGGCCCGGCTGGAGGCGGCGGTGCTGGGGCCGCTGCGGGACGTGCTGGGCGACCGGCCGCTGATCGTGGTGCCGACCGGGTCGCTGCGATCGGTGCCCTGGGCGCTGCTGCCGGCCTGCGTGGGACGACCGGTCACCGTGGCGCCGTCGGCGGCGGTGTGGCTGCAGGCGACCCAGCGGCGACGGTCCCGCAGGCGCCGCGCCGTGCTCGTGTGCGGTCCGGGGCTCGAGGGGGCGGCGGCGGAGATCTCTTCCCTCGCCGCCGCGTACCCGGACGCGGTGCGACTGGAGGGTAAGGACGCGACCGTGGACGGCGTCCTGTCGGCGCTGGACGGGGCCCAGGTCGCGCACGTGGCCGCGCACGGCTCGCTGCGCGGCGACAACCCGCTGTTCTCGGCGCTGGCGATGGCGGACGGACCCTTGACCGGGTACGACCTGGAGCGGCTGTCGCGGGCGCCGCAGCTGGTCCTGCTGCCGGCCTGCCAGTCGGGCGGTGGTCAGGTGCTGGCCGGGGACGAGGTGATGGGGCTGACCTCGGCCCTGTTCGCGCTCGGGACCCGGACGGCGGTGGCGACGGTCATCCCGGTGCCGGACGCGGCGACCCGGCCGCTGATGCTGGCGCTGCACGACGGCCTGCGGCGCGGGTTGCCGGTGGCCCGCGCGCTGGCCGACGCCCAAGCGGGCACGGACCGGGCCGATCCGGCCGCGCTGGCCACCGCCGGCGGCTTCGTCTGCTACGGCGCCGGGTAACCGGTCCCGCCGAACGGCTCACACGGCGACGAGGCCGGGCAGGCGACCCCCGTACACCTGCCCGGCCTCGTCCGTGCTCGGGGTGGTTCGGCGGTTGACCGTCCCCGCGCGGCCCGCCGCCAGACCCCCGTCGCCACTCCCGTGACCGGCCGGCGTCCCCCTGGAGGAGTCCCCTCAGCCCCACCAGGGCGGGCCGGTCACCTGTACTGAGCGCCGGTCGCAGCCGCTGATACACCCGGTTCGGGACTTTCTAGTCGATCACCGGCGCCGGCGGCGGCACCGGCCGCGGCCGCCCCTCGAACCGGGTGGACAGCACCACCGTGGTCCGGGTCCGGGCAACCCCGCGGATCCGGTTCAACGCGCCGATGACCTGCTCCAACGACGGCATGTCGGGCACCCGGACCTTGATCACGAAGGTCTCCTCGCCGGCCACGAACCAGCAGTCCTCGATCTCCGGCATCTCCTGCAGAGCGGCGTAGATGCGGTCGGAGTCGCCGCGGTCCCCCTGCAGGATCCCGACCAGGGCGCTGACCCCCAGACCGAGCGCGGCCGGCTGGACCGCGGCGTGGTAGCCGGTGATCACTCCGCTCGACTCGAGCTTGCCCACCCGCTCGTGCACGGCGGGCGCGGACAGGCCGACCAGCCGCGCCAGCTCCGCGAAAGTCGCCCGGGCGTTAGCCCGAAGGGCCCCGATGAGCTGGCGATCGACACCGTCGACCTGTCGCACATAGTTCACGCTCCGCCTCCAATAGTGAATACACATTCCGACATCAGAGTGTTCAGAGGACAGCAGGGCCGGGAAGTGGTTCACTGTCTGTCAGCACGCGCGGAGCCCTGACCCTGTACCGCGTGGCTGTCAAGTACCAGGGGGAGTGAATGGACCCACGGGAGCGACTGCTCACGCCGGGTGAGGTGGCTGCTCTGTTCCGCGTCGACCCGAAGACTGTGACGCGATGGGCTGCCGCTGGCCGGATCCACAGCATCCGGACACCAGGCGGTCACCGACGGTTCCTCGAATCCGAGGTTCGGGCGCTGCTTCAGCAGCTGTCCAGCGAAAGCGTCGGGCCGCGAGCGAACGCCTAGCGATCTGATCCCGTCGCCGGGCCGGATCACCCGGGACCGCCCATACGGCCGGTGTCCGGTCGTCCGGCGCGGCGGCGGATCGGATCCTTCGTTGTCCTCGGCGCCGCACGGCGCCGCGTAGCCCTCCGGGGCGACACCCTTCCGGACGGCCGTTGCTGCCGGCCCGGGCAGCGCCGCGTACGGCTGAGCGTCGACCGAGCCCACTCCCCGTCCCCCGGTCGGGCCAGGTCGCCTCGCACGTCGTACGCCACTGCGCCAGTATCATCGCGACCCGCCGTATCCTGCCGCGGAGGGGTGGTGAGGACCGTGTTCGTTCGCTTCGGCGGGATCCTGTTCCTGGCTGCCCTGGCGGTCTGGCTCTACTGCCTGCTCGACGCGGTCAGCTCCGACCGGACGCAGATCCGCCGGCTGTCCAAGGGCGCCTGGTTCGCGATCGTGCTGTTGTTCTTCCTGCCGGGAGCGCTGGCCTGGCTCGCCTGGGGCCGGCCGCGGGCGTCGGCGCCGCGACGACCCACGCTCGGGTCCTCGGGCCGGACGGCGTGGCCCACCCGGCCCGGACGGTCGGACGTTCCGCCGACGGGCCTGTTCGGCCGGACCAGCCGGCTCGCACCCGACGACGACCCGGAGTTCCTGGCCGAGCTGGACCGGCGCGCCGCGCAGGAGCACGAGAAGCTGCTGGGTTCCTGGGAGGAGGACCTGCGCCGGCGTGAGGAGGAGCTGCGGCGGGACCGCGGTGAGGGCTCTGACGGTCCGGACGGGCCGGCATGACGCCGAGGTGGACAGGTTCTCGCCGATCAACGGGCGCGATCATGCCCGCCGTGGTTACCCTGGGTCGGTGCCAGTCCTGCTCCTTCTGCTGATCGTCATCCTCGCGGTGCTCGTGTGGCGGCACACGTCGTCACGCAAGTCCGCCGGCCCGCAGCTGCGGCCGCGCCACCTCGGGCCTGACGATGACCCTGATTTCCTTCGTGAGCTCAACCGGCGTACCCGCCGGGACGATGACCTGAACTAGCCCAGCTCTTTACCGACCGAGCGGCGGTCGGCTCTCACGCGACCGTGCGGCGCCGCTCATGCCCAACTGGGCCGCGGTTCCGCTCCTACTCGACCGGGCGGCGGCGGTCTCGCGGGAACGCGTCCGCGACGGCCGCGGCCAGTTCGAGCAGGGCCGACCGCGACGCGCCCGACAGCTCGCCCAGGTCGACCTCGGCCCCTTCTTCGAGGTGCGGGTCGTACGGGATCCGGGTGACGGCCCGGCAGCGCGCGGCGAAGTGGGCCTCCAGCCGGTCCAGGTCCACCCCGCCGGACTTCGGCCGGACCGAGTTGATCACTGCGACGGAGTTGCGGACGAGGGCGCCGCGGCCGTGCGCCTCCAGCCAGTCGAGGGTCGCGCTGGCGCTGCGGGCACCGTCCACCGAACCGGAGCTGACCAGCACGATCTGGTCGGCCAGGTCGAGCACGCCGGCCATGGCCGAGTGCAGCAGGCCAGTGCCGCAGTCGGTGAGCACGATGTTGTAGAAGCGCTCCAGCACCGCGGCCACGGTCCGGTAATCGGCCTCGCTGAAGGCGGTCGACACGGCCGGGTCCGACTCGGAGGCGAGGACCTCGAGCCGGTCCGCGGACTGCGACGTGTAGCGCCGGACATCGAAGTAGTGCTGGATGCGGTCGACGTCGTTGAGCAGGTTGCGGACGGTGGCCACGGTCTCCAGCGGAATCTTGCCGGACAGGGTGCCGCGGTCGGGGTTGGCGTCCACGGCGATGACGCGGTCGCCCCGCAGCGAGGCCAGGGTCGCGCCCAGGGTGACGGTCGTGGTCGTCTTGCCGACGCCGCCCTTGAGCGAGATCACCGCGATCCGGTAGCAACCCGGCACCGGTACGGAGGCGCGGGCGATGAGCTCCTCCCGGCGGCGGTCCTCGGCCGATTGGCCGGGGTTCACGGTGTGCGCGCTGATGTTGTAGACGGCGCGGCGCCAGCCGGTCTGGGGCGTGGGGCGGCGCTGGCGGAGCAGGGACTGCGTTGTCAGCTGCTCGACGGTGGGAGCGGGCGCTCCCGGCGCCCGTGGCGCGAGCGGGGCGCCGGCCGGGGCCCCCGCCACCGGGTTGACCGGGCGGCCGACCGCGGGACCGGCCGCGGGACCGTAGCCGGCGGGCAGGTCGGAGCCGCGGTAGCCGGGTGCACTCGGCGGACCGGCCGGGCCGGGGCCGCCGGGCGCCCGGTTCGGCCCGGGGCCGCCGTACTGCGGAGCGCCCGGGTACGGCGGAGAGGGCCCGCGGCCGGGGAGAGCGCCTTCCGGCGGAACGCTGCCCGGACCTGCGGGGCGCCTGCCGGGCGCGCCGCGATCGGGCGATCCTTCCGGGCGGGCGGCCACACTCGATCCGGTCCCGGCGGATGCCGACCGGTCCAGGGGCACCGGGGAAGACCAGTCCCGCTTGCCGGGCGACACGTCCCCACCCGGGGAGGACCAGTCACGCTCGGCGGGCGACACGTCCCCGTCTTGAGGCGACCAGTCGCGCTCATCGGAGGATGTGTCCCCGCTGTGCCCTGACCAGTCCCGCTCGGCGGAGGACGCGTCGCCGCGCGGGCGGGACCAGTCCTCCGCATCGGACGGCTCGTCGCCGGTCAGCGCGGATGCCGAGGGGTCCACGGCTGCGAGCGGGCCGGAGGGGGTCGGATCCTCGTCCGTGCCGAGCGCGGGGAGCGGCAGGCTGAACTGGCCCGGTATGGGCTCCACCGTCTCGGCCCGGTCGTCGCGACCAGGACCCGCGTTCCACTGCCGGGTCCCGCTGTCCGAATCCGTCACACCCGCCCGCTCCCCCGGCGTCCGACCGCCGGATCCCACAGCCGGCAAGGCGCCGGTCGAGCGATCACCGTAACTGCCCGCCGGAACCTGCTGCCCGGACTGGTTGCCGTAGCGGCCGGCACGCAGACTCCCGCCAGCCGGCCCGTCCCCGCCCAGCGTGGAGTGCTCCTCGGACCGGTGATCACCGCGGCCCGACGCGGGCTGCGTCCCGGACGGAGGATCCCCGAAGTCCTGTGCGCGCTGCCCGCCGGACTGGTGACCGACAGATCCCGGCGCCGGCGGCTGCGTCCCGGACAGTGGACCCCCGAAGCCCTGCGCAGGCTGCCAGCCGGACTGGTGACCAGCAGACTCCGGCGCCGCCGGGTGCACCCCTGGCGGCGGCCCCCCGAAGCCCTGCGCGGGCCGATGACCGCCGAACCCCGGCGCCTCCGGCTGTGCCCCCGACCGGGGACCGCCGGATCCCGGTGCGGGCTGCGCTCCGGGCTGGTGACGTCCGGATCCCGGCGTGGCCCGGTGCGCTCCGGTCCCAGGGCCACTGAATCGAGACGCGGGATGCTCTCCGGGCCGGTGCCCGAAGCTCGGCGGCGGGGGTTGCTGACCCGACCGATGACCGCCGTAACCCGGCGGTAGAGGCTGCTCTCCCGACGGGTGACCGCCGGCTCGCGGAACCGCCGGTCGCTGCGCCGGCCAGTCGCCGGAGCGCACGAAGGGCGCCGGCTGCGGACCGAACGGTCCTGCGATCGGCTTTCGTGCAGCCGGAGCCGGCGGCGGCCGGAGCAATCGGGTCGCGTCGTCGGCGACCCCAGGCGATGAGCTCACGGACGCCGCTGCCCGCGGCAGGTCGGTGAAGGCGGAGCGCGATGCGCTCAGGACCGGGCCGACGCGGTGACCGGCCGGTGCGGACTCGTCCGCCCGGGGCGCGATCGGACGCGCGCCACCGGCCGTACCCATCGTCCACTGTGGACTCACCGCGGGCGGCGGCAGGGGCGCGGGCGGTTCCGCCGCGGGCGCCGGGTCTGCACCGGGCCGGTCGGGCGCGGACCAGCTCGGCCCACTTGCGGAGAACGGCTGCCGGGCCCAGGCCGGCCGGTTGTCCGGCTCCTGGTCCGGCTCGGCACCTCGCAACTGCGCCAGCCACTCGTCGTCGCTCAGTTCGCCTGCCGACGCGGCCGCATCGCCTCCGGACGACGACTCCGGCGACAGCCGCGCCCACAACTTCGACCCCGACGACGGTTCCGGCGCCTGGTCCACCGGCTCGGACGGCGACTCCCCGGATTCCGCGCTGCTCGGGGCCGGCTCGGGCGACGAGATCTCCCACGCCTGCGGCGCGGAGGTTGAGCTGCCCGGGTCGGCCGACGGCACAGCGGGCGACTCCCATGACCGCGCCCCGGCCGGCGACTCCGGCGTCTCCCACGACGCCGGCCGGGACGGCTCGGGATCCGACGACGCCGGACCAGCCGATGCCGACTCCCAGGGCTCCGGATCGGACGACGCCACATCCGACCGCCATGAGGCCGGGCCGTCCGGCTCCGACGCGGACGGCGGTCCCCAGGAGGCCGCGGAGGCTTTCCAGCCGGCGCCGGAGCCGAGCCGGTGATCGCCCGGCATCGGCTCGTTGGCCGGCGGCCAGTCGCCCCCGACGGCCCCGCCCGTGGCGCCGGACGAAGCGCCGTCGTCATCGTCCCGCGACAAACTCGGCGCGTCACCCGGCGACCACCTCGTCGCGCCGCCCGGTGCCGACGAGTCGGAGCCGCGCTCGTCCCGGTCGGACCCGGAGGCCCAGGACGCCGGCGCGGGATCACCGGACGGCCAGTCGTTGGAGTCCGTGTCGCTGAGTAGACCGGAGCCGGGACCGTCGTCGTCCGGCCAGTCCTCCGCCGGGGACTCACGGTCCGGCGGGGTGGTCCAGGAGGCCGCCGCGGGGCCGGCCGGGGTCCAGACGTCGCCGTCGTCCGTCCGGGCGCCGCCGCCCGCAGAGGGCGGGCTCGGCGGGGCCGCAGCCGGGTCGCCGGCGTCCGGGGCCCGGTCGCTGGAGCCGTTGGCCCCGGCCTGGGACGGCCACCGCTCGGGCAGCCCGGTACGACCGGCCGCCGGCGGCTGCACCGGCCGGTAGACCGTGTTCTCCGGGGGCGTCCAGAGCTCCTGCTCGGGGTCGTCCAGCGCCACCGGCGGCGGAGTCGCCCAGGGGTCGGCAGAGCGCGGCGGCAGCGGCTCGGCGGCGGACAGGACCGCGTCCCAGCTGTCGGGCGCCGGCGGCGACGCCGGCAACCGCGGCTCCGACGGCGCCGAGTAGCGCGCCGGCGCGGACTCGGGGGGCTCGACGTGCTCAGCGGCCGGGCCCGACTCCGGCGTCGCGCGCATCCATCCCTGCTCGGTGTCCCAGCGGGCGAGCCGATCGGCGAGACCCCGCGGCTTCTCGCGGTCGTCGTCGGAGGAATGCCGTCGAGCGCACACCGGAGCCTCCCCTCGCTCGCGATCGGACCCGCCGTGTCGGCCGCCCAGACTAGTTGACGCTCGGGTGCTGCCCGGCGATCAGGTCAAACCGGCATACGAGTGCAGTCCGGACACCACCATGTTGATGACGAAGAAGTTGAAGATCATCGTCGCGAAGGCGACCATGTTGACCCGCGCCGCAGCCGTGCCCCGCCAACCCGCGGTGGCCCGAGCGTGCAGGTAGGCCGCGTACACGACCCAGGTGATGAAGGCCCAGGTCTCCTTCGGGTCCCAGCCCCAGTAGCGACCCCAGGCCGCCTCGGCCCAGATCGCACCGGCGATGATCCCGAAGGTGTAGATCGGGAAACCGAAGGCGACGGTCCGGTAGGCCATCCGGTCCAGGATGTCGGTGCCCGGCAGTCGGGAACCGAGTGTCACCGGGAACCGGGTCGGCGTCCGCCCGGCCTCGACCGCCAGCTCCCACCGGCGCCGGACCAGGTAGAGCAAGGTCGCCACGAAGCTGACCATGAAGATGCCGGTGCCGATGCTGATGGTGGTGACGTGGATGGCGATCCAGTACGACCGGAGCGCCGGGACCAGCGGCTCGGCCGGCGCGTACAGCACGGTGCCGGCCAGGAAGAGCAGCACGACCACCGGGAACAGCAGGAACATGCCGAGGTAGCGGACCTGCGGCAGCCGCACCAGCACGACCAGGTAGGCAATCACCGCGGCAGCACCGACCACCGAGGCGAACTCGTACATGTTGCCCCAGGGCCAGCGGTGCGTCGCCGCCCCGCGCAGCGCCAGCGAGGTCAGCTGGACGGCCAGCCCGGCGACCGTCGCCGCCACGGCCAGCCGGCCGAACCGTTGCGCCTGCGGGGCGCGCCGGGACCGGTCGGAACCGCCGGCCTTGGCGCCGGACATGCTGCCGACCTTGATGACGGACGGACCGCCGGCCCCGACCAGCTCGCGCTCCGGCGAGGTCGCGGCGACCTTCCCGCGCCGGCCGAACGCGTACTCCCCGCAGTAGGCGATGAGGGCCACGCTGTACAAGATGATCGACCACGTGAACATGTGGTCGGACAGCGTCGCGAGTCCGGCGTTGACGGGCACGGTCAGTCCTTCCTGACGGGCGGAGAATCGCGGAGCCGCTCGACGACGCGGGCGAACTCCGTCTCGAAGCTGCCGGCGTCGGTGCGGGCGAGCCCCCCGACCGCGACAACACTACGGGCGTCCGATCCGGCTTGCGCGCCGCCGTCCACAGGTTCGGAGTTGTCCACAGATTCCCGATCGGGGCTGTCCTCGGGCCTGATCCGCAGGAAGAGTCGCCGTCGGCGCACCGCGAGAGAGAGGAGGAGCCCGAGCACGATCGCGACCGCCGCCCCCAGCACCACGGTCTGCCCCGGGTCGTGATTGACCTGGATGGTGGCCCACTCCCGGGACCCCTCGAAGGTGATCTGCGTCCCGTCGGCCAGCTTCACCGACTTGCCCCGGGTGAGCTGCGCGGACGCGACCTCCTTCAGGGCGCCGCTCGCGACCTGGCGCTGGTCGATGCTGTAGACGGACTGGGGTGCCCCGCTGTCGACACCAAGATCGCCCTGGTAGACCACGACGGCGACGCCGGGGTTGCCCGGCTGGGGCGACAGCGACGTCATGTTGCCGTTCGCGTCCACCCCGGCGAACGGGGCGAACGTGCCGTAGAGGGCCAGCTGCGGCGTCACCCCGTCCAGCAGCTTGACCGCGCCTTCCGACAGCAGCGTGGACGGCACCACGGGCAGGAAGGGCGCGGAGATGTCCTTCAGGACGGTGCCGTCCGGCCTGGTCACCGTGAAGATCGGCGCAAAGCCGTGCCCGACCAGGTAGACGCGGATTCCCTCGAGGCGCAGCGGGTGGTTGACCCGCAGCGTGTCCTTCTGCGGTGCGCCGTTCTCACCCTCGGAGTACGTGATGTCGGCGCGGAACTGGGACGGCGTCCCGTTCGGGTCGTAGTCCGCCGTGAACTTGTCCAGCGAGTCGATGCAGAAGGGAGCCAGCCCGGATCCGTTCACCAGCTTGCCCGGCCGGAACGAGTCGTAGAGCGGGACCGCGTTGCAGATCCCGGGCTGCGTCTCGGTGAGCAGCACCGTGCCCTGGTAGCCCCACAGCTTGCCGGCCGCGACGCCGACCAGCAGCACCAGCAGTGCGGCGTGGAAGATCAGGTTGCCGGTCTCCCGCAGGTAGCCGCGCTCGGCCGCGACGGTGACGACGCCGTCGTCCTCGGTGCGGGTGACGGTCTTCCAGCCTCGCAGCCGGCGCACCGCGTCGGCCGCGACCTCGGCCGGCGCACCGGCGGCCGGGAACGACGCGGACGAGGACAGCCGCTCCAGCCGCCGCGGCACCACCGGCGGCGCCGAGAGCATCGCCGCCGCGTGCTGCCGCAGCCGCGGCACCACACATCCGATCAACGACACGAACAGGAGCAGGTATGTCGCCGCGAACCACGGCGTCGCGAAGACGTCGAAGAAGCCGGCCTTGTCGAGGATCCGGGACCAGCCCGGGTGGTCGGCGATGTATGCGTCGACCTTGGCCGGGTTCAGCGGCCGCTGCGGCAGCAGCGAGCCCGGCACGGAGGCCAGCGCCAGCAGGAACAGCAGCACCAGCGCGGTGCGCATGCTCGTCAGCCGGCGCCAGGAGTTGCGGGCGAAGGCGACCGGGCCGCCGCGCCAGGACCGGACCGGAGCCGGCTGGGTGGACAGCTCCGACGGCTCGACGTCGCCGGCGCGGACCGGGGTGTCGGGGCCGGCGCTCACAGCGAGGTCCCCAGCCCGGTCTGCCCGACCCGCGAGGTCAGCTGGATCGTCATCTCTCCCCAGAGTCCGGTCACCAGCAGCAGGCCCAGCACAACCAGGAGCCCGCCGCCGACGTACGTCACGACGTTGGCGTGCCGGCGTACGACGCCGAGGGCGCCGACCAGCCAGCGGGCGCCGAGCGCGACCAGCACGAACGGCACCCCGAGGCCCAGGCAGTAGGCGGCGGACAGGATGGCGCCGCGGCCCGCGCCCGCGGTGGACAGGGCCAGCGACTGCACCGCGCCGAGTGTCGGCCCGATGCACGGCGTCCAGCCGAGCCCGAACACCACCCCGAGCAGCGGCGCCCCGGCCAGCCCGGCCGCGGGGAACCGGTGGATCCGCAGCTCTCGCGACGTGCCGGGCAGCAGCCCGAGGAAGGCCAGGCCGAGCAGGATGACGACCACGCCGAGGATCCGCTCCAGCCCGCGCTGGTGGGCGAACAGCAGCGCCCCGAGCCGGCCGAAGAGGACCCCGTAGGAGACGAAGACGGCGGTGAAGCCGAGCACGAACAGGACCGCGCCCAGGACCGTGCGGCGGCGCAGCCGCCCCGCACGGGTCCGG
>DATDKW010000329.1:0-2610 GCA_036519715.1 Mycobacteriales bacterium
TGCTGGTCTACGGCGTGCTGCGGGCCGCGACCGACTCCACCGGCGCCGGCCACTGGAGCGACCCGGCCGTGGTCGGCACGCTGGCCGGGGCGGCGGTGCTGCTGGCCGGGTTCGTCGCGGTCGAGCGGCGCAGCCCGCAGCCGCTGGTGCCGCTGCGGCTCTTCGCCGACCGGCAGCGCTCGGGGACGTACCTGGTGCTGGTGCTGTCCAGCACCGCGATGTTCGGCGTCTACTTCTTCATGACCCTGTTCCTGCAGCGGGTCTGGGGCTACTCGGCCGCGACCACGGCGCTGGTCTACATCCCGATGTCGCTGGTGCTGATGGCCGGGGCCCGGGTCAGCGCCCGGGCCGTCGGCCCGCTGGGGCCGCGCCGCCTGACCGCGCTGGGGCTGGCGCTGGCCGTGGCCGGGCTGGCCTGGCTGGCCCGCATCGACGCCGGGGACGGCTACCTGCTCGGCCTGTTCCTGCCCACCCTGCTGACATACGCGGGGTTCGGGCTGACCCAGGTGCCGCTGACGATGACCGCGCTGGCCGGGGTCGACCCGGGGGAGACCGGGCTGGCCTCGGGCGTGTTCAGCGCGGCCCGGCAGGTCGGCGGCGCGGTCGGGCTGGCGGCGCTGGGCACGGTGGCCTGGGCCGGCGCGTCCGGGCTGCCCGGTGACGCCGGAGGCGCGCTGGCCACCGGGGCCGGCCGGGGCTTCCTCGGCGCCGCCGTCCTCACCGCGGTCGCGGTGGCGATCACGGTCACCACCCTGCACGGAACCCGTACGCCGGAACGGGAGACAAGTCAGGGCTGACCGGGTAGAGCGCCCGGCGTGCAGACCTTCCTGCCGTACGAGGACTTCGTGGCCAGCGCGGCCGTGCTGGACGACAAGCGGCTGGGCAAGCAGCGGGTGGAGACGTACCAGATCCTGCGCGCGCTGACCTGGCCCGCGTACGGCTGGAAGAACCACCCGGCCACCAAGATGTGGCGCGGCTTCACCCCCGCCCTGGTCCGCTACGGGCTGGACGTCTGCGACGCCTGGGAGGCCCGCGGCCGGGCCGACGCGACCCGGGCGGCGCTGCTCGGGTTCACCGCTGGCGTCGTGCCGGACACCGCCGAGCTGCGCCGGACCGGGCAGCTGCCGCCGTGGCTGGGGGAGGAGGCCGTGCACGTCAGCCACCGCTCAGCCCTGCTGCGCAAGGACCCGGAGCACTACCGGCGGTTCTTCCCGACCGAGCCGGACGACCTGCCCTACGTCTGGCCGCCGGCCCCGTTCCCGCGCTGGCCGCTGCGCCGGGGCCGGGCCGGGGCGCTGCCGCTGGCCACCGCGCTGGCCCTGCTCGGCCTGGACGAGCCGACCCCGGAGCAGGCCGACGCGATCGCGGCGCTGCAGGACGGGCAGGACGCCCGGGCCACCGACCCGGTCACCGGGCTGCTGGCCGGGCTGTGCACGCCCGGCGCGACGCTGTGGGTCTATCCCGACCCGCCGGGGATGCCCGGCCCGGCCGAGCTGCCGGTGCCGGTCCGCGGCAAGCCGGGCAAGGTCTCGGCCCCGATCGCCCGGGAGCCGACCCCGGCCGACGCGGAGGCGATGGCGGCCGAGGCGGCGGCCGAGCCCGAGTACCGGTTCCTGCCCGCGTCGGCGGCGGGCTCGGCCAGCGCCGACGGCCTCGGGCTGGTCGTGCTCGACCGGGTGACGGCCCGGCCCGGCCTGAGCCTGCCGGTGCTCGCCCTGAGCTGACAGCACTCGACATCCCGGGGGCGAACCGCTGGGATGTGCGGCATGCCGCTGCGTACCAGTCCGTGGCCCGCCGGGATGCCCTGCTGGGCCGACCTCATCGTCACCGACGTCCCGCTGGCCCAGGCGTTCTACGGCGCGGTGCTGGGCTGGACGTTCACCGGCCCCGCCGCCGGCTACGTCCTCTCCCAGGCGCACGGGATGGCCGCCGCCGGCCTGGGCCCGACCCCGCAGCGGGGGCTACCCGCGGCCTGGACGCTCTACCTGGCCACGGACAACGCCGACGGCACCGCGAAGCTGGTCACCGACGCCGGCGGCACCCTGCTGCTGCCACCCGCCGACTCCGGCGGCAACGGCCGGATGTTCGTCGCCGCCGACCCGACCGGCGCGGTGTTCGGCGGCTGGCAGGCCGGCACCCACATCGGCGCCGGCATCCACAGCGAGCCCGGCGGCCTGGTCTGGGAGGACCTTCGCTCGCCCGACCCGGACCGGGCCCGGGCCTTCTACGCCGCCGTCTTCGGCTGGGAGGCCCGGCCGCTGGACATGGCCGGCCCCGACTACACGACCATGCACCTGCCCGGGGACCCGGCGCCGCTGGGCGGGATCGGCGGCATGGTCGGGCTGGACGCCCCGCCGCACTGGCTCGTCTACTTCGGCGTCGCCGACACCGACCTGGCCGTGGAGCAGGCCCTCAGCCACGGCGGCGGCATGCCGGCCCCGCCGCACGAGTCGCCGTTCGGGCGGATGGGCACGATCACCGACCCCTTCGGGGCCACGTTCATGGTGGTGCAGACCGACGGGTCCGGCGCCCCCGATCGCGGCCGCTAAAGCCACTCGCGCCGCGACGTACACTGGTGATGTGACTCCTCTTATGTCCTGACCGGGCCAG
>DATDKW010000330.1:0-3009 GCA_036519715.1 Mycobacteriales bacterium
GCGTCGATCGCGGCGAAGAGGTTCCCGCCGTCCTCGGCGTCGTGGCCGGTGTCGCGGACCACGTCGACGACGGGGGACAGCGGCGGGATGTACCAGACCATCGGCATCGTCCGGTACTCCGGGTGCAGCGGCAGCGCCACCCCGAACGTGTTGATGAGCGCCCAGACCGGGGACCGCTGGGCCGCCTGGATCCAGTCGTGCGGGATGCCGGCCCGCTCCGCCTCGCGGACGACGGCCGGGTCGTGCGGGTCGAGCAGGACCTGCCGGTGGGCCTCGTACAGGTCCTGCTCGTCCGGTGTGGACGCCGCCGCCAGCACCCGGTCGGCGTCGTAGAGCACCAGCCCGATGTAGCGCAGCCGGCCGACGCAGGTCTCCGAGCAGACGGTGGGGATGCCGACCTCGACCCGGGGGAAGCAGAAGGTGCACTTCTCGGCCTTGCCGGTGCGGTGGTTGAAGTAGACCTTCTTGTACGGGCAACCGCTCACGCACATCCGCCAGCCGCGGCAGCGGTCCTGGTCGACCAGCACGATGCCGTCCTCGGTGCGCTTGTAGATCGCGCCGGACGGGCAGGACGCCGCGCAGGACGGGTTGAGGCAGTGCTCGCAGATGCGGGGCAGGTAGAACATGAAGGTCTGGTCGAACTCGAACTTCACCTTGTCCGCGATCCGGCGCAGCATCGGGTCCCGGTGCCCGTGGTCGATCGACCCGCCGAGGTCGTCGTCCCAGTTGGCGGACCAGGAGATCTTCATGTCGTCGCCGGAGATGAGCGACTTCGGCCGGGCGACCGGGGTGTGCTCCTGGGCCGGTGCGTCGGTCAGGGTGGAGTAGTCATAGGTCCACGGCTCGTAGTAGTCCTGAATGGACGGCATCTTCGGGTTGGCGAAGATCGTGAGGAGCTTCCGCAGCCGCCCGCCGCCCTTGAGGGCGAGGCGGCCGCGCCGGTTGAGGGTCCAGCCGCCGCGCCACTCCTCCTGGTCCTCGTACCGGCGCGGGTAGCCCTGCCCCGGCCGGGTCTCGACGTTGTTGAACCACACGTACTCGGTGCCCGACCGGTTGGTCCACGCCTGCTTGCAGGTGACCGAGCAGGTGTGGCAGCCGATGCACTTGTCGAGGTTCATCACCATCGCCATCTGAGCCATCGGTTTCATCGGTCCGCTCCGCGGCCGTTGCCCGGTTCCTCGGCCCGCTCCGCAGGCGTCGCTCGCGCTGCCATCAGTACTGCACCTCCTGGGACCGGCGCCGGATCACCGTGACCTCGTCGCGCTGGTTGCCGGTGGGGCCGAGGTAGTTGAACGCGAACGACAGCTGCGCGTAGCCCCCGACGAGGTGGCTGGGCTTGATGAGCAGCCGGGTCAGCGAGTTGTGGATGCCGCCGCGCTTCCGCGACGTCTCGGAGATCGGCACGTCGATGAGCCGGTCCTGCGCGTGGTGCATGTAGACGGTGCCCGCCGGCATCCGGTGCGACACGATGGCCCGCGCCACCACGACGCCGTTGCGGTTGACCGCCTCGATCCAGTCGTTGTCGGCGACACCGACGCGGGCGGCGTCCTGCGGGCTCATCCAGATCGTCTGGCCGCCGCGGGACAGCGAGAGCATGAAGAGGTTGTCCTGGTACTCCGAATGGATGGACCACTTGCTGTGCGGGGTGAGGTACCGGACGGTGACGCCGAGCTCGCCCGCGTCGCCGACGGACGGCTCACCGAACAGAGCGGCCATGTTCAGCGGCGGCCGGTAGACCGGGAGGCCCTCGCCGAGCTCCGTCATCCAGTCGTGGTCGAGGTAGAAGTGCTGCCGACCGGTCAGCGTGTGCCACGGCTTGAGCCGCTCGACGTTGATGGTGAACGGGGAGTACCGGCGGCCGCCGGTCTCCGAGCCGGACCACTCCGGCGAGGTGATGACCGGCACCGGAGCGCCCTGGGTGTCGGCGAAGGTGATCCGCTTGCCCTCGTGCTCGGCCGCCAGGTCGGCCAGCTCGGTGCCGGTGCGCCGCTCCAGGGTGCGGAAGCCCTGGGTCGCGAGGTGCCCGTTCGTGGTCCCGGACAGCGCCAGGATCGCCTCGCAGGCGTGCACGTCGCGCAGCAGCGACGGCCGGCCGTCGGCGGGACCGCCCCGGACCGGACCGTTCCGGGCCCGCAGGTAGTCCACTTCGGACTCGACCCGGAAGGTGATGCCCTTGGTGGTGGCGCCGAGCCGGTCCAGGAGCGGGCCGAGCGCGGCCATCTTGGCGCCGACGGCGCCGAAGTCCCGCTCGACGGCGACCAGCTTGGGCATCGTGACGCCCGGCACCGGCGTGCCGCCGCTGTCCTTCCAGTCCACGACCCGGCCGTGCGGCGTCGCCAGCTCGTCGGGAGTGTCGTGCAGCAGCGGCACCGCCACCACGTCCTTGCGCACGCCGAGGTGCGTCCCGGCGAGCCGGCTGAACGCCTGCGCGATCGTCTGCCAGGCGTCCCAGTCGGTCCGGGTCTGCCAGGGCGGCGGGATCGCCGGGTTGAACGAGTGCACGAACGGGTGCATGTCGGTGGTGTTGAGGTCGTGCTTCTCGTACCAGGTCGCCGCGGGCAGGACGACGTCGGAGAAGATCGTGCTGCTGGTCATCCGGAAGTCCAGCGTCAGCAGCAGATCGAGCTTGCCGATGGGGGCCTCGTCCCGCCACACCACGTCGCGAGGACGGTGCTCCGGCGGGGTCTCCGTCGCCCGCACCGAGGCTTCCGTGCCGAGCAGGTGCTTGAGGAAGTACTCGTTGCCTTTCGCCGACGAGCCGAGCAGGTTCGCCCGCCACATCGACAGCACCCGGGGAATGTTCTCCGGTGCGTCCGGGTCCTCGCACGCGAAACGCAGCCGGCCGGCCGTCAGCTCCGAGACGACGTGCTCGGCCACCGGCCGACCGGCCCGCTCGGCGTCGTCGCACAGGTCCAGCGGGTTGCGGTCGAACGTGGGATAGGACGGCATCCAGCCCATCCGCGCGGACTGCGCGATCAGGTCCGCGGTGGTCCGGCCGGCGAACCGGCC
>DATDKW010000331.1:0-8674 GCA_036519715.1 Mycobacteriales bacterium
GTCGTCCTGCACGGCAGCCTGGCCGCCGTCGCCGCGGCGCTGTCGGGACTGGCCGTGCTGGCCGCGATCGTGCTGGTGGCCTGGGTGGCCGACGCCGGCCCCGGCTCCGGCGGCGGGGACGCGGTCCGGGCCGCCGCCGACGCCTGGCTGCTGGCCCACGGCAGCGGCCTGTCCGTCCCGGCCGGCCACATCCGCGGCATCCCGCTCGGCCTGACCCTGCCGGCCGCGGTCGTCCTGCACCGGGCCGGCGCCTCGCTGGCCCGCGCGGTCACGGTGACCGGCCTGCGCGAGGCCGGCCGGGCCACCGCCGCCCTGGCCGTTCCGTACGCGTTGCTGGCCGCGGCCGTGGCCCGGCTGGCGGCGACGCACACGGCGTCGGCCTCCGCGCTCGCCGCCGGCACCGGCGCGCTGCTGCTGGCCGGGCTGGCCGGCGGTCGCGGCGTGCTGCGGGCGGCCGACCTGCTGCCGGCCGTGCGGCGCCGGGTCCCGGGCTGGCTGCCCGCGGTGACCCGGGCCGCGCTGGCGGCCGTGGCCGGGCTGCTCGGGGCCGGGCTGGCCGTGCTGCTGGCCGCGCTCGTCTGGCACGGCGGCCGGTTCGCCGAGCTGACCGGTGCGCTGCGCCCCGGCCTGGTCGGCGGGGTCGTCCTCATCCTCGGCTGCCTGCTGCTGGTGCCGAACGGCGCCCTGTGGGCGGTGGCGTACGCGGCCGGCCCCGGGTTCTCGGTCGGCGCCGGCACGGATGTCTCGCCGTTCGGGGCCACGCTCGGGCCGGTGCCGGCGTTCCCGCTGCTGGCGGCGCTGCCGGGCGACGGCACCCCGTCCCCGGCCGTCCGGGCCCTGCTGCTGCTGCCGGTGCTGGCCGGGGTGCTGGCCGGGTGGGAGCTGTCCCAGCGGCTGCCGGCCGGCACCGGCCCGAGCCGGGTGCCGGCCGCGCTGTCCGGCCGGGCGGCCCGGTCCGGGACCTGCGGGCTGATCGCGGGCGTGGCCGCCGGGGTTGCGGTCGCGGTGCTCGCGGCGCTGGCCGGGGGCGCGTTCGGCCCGGGCTACCTCAGCGCGGTCGGGCCGTCGGCCTGGCGGGTCGCGCTGGCGCTGGCGGTCGAGATCGGCGTCCCGGCCGCGCTCACCGCGGCCATCCTGCCCGGGCGGGCCGCCACGCCGCGCAGCCCCGGGCACGCCGGCGCGACGCGCGCGCCGGTCTCCCGCGCCCGGGTCGCCCGCGCCCCGGTCACCCGTACGCCGCGTCCGGACGCCCGCGCCCCGGGTCCGGACGCGCGCGCCCCGGGTCCGGACGCCCGTACGCCGGGTCCGGACGCCCGCGCCCCGCGTCCGGACGCCCGCGCCTCGGGTCCGGACGCCGGTCCGGGTCCGGACGCCGGGCCGGATGTCCGGCCGGCCGAGCAGGCTCTCAAGCCGGTCGCCGCCCCGGAGGAAACCGACCCGGAGTCCGGCTGAGCTCAGAAGTCCTGGCGCTGGTAGTCGAAGAAGCCGCGCTTCTTGATCAGGTCCGCCACCGCCGGCGGCACCTGCGTCTCCCAGATCTCGTCCCCGGCCGCGATCCGCTGCAGCACCTCCCGGGACAGGATCGGCAGATAGTCGGGCTTGTAGTTGTCCAGGCCGACGAAGCTGCCGCGCCGGTTGAGGTAGTCGTACAGCGGCTGCAGCTCCGGGTCGACCTGGAGGGTGTTCACCGTGACGACCTCGCCGTCGCGCAGCACCGGGTAGACGAAGAACTTCAGCTGGTTCTTGAACATCCGCCCGAAGCTCTCCAGGATCCCGCCGGGCATGTGCGCGTAGTTCTCCTCGTGGAAGACGTCGATCAGCGACGGCACCCCCATGACGATGCCGATCCGCCCGGTGGTGCGGTCGAACAGGTATTGCGCCAGCCGGTGGTATTCGACGTAGTCGCTGATCAGCGTGGTCATCCCGCAGGCGGCGAGCAGGTCGGCCCGGGCCAGGAAGTCGCGCCGGCTGACCGTGCCGCCGGCCGCCGCCGCCATCAGGTTGGCCATGGTCAGCTCGGTCAGCACCAGCGGCTCGCCGCTGACCGCCGGGTCCTCGACGAACTTGGCCACCGCCGACTCCAGCATGTCGATGTTGACCAGCGTCGGCGGCCGGAAGCTGCCCCGCTCCACCACGATGTCCCGCTTGCGCAGCACCTCGCTGGGCTGCAGGACGTCCCCGTCCGGGCCGAACATCGCCACCCCGGACAGGCCCAGCTGCACCAGCTTCAGCGCCATCAGCCGGTTGTCCACCGACCGGAACTCGATCCCCTTGAACTGGATCATGTCGATCTCGATGCGCCCGGTGGTCAGCCGGTCCAGCAGGCTCTCGATCATCACCTCGGGCTCGTGGTGATGGAAGAAGGCGCCGTAGAGCAGGTTGACCCCGATGATCCCCAGCGCCTCCTGCTGCAGCGAGGCCTCGGCGTCGAGCATCCGGACGTGCAGCACCACCTGCGACGGCTCGTCCCGGACGTGGGACTGGAACTTCACGCCCATCCAGCCGTGGCACTCGTTGCCGCCCCGGTAGCTGCGGGCCACCACCGTGTCGGCGAACGCGAAGAACGCGTTGTTGTCGCCGCGGCTGTCGTCCAGCCGCTCCATGTTCAGCGCGAACTCGTGGTCGAGCATGGCCTGCAGCCGCTGGCTGGACACGTACCGGCCGGACCGGCCGTAGACGGCGTCGCTGACGGCCATGTCGTACGCGGAGATCGTCTTGGCCACCGTGCCGGCCGCCCCGCCGGCCCGGAAGAACCAGCGCGCGACCTCCTGACCGGCGCCGATCTCGGCGATCGTGCCGTACCAGCGCGGATCCAGGTTGATCTGCAGGGCCTTCTGCAGGGTGTCCCCGGCGACCTCCATGGCGACCACTCCCGTCCGCGCGACCACACCTGCGGGCAGTTTGACCGGTCCGGCGCCGCGGCGCACCCCCTGGCCCGGTGCCCGTGCCGCCGCAGGCCATAGGCTGCCGTCCGTGAGCGCGCGCCTGGTGGTCCTGGCCTCGGGCACGGGCAGCACGCTGCAGGCGGTGCTCGACGCGGTCGGCACCGGCGAGCTCGACGCCGAGGTGGTCGCGGTCGGCTCCGACCGGCCCGGCTGCCCGGCGCTGGACCGGGCCGAGCGGGCCGGGGTGCCGTCCTTCGCCGTCCCGCTGGCCGCCTTCGCCGACCGGGCCGACTGGAACGCCGCCTTCGCCGACGCGATCGCCGCCCACCGGCCCGACCTCGTCGTCTGCGCCGGCTTCATGCGCATCCTGGCCCCGTCGGTGGTACACCGGTTCCGGATCGTCAACACGCACCCGTCGCTGCTGCCGGACTTCCCGGGCGCGCACGCGATCCGGGACGTGCTGGAGGCGGCCGTGCCGACCACCGGGGTGACCGTGCACTGGGTCGACGACGGCGTCGACACCGGCCCGGTGCTGGCCCAGCAGCCGGTCGAGGTCGTCCCCGGCGACGACGAGGACAGCCTGCGCGAGCGCATCCAGGCGGCCGAGAAACCGCTGTTCGTGGCCACCATCAGCCGGCTGCTGAAGGAGCTTCCCGAGTTGAGCAGGATTCCCGTACGGCGTGCGCTGATCAGCGTCTCGGACAAGACCGGCCTGGCCGAGCTGGCCCAGGGCCTGTCCGAGGCCGGCGTCGAGCTGGTCTCGACCGGCACCACCGCGGCCCGGATCGCCGAGGCCGGCGTGCCGGTCACCGCGGTCGAGGACGTCACCGGCTTCCCGGAGATCCTGGACGGCCGGGTCAAGACGCTGCACCCGCGGGTGCACGCCGGCCTGCTGGCCGACCCGCGGGACCCGGCCCACGGCAGCACGCTGGAGGAGCTGGGCATCGCGCCGTTTCAGCTGGCGGTGGTCAACCTCTACCCGTTCCGGCAGGCGCTGGCGGCGGGCGCGGGCGGCGACGAGCTGGTCGAGCAGATCGACGTCGGCGGCCCGGCCATGGTCCGGGCGGCGGCCAAGAACCACGCCGGGGTGGCCGTCGTCGTCGACCCGGACGGGTACGCCGAGGTGCTGGACGCGGTCCGGGCCGGCGGCTTCGACGACGACCAGCGCCGGCGGCTGGCCGCGGCCGCGTTCGCGCACACCGCCGCGTACGACACCGCCATCGCGACCTGGATGGGTCAGGAGCTGGCCCCGGACCCGCTGTGGTGGCCGCGCTACGCCGGGCTGGCCCTGGAGCGGGCCGCGGTCCTGCGCTACGGCGAGAACCCGCACCAGAAGGCCGCGCTGTACGTGGACCCGTCCGTGCCCGGCGGCCTGGCCGGGGCCCGCCAGCTGCACGGCAAGGAGATGTCGTTCAACAACTACGTGGACGCCGACGCCGCGTACCGGATGGTGTCCGACTTCGCCGACCCGGCCGTGGCGGTGGTCAAGCACACCAACCCGTGCGGGATCGCGGTCGGCTCCCCGGACGCCGCCGACCCGGTCGCGGACGCGCACCGCAAGGCCAACGCCTGCGACCCGGTGTCCGCGTTCGGCGGGGTGATCGCGGTGAACCGGCCGGTCACGGTGGCGATGGCCGAGCAGGTGGCCGAGGTCTTCACCGAGGTGCTGGTCGCGCCGGCCTTCCTCGAAGGCAGCCTGGACGTGCTGACGGCGAAGAAGTCGCTGCGGCTGCTGGTCGTGGCCGGTGCCCGCCCGGCCGGCGTGGAGTTCCGGGAGATCAGCGGGGGCGTGCTGGCGCAGCAGGCCGACCGGCTGGACGCGCCCGGCGACGACGCCGCGGGCTGGCGGCTGACCGCCGGCGAGCAGGTGGACGAGCGCACCCTGGGCGACCTGCTCTTCGCCTGGCGGGCGGTCCGCGGGGTCAAGTCGAACGCGATCCTGCTGGCCCGCGACCGGGCCAGCGTCGGGGTCGGGATGGGCCAGGTCAACCGGGTCGACTCGGCCCGGCTGGCGGTCCAGCGGGCCGGTGACCGGGCTCCCGGCTCGGTCGCCGCCAGCGACGCGTTCTTCCCGTTCCCGGACGGGCTGCAGGTGCTGGTCGACGCCGGTGTCCGGGCGGTGGTGGAGCCGGGCGGGTCGGTCCGCGACCCCGAGGTGATCGTCGCGGCCGAGGCGGCCGGGATCTCCCTCTATCTGACCGGCACCCGGCACTTCTCCCATTGATGTTGCTTGTCTGATTGACGTAGAGTGCCCGGCATGTCCGGGTTCCAGGTGGGGGTGGGCGCGCTGACGGCGCCGGCCCAGCGGCTGAAGCAGATCTCCGCCGACCTCGGCACGGCCGCGTCCGGCGCCGGCGCGGCCGCCGCGAGCGGCAGGGGCGCGGCCGGGGACGGCCGGGTCGCATCCGCGGCCGAGGTGTTCGAGGCCGGGGTCACGGCGGTGCTCAGCGCGCTCGGGGAGGACGCCGCGCTGCTGGCCGACAAGGTCCAGAAGGCCGGCGTGACGTACGAGGCGGTCGACCGGACGGCGGTGCACGCGCGGTGAGCGCGGCCGACGAGTTCCCGATCCCGCCCGGGGACCCGGCCGCGGTCAAGGCCGCCGGCGCCGCGCTGGACCGGGTCTCGGTCAGCGTGAGCCGGCTGAGCCGGCAGATCGGGTCCGACCAGGCCGGCCTGAGCGCGGCCTGGCAGGGCGCCGCCGGCGCCGCCGCCGGGGCCGAGACGAGCACCCTGGCCGCCATCGCCAGCGACAAGACCACGTCGCTGGACGACGGGGCCAAGGCGTTCACCGACTACGGCCGGGCGCTGGAGACCGCGGTCGACGACGTGCGGACCATCCGCCGGCAGGCCGACCAGGCCGAGCTGGACGCGTTCCACGAGGCCAACCGGATCGGCCACCACCAGCCCCCGTCCGACCGGCGCGACCTCTACCAGAGCCTCCGCACCCGGGCGCTGACCCCGCTGCGGCAGCACTACCGGTCGGTCATCGAGACCCTCGACCGGGCCGCGACCGGCGCCGCCGGCGCCCTCACCGGCGCCGTCCCGGAATACCGCTCCGGCATGAAGCCGGCCGACCTGGCCCTGGCCGTGCGCGACGCGGTCGCGCTGCGGCTGCCCAGCGTGCTGCAGCTGGACGGGCAGACCCGGGCCCGCGACCTGGCCGCCCAGCTCTCCCCGCTGCTGGAGCACGGCAAGCAGATCCCGGCCGACCTGCTGGCGACGCTGGAGGCGGACAAGGACAACCCCTGGTTCGCCACGACGCTGCTGGAGACGCTCGGCCCGCAGGCCCCCCACTGGGCGATGCTGGTGATGGAGGGCAACGGCTTCCCCAAGGACTACAACCAGCGGGTCATCACCGACTTCGGCCAGCTGCTGGCGCTGAGCACCCGGCAGGCCGGCGACGGCCGGCTCTCCGACGCGTACGTCCGCGACTTCCTGAAGCCGCTGGACCAGCACAACGGCGTCGGCCTGCAGTACGCGTGGCACCTGGGCAACCTGCTGCACTACGGCGGCACCTTCGGCACCGGCTTCCTGCAGCAGGCCGGCGACAAGCTCTACGCGCTGGACGAGGAGGGTGCTGACAGTCAGATGTACACGATGGTCGGCGGCTACATGAACCGTCCGCTGACCACCGACTGGGACATGCCCGACGACTCGATGCAGGCCTACTTCGACGCGGTCGCCAAGGACGCCGACGCGGCCCGGGTGTTCTTCCAGGGCCACGCCGACCGGCTGCAGTACTACCTGGCCGACCGGCGCACCGACGACTACCTCGGCGACGACGGCGAGGCGCTGGGCCGGGCCCTGGAGGCCGCGACGTCGGTGCACGACGACGGCTTCCGCGGCCAGGGCTCGGGCGCGGTCACCGCCGACCTGGTGACGCTGCTCGGTTCGCAGAAGCACGACTTCCTGGTCGAGCACGACCGGTCGAAGGTGCTGCCGCACGCGGCCGCCATCCTCAACGGCTACCGGGACGACGTGTTCTACGCGCTGTCGCGCACCGACTACGGCGGCGCGGCCGGCACCGCGGCCCGGCTGGGCCAGCCCGAGCTGGGCACCAAGGACTGGGGCGTGGAGTTCTCCGCGAGCGACCTGACCGCCACGCTGGCCCAGATCGACCACGACTCCGAGGCGTACAAGTCGGTGGTGACGGCGCAGCTGTCGGCGTCGGAGGAGTTCCTGCGGGACAAGCTGGCCGCGGCCCGGCAGGACCCGGGCCGCCGCGACCAGCTGCTCCAGTCCTACGCGCGGGGCCACGGGCTGGTGCTCAAGCAGTTGTTCGACACCCACATCGACACCCAGGTCACGATGGGCAGGCTGAAGGACCTGGACAAGATGCACGACCTGCGGGTGGTGGACGCGGTGTCCGGGTCGCTCATGACGGTGCTGCCGCTCTACCCGCCCGCGGCGATCCCGGTGACGATCCTGTCGATGGGCAAGAGCGCGACGATGCCGTTCCTGTTCGAGGGGGCGGCCAACAACTCGCAGGCCGACGCCAACCGGCTGGCCTCGACCACCCAGGTCAACCAGTGGTATTCGGCCACCCTGGGCACGATGGTGACCACCATGCAGGACGGCAGCGGGTTCGCCGGCACGCCCGCCGACGCCGGGACCTGGCAGGCGCACCACGGGATCTCCGGCAGCAGCCGGTTCACCGACGCCACCGGGCACGTGCTGGACCCGGCGCAGATGACCTCCGGGCAGCAGGCGGCGTACCAGCAGTGGCTGGCCGACCCGGAGAACGAGGCCGTCCGGGTCGAGATGGTGAAGATCTTCACCGCCCTGGACGCCGCCGGTGGCCAGCAGGGCGGGTGACACACTGTCCCCGTGAGTCATGTGGCGCCGCCCCGGCAGGGGGCCGCCGGTCTGCGCGCGGTCGACCTGCGGAACCTGCCGATCCTGCTGGTGCTCGCGCTCGGCACCACCGGCATCGGCTACGCCGCCGCCGTCCCGCGGCACTGGCTGCGCGGGGTCCTGCTGCTGGCCGTCGCCTGCGGGATCGCCGGGGTGCTCCGGTTGCTGCTGCCGGTCCGGCAGGCCGGCCTGCTCGCCGTCCGGGGCCGGCTCACCGACGTCGTCTGCTACGCCGGCCTGGCCGTCGCGATCACCGTGCTGGGCCTCGCGCTGCCGGCCTGACCCGGCCGGGCGGGGGTCCGGGGCGGGCGTGACCGGCGTCGCCCGCCCGGCTGCGATCGGCCCCGTAATCCCCGAGTAATCTGCGGCAATGACCACCCACCGCGTCACACTCATCCCCGGAGACGGCACCGGACCGGAGCTGACCGAGGCGACCCGCCGGGTGCTGGAAGCTGCCGCCGCCACCAGCGGCTCGTCGTTCGACTGGGACGTCCAGCAGGCCGGGGTCGACATCATGGAGTCGGCGGGCACCCCGCTGCCGCCGGCGACCCTCGACTCGATCCGCTCCACCAAGGTCGCCATCAAGGGCCCGATCACTACGCCGATCGGCACCGGATTCCGTTCCGTCAACGTCGCCCTCCGGGCCGAGCTGGAGCTCTACGCCTGCCTGCGCCCGTGCAAGACCTACCCGGGGGTGCGCACCCGCTTCGACAACGTGGACGTGGTCATCGTCCGGGAGAACACCGAGGACCTCTACGCCGGCATCGAGTACGAGCACGGCACGCCCGAGGCCAACGGCGTCATCGACTACCTCAACGGCCTGCAGAAGAAGCAGATCCGGGCCGGCTCCGGCATCTCGATCAAGCCGATCAGCGAGGAGGGCTCGGCCCGCATCATCCGCTACGCCTTCCAGTACGCGAAGGACAACGGCCGCA
>DATDKW010000332.1:0-2140 GCA_036519715.1 Mycobacteriales bacterium
CGACCACGCCGACGTGCTGGCGAAGATCTCCTCGGTGTTGAAGGGGATCTCGGCGGTGCTGGGTGTGCTGTCGCTGGTGCCGGGGTTGCAGTTCCTGGCTCCGTTCGCGTTGCTGACCGCGGGGGCGGCGCTGGCGATCGATGTGGCCCTGAAGGTCGCCACCGGCAAGGGATCCTGGACCTCCATCGGGATCGATGCGGCCCTGACGTTCCTGCCGGCCGGGAAGATCCTGTCCGGGCTCAAGGGCGCCAAGGCCGCCGTCGCCGGCGAACGCGGCCTCGTCGCCGGCGAACGCGCCCTCGCCTCCGGCGAGAAGCTGCTGGCGGGCGGCGAGGACGTCGCCGGCGCGGTGAGCAAGCTGGCCAAGGGCAACCCGGCCACGGGCCTGGGATCCACGCTGGTGCACGAGGGCACCGCCGGCAACTCGGTGGTCAAGCGCTTCTTCCCGGAGCTGTCCTCGACCAACCCGCTGTTCCGGCTGACCAAGGCCACCGACGGGGCCCACCCGCGGGTCGGCGGCTGGGGCTTCCGCAACAACTGCCAGAGCTGCGTGACCGCCGTGGACAAGCAGCTGGCCGGGCTGGCCACGGACACCAAGGCGATCGAGCGGATCACCAACGACGCCATGTCCACCCCGCTGTGGAAGCAGAACATTGCCCGGGCGACCGGCACCTCCCACTCGTTCAAGCCGGTCGGCAGCTACGACGACATCGCCACGGAGCTGCACAACGCCGGGGACGGCGCCCGCGGCATCATCCACGGGATGCGCACCGGTCCCGGCGGGGTGCCGGTCGCCGGCCACGTGTTCAATGTCGTGAACCGCAACGGGCGGATCTTCTTCCTCGACGGCCAGACCGGCAAGCTGGCCCGCCTGGAGAACTACACCGGCGGCCTCGAGCTGCTGCGGACCAAGTAGAGACCGAGTAGGGGGCACCGATGGACCTGGCCGACGCCCGGGCGGCCGCGCAGGCGGAGCTGGACAGCTTCTCCTCGCCGGAGTTCCCGCTGCGGCTGGTCGACGACGCCGACGTCGCCGACATCGGCTGGGGCTGGGTCTGGGCCTGGCAAACCGCCCGCTGGTTCGAGACCCGGGACCCGGCCGACCTGGCCGGTCCCGGCGCCGGCCCGGTCGTGGTGGTCAAGGACTCCGGCAAGGCCTTCCACCTCGGCTCGGCCCCGTCGTTCGACCAGCAGCTGGCCGAGTACGCCCAGGAGCACGGCCTGCCCGCGCCCACCCCGCTCGGCTGGTAGAGGCGGCCGTAGAGGCGGCCGCAGACACGCCGAGGCCGCCCGGGGCGGTGACCCGGGCGGCCTCGTACGAACTCTGGATGTAGTGGTGTGGTCCTAGTCTTCGGCCTTCACGACCTCGGCAGCGACCTCGCGGATGGTCGACTCGTACTCACGGGCGTGGTGTCCGCAGAACACGAGGTCTCCGCCGCCGGGCAGGACGACACGGATCTTGGCCTGAGCACTGCAGCGGTCGCAGCGGTCTCCCGCAGACGGCGGTGCAGGGGCGGTCGTGGGCGTCATGGTCGGCGTCACGGCGTTCCCTTCGGGTTGTCGGTCACGTCGGTGCAACTACCCACGATGCAGGCTCGTTCCCCTTTCCGCCCATCGCGAACAGGAGACGATTGTCTCAGGAAGAGGGTGCAACCGGCGGCCGCCTCGCCGCCAAGCCGCGGACATCCCAGGTCACAGCGGCGCGACGACCCGCGCCGAAGACGACGGCCCGCACCGGAGCGGTGCGGGGCCGTCGGAAAAGTGGGCTCAATCCAAGTAGTCCCGGAGCACCTGCGACCGCGACGGGTGCCGCAGCTTCGACATCGTCTTCGACTCGATCTGCCGGATCCGCTCCCGGGTGACCCCGTAGACCTGGCCGATCTCGTCCAGCGTGCGGGGCTGGCCGTCGGTGAGGCCGAAGCGCAGCCGGACCACGCCGGCCTCCCGCTCCGACAGCGTCTGCAGCACCGACTGGAGCTGGTCCTGCAGCAGCGTGAACGACACCGCGTCGACCGCGACGACCGCCTCGGAGTCCTCGATGAAGTCGCCGAGCTGGCTGTCGCCCTCGTCGCCGATGGTCTGGTCCAGCGAGATGGGCTCCCGGGCGTACTGCTGGATCTCCAGCACCTTCTCCGGGGTG
>DATDKW010000333.1:0-7388 GCA_036519715.1 Mycobacteriales bacterium
CACCGCCGCCCGCCGGTCGCCGACCTCGACCACCTCGCCCCGGTTCCGGACCGACAGCGCCCCGGCCAGCACGGCCGAGCGGATCGCCGCCGGGTCCTCCGAGCGAGGGTTGTCGTCGGTGACCAGCAGCACGTCCGCGCCTGCCGCACCGGCCGCGCCCATCAACGGCCGCTTGTCCCGGTCCCGGTCGCCGCCGGCGCCCAGCACCACGATCAGCCGGCCGGGCACGGTCGGCCGCAGCTCGGCCAGCATCCGCTCCACCGCGACCGGGGTGTGCGCGTAGTCGACCACCGCGACGTACCCCTGGCCGAGGTCGACCTTCTCCATCCGGCCGGGCACGCCGGTGGCGGCCACCCCGCGGACCGCGGTCGCGACCGGCACGCCCACCGTGACGAGGGTGGCGATGCCGAGCAGGCCGTTGGCCACGTTGAAGGCGCCGGGCATCCGGACCGAGGCGGGCAGGTCCACGCCGGCCGGCCCGCGGACCCGGAACGCGGTCGACCCGGTCGGGTCCGGCTCGATGCCGGTCGCCCGCCAGTCCGCGGGCTCGCCCGCGGCCGACACGGTGACCGTGCCCGGCTTGACCAGGCGCCGGCCGTACGGGTCGTCGACGGTGACGATCTCGTGCTCGCAGCGCCCGTCGAAGAGCATGGCCTTGGCCGCGAAGTAGCTCTCCATGTCCTGGTGGAAGTCCAGGTGGTCCTGGGAGAGGTTGGTGAAGGCCCCGGCGGTGAACCGGGTGCCGTCGACCCGGCCCAGCGCCAGCGCGTGGCTGGAGACCTCCATCGCGACCGCGCTGACCCGGCGCTCGGCCATCACCGCGAACGTGGCCTGCAGGTCGGTCGCCTCCGGCGTGGTCCGGGTGCTGGGCACCGACTCGCCCGCCACCCGGGTCTCGACCGTGCCGATCAGCCCGGTGACGTGGCCGGCCGCCCGCAGCCCCTCCTCCAGCAGGTAGGCCGTGGTGGTCTTGCCGTTGGTGCCGGTCACGCCGATGACGAGCATCCCGGCGGTCGGGTCGCCGTACACGGCCGAGGACAGCGCGCCCAGCAGCGGCCGGGGGCGGTCGGCGACGAGCACCGGCAGGCCGGTGCCGGCGGCCAGCTCGGCCCCGGCCGGGTCGGTGAAGACCGCGACCGCACCGGCGGCGGCGGCCGCGGCGGCGAACCGGGCACCGTGCGTACGGGAGCCCGGCAGCGCCGCCAGCAGGTCACCGGGGCGGACGGCGGACGAGTCGTGGGTGACGCCCGTGACCACCGTGTCACCGGCAGCATCGCCCACCGGCAGGGGCAGGCCGAGCGCCGCGGCGAGCTCGCCCAGCCGGTGTGGCTGGGGCCGGCTCGGCCGCAGCGGCGAGGTCCCGGACACGGGCCAGAACCCTAAGCCATCGCGGCCGACGGCGGGTCGGCGCATGGCTGCGGCCGTACGGTCCGGGCCCAACGGGTCAGTCGGTGGTGAGCTTGGCGACCGGCACCGGCGTCCCGGTCGGGGTGACCTTGCGGGCGGTCAGCGCGTACGACATGACGTCGTGGAACAGCGGGGCCGCGACCGAGCCGCCCTCCCCGCCGCCCGGTGGCTCGGTGATGACGACCGACATCACCAGGGCGGGCTTGTCGGCCGGGGCCATCCCGGCGAACGTCGCCCAGTAGCCGCCGCCGGTGTAGCACTTGCAGGCCGGGTTGGGCCGCTGCGCCGTGCCGGTCTTGCCGGCGACCCGGTAGTTGTCGATGGCCGCCTTGGGCGCCGTGCCGCCCTTGCCGACGACCGCCTCCAGCATCCCGCGCACCGTCCTGGCCGTGGCCGGCGTCACCACCGTGGTCCGCTCCGGCGCGCTGGACGGGGTGCTGGTGCCGTCCGGGTTCAGCACGGCCTTGACGATCCGGGGCTGCACCCGGACGCCGTCGTTGGCGATCGTCTGGTACATCCCGGCCAGCTGCAGCGGGGTCATGGACAGGCCCTGGCCGATCGGCAGGTTGCCGAACGTGGTGCCCGACCAGGTGTCCGGCGTCGGCAGCCGGCCGGCGCTCTCCCCGGGCAGCTCGATGCCGGTCTTCTGGCCGATCCCGAACTTGCGCTCGGTGTCGTAGAACCGGGCCGGGCCGACGATGTCGTTGGCGATCATCAGGGTGCCGACGTTGCTGGACTTGGCCAGCACGCCGGTCGCGGTCCAGTTCGCCGGCCCGTGCGACCAGGCGTCGCGGACCAGGTGCCCCGCGACCTCGTACGCGCCCGGAACCAGCATCGGCGTGTCCGGGCGGAGCCTGCCGTCCTGCACCGCGGCCGCGAACGTGACGACCTTGTTGGCCGAGCCCGGCTCCACCGGCGCCTGCACGGCCAGGTTGGACCGGACCGCGGGCGCGTACCGGGTCGGGTTCTGGGCGTCGAACGTCGGCGCGGTCGCCATCGCGAGCACCTCGCCGGTGTGCGCGTCCATGATCACCGCCTGGCCGTCGGACGCCTTCGCCTTCTTCACCGCGGCGGCCAGCGCCCGCTGCAGCTGGAACTGCAGGTCCTGATCGATGGTCAGCTGCACGGTCGAGCCCGGCACGGCCGCGGTCTCCTGCCGCAGCCCGCCCGGGATCTGCAGGCCGTTGTTGCCCAGCTCCACCTCGATCCGGCCGTCGGTGCCCCGCAGCTGGTCGTCGTACTTCGACTCGATGCCGCCCTGGCCGCCGTCGGCGTTGGTGTAGCCGATGATGGCCGCGGCCAGGTCCTTGCCGGGGTAGATCCGCTGGCTGCTGTCGTCGGCGCCGATGCCCGGCAGGCCGAGCGCCAGCACGTCCGCGGCCTGGGCCGGGGTGAAGTCCTTGGCCAACACGACGTACCGGGACTTGGCCTTGGTCAGCCGGGGCAGCAGCCAGTCGACCGGCTTGTTCAGCGGGCCGGCCAGCGCCCGGGCCGTCGCCGGCGGGTCGGTCACCGTCTTCGGGTCGGCGAAGATCGTCCGGGCCGCCACGCTGTAGGCCAGCGGCCTGCCGTCGCGGTCCACGATCTGTCCGCGGGTGGCCGGGATCGTCGTCGGGTAGAGCAGCTTCTGCTCGGCCTTGGCCGCGAGGTGGTCGCTGTCGAAGCCTTGCAGCTGGACCAGCCGGCCGCCGAGGATCACCAGCAGGGTGCACACGGCGGCGAAGCCGACGCCGAGGCGGCGGCCGGGGTCGCCGAGCCGGAGCAGGCGCGAGCGCGGGGGGCGGCGCGGAGGGCCGCCCCCGGTGCGGACCGAGCGCGGGGCGCGGACGGGGCGCTGGGTGGTGGCCCGGGTCCGGCCCGCGGTCCCCCCGGTGCGGGTCGTCGGGGTGCGGGTCGCGCCGGTACGGGTCGTTGCGGCGGTACGGGTGGTTGCGGCGGTACGGGCGGTCGCGCCGGTACGGGTGGTTGCGGCGGTACGGGTGGTTGCGGCGGTGCTGCCGTGGCGGGTGTTGCTGTGGCCGGTCGTCCTGGAGCGGCTGGCCGTGGACCCGCTGCTGGTCGACCGGGCCGCTGTGGAGCGGGCCGCTGCGGGCCCGTTGACCGAAGGTCGGGCCGTCGTGGACCGGCTGTTCGCTGTGGACCGGGTGGTCGTGTCTCGGCTGGTCGTGGACCGGCCGGTGGGAGTGCCGCTGCGGGCCGCCCCGGACCTCGTGTCGGTTCGCGCTCCGAGCCCCAGCGAGGTGCTCCGTCCCGATCCGCCGGAACGCGCCCCGTCCGCCCGGCCCCGCGCCGGGGCCGCCGCCCTCCCGGTCATCCCGGACCGGGCACCGCCCGCGGACACCCCCGACCGGGCACCGCCCGCGGACGCGCCGGAGCGGGCACCGCCGGGGGCGGCCCCGGAGCCGGTGCCGCCGGCCGTGCCGGTGGGCCGGGGGGTGCGGGACGACGTGGACGCCCGGCTGCCGGTGGTCGCACCGGCAGCCGGGCCAGGGACGCGGGTTCGGCCGGTGAAACCGAACCCGGTGGTCGACCCGGTCGCGCCGCCCGCACCCGAGGGGTGTGGTGGGGCGACGCGACCGGTGCTGGTCGGGGGACGACCGGCGGGACGGGATGCTGAGGAGCCCGCCCACGCGCCCGGGTCCCTGTCGTACTGGTTCACGGGGTGCCTCCGGGCGTGGGCGTGGGCTTCGGACTGGGCCTGGTCGTGGGCTTGGTGGCCGGCTTGGTGGCCGGCTTGGTCGTCGGCTTGGTCGTCGGCGTCGGCGTGCCGCTCGGCTGGGCGCCGGGCCGGGCCGGGGTCGGTGACCCGGACGCGCTCGCGCCCGGGGTCGCGGACGGCGTCGGGGTCGGTTTCGGCGGCGGGGGCGGCGAGGTCGCCGGCACCGGCGTGCCGATCACCCGGGCGCGGCCGGCCGGCCCGACCACGAGGACCGCGGGCTTGCCCCCCTCCACCAGGCCGAGCTTCTGGGCCCGCTTGGCCAGCTCGCCTGGCGCCTCGGACGCGGCGACCTCCCGGGTCAGCTGCTGCTCGCGCAGGGACAGCGCGCGGTTCTCCTGCTGCAGGTTGCGCTGCGTGAACGCGTCGGCCGAGGACGCCGAGCTCAGCAGGAGCAGGGCGACCAGCCCGCCGCCCAGCAGCGACAGCACCAGCAGCACGAACGGAGTCTTCGGCGCCTGCGGGGCGTGCCCGGCAACGAGCCGGAACACCGGCGCGGTCCGGGTCCGGGCCGTCTCGGCCCGCGCCCCACCCCCACTCCCCCGGCTCCTCCCGGCCCCGCCCGACCCACCGGCCCGGGTCGCCCCCGCCCGGACCGGCGCTGCGGTCCGGTCGGCCCGCGTCGCCCCGGCGCGGGCCGACGTCGAACGCCGGTCCGCACGGGTCCCGCCGCTGGTGCCCGATGTCGAAGACCGGTCCGCCCGGGCCGCGCCCGCGCCGGTCCGCGTCGAATCGCGGTCCGCGCGGGTCCCACCCGTCCGGGCCGTCGTCGAAGGCCGCTCCGCCCGGCCGGCGCCCGTCCGCGCCGCAGTCGAAGCCCGGTCCGCCCGGGTGGCGCCCGTCCGAGGCGGGGTCGTGGCACCGTCCGCCCGGCGCGCTGTCGATCGGGTCGGCGGGGTCGGACGATCGGCGCGGGTCGCGCCCGTCCGGGTCGGCGTCGGAGGCCGGTCCGCACGGGTGGCGCCCGTCCGCGCCGCAGTCGAAGCCCGGTCCACACGGGTGGCGCCCGTCCGAGGCGGGGTCGTGGCACCGTCCGCCCGGCGCGCTGTCGAGCGGGTCGGCGGAGTCGGACGATCGGCGCGGGTGGCGCCCGTCCGCGGCGCGGTCGAAGCCCGGTCCGCTCGTGTCGCGCCGCCCGCGCGGGTCGCGGCCGCGCGGGTCGGCGTGGAAGGGCGGTCCGCACGGGTCGCGCCGCCCGTGCGGGCCGGCGTGGCCGCCCGGGTCGAGCCGGTGCGGGTGGGGTGCGCTCCGCCGTGGGTTTCCGTGCGACCCGCGGCGGAGCGGTCGGTGGGAGCCGGGCGCGGAGCGCGCGCCGGCTCGGTGCCCTTGACCAGGTTCTGCAGCCAGCCCCGGCGCGGCGGCGGCGAGGTGCGGCCGCCGGTGGCCGGGCGTGCCGGGGTCGCCGTCCGGGCCTGCGCCCCGCGCGCCGCGGTCGACCCGGCACCCGGCTGCGGCGACGCGCCGGACGTACCGGTGGAACCGAGGCCCGACCGCGCCCGCCCACCCGGCGAACCAATCCCGGACCCGGACCCGGGCCGGGATCCGGACGACCCGGCGACGGAGCTGGGCCGCGAGCCGGACCACCCGGCACCGGACCCCAGCCGAGATCCGGACGACCCGGCACCGGGCCGGGACCCGGACGACCCGGACGACCCTGAACCGGGCCGCGACGCGGACGACCCGGAACCCGAGCCCAGCCGGGACCCCGACCGGGGCACGGACGCGCCGGGCGCCGGCAGGGGCCCGTCCAGCCCTGACGACCAGGAGTCCGCGCCGGAGGGCGTACCGCCGTAGGGATTCATGCCGCGTCGCGCAGTCGCTCGGCCGCCCGCAACCGGGCCGATCCCGCCCGCGGGTTGGCGGCGATCTCCTCCTCGGTCGGCGCCTCGGCGCCGCGGGTGAGCACCCGCAGCGTCGGCGCCGCCGACGGCAGCGGCACCGGCAGCCCCGGCGGCGACGTGTCCCGGGCCCGGGACACGAACGCCTGCTTGACGATCCGGTCCTCCAGCGAGTGGTAGCTCAGCACCACCACGCGCCCCCCGACCCGGACGGCGTCGATCGCGGCCGGCATCGCCGCCGTCAGCGCGGACAGCTCCCGGTTGACCTCGATGCGCAGGGCCTGGAAGGTGCGCTTGGCCGGGTTGCCCCCGGTACGCCGGGCCGCGGCCGGGATCGCGTCCCGGACGAGCTCCACCAGCCGCGCCGAGGAGGTGACCGGCCGCTCCCGCACGATGAACTGGGCGATCCGCCGGGCCCAGCGCTCCTCCCCGTAGTCGCGCAGGATGCGGGTCAGCTCGTCCTCGGAGTAGCCGTTCACCACGTCGGCGGCGGTCATCCCGGACGACGACATGCGCATGTCCAGCGGCGCGTCCTGCGCGTAGGCGAAGCCGCGCCGGGCCTCGTCCAGCTGCAGCGACGACACCCCGAGGTCGAACAGCACGCCGTCAACCCGGGACATCCCGGCCGCGGCCAGCACCGACGGGATCTCGTCGTACACGGCCTGGTGCAGCGAGATCCGGTCCGAGTACGCCGACAGGCGGGCCGAAGCCAGCCGCAGCGCCTCGGGGTCGCGGTCGATCCCGATCAGCCGCAGGTCGGGGTGCGCTTCGAGCAGCGCCAGCGAGTGGCCGCCCAGGCCGAGCGTCGCGTCCACGGCGACCGCGCCGGGCCCGGCCAGGGCCGGTGCCAGCAGCGCCAGCACCCGGTCGCGCAGGACCGGCACATGCGTCGGCGTCGTGCCCACCGTGCTGCCCCCTGCCCCTGAAGGATGTCGCCCCCGCGACCTCGACCCATCCGTTCCGGTCCTTCGTGCGACCAGGACCCCCGCCCGCTCCACGGCTGCCTGACATCGGGGAAGTGATGTCAGGAAGCCGATTCCCGGCTGCCGCCTGACACCGGGGAAGTGGCGTCAGGAGGACTGCCGGAGCGGGGGGAGACCTCACCGCACGACGGCTTCACTCAGAGCACCCCCGGCAGCACCTCCTCCTCCAGCTCGGCGAAGGCCTGCTCCCGGTCGGCCAGGTAGCTCTCCCAGGCCTCGCGGTCCCAGACCTCGACCCGGGTGTTGGCCCCGATGACCACGCAGTCCTTGGACAGCCCGGCGTACTCCCGCAGCGCCGGCGGGACCGTGATCCGGCCCTGCTTGTCCGGCACCTCGTCGGAGGCGCTGGCGAAGAACACCCGGCTGTAGTCCCGGACCGCCTTCTGGGTCACCGGCGCCTGCGACATCGCCTCGGTGACCCGCTGGAACTCGGCCATCGGGAAC
>DATDKW010000334.1:0-12387 GCA_036519715.1 Mycobacteriales bacterium
CTCGACGCCGCCGGAGTAGGCGTCGGCTCGCACGTGCTGGACGTCGCCGGCGGCGCCGGCGGGCAGGCCGTCGCCGCGGCTCGGCGGACCGGTCCCGAGGGGAGCGTCACCATCACCGACGTCTCGGCGACCATCCTGGCCTACGCCCAGCGCGTCGCCGACGAGAACGCCCTGCGTCACCTCACCACCTGCGAGGTCGACGGCGAGGAGGTCGGCAGCACATGGTCCGGCGAGTTCGACGCGGCGATCTCCCGGTTGGGGCTGATCTACCTCCCGGACCGCGCCAAGGCCCTGCGGGGGATCCGGTCCAGCCTGCGCGACGGTGCTCGATTCGCGGCGATCGTCTACTCCACCGCCGAACGCAACGCGTTCATCGCCGAGCCGGTCGCCCTGATCCGCCGGCGCGCAGGACTTCCGGCGCCGCTGCCCGGTCAGCCCGGGCCGTTCAGCCTCGGTGACCCGGCGGTCGCGAGGGACGCCTTCCGGGACGCGGGCTTCACCGACGTCGAGGTCGAGACCCTGACCGCCCCCCTGCGGTTGGCTACGGCCGCCGACTGCGTCCGCTTCGAACGGGAGTCGTTCGGAGCCCTCCACCAGATGCTGGCGGGACTCGACGAGAACGAGCGCGAGCGGGTCTGGGACGACATCGGGTCGGCCCTGAAGGCGTACGAGACCGATGAGGGCTTCGTCGGCCCCTGCGAGCTGCACGTCATCTCGGGGTCCCGATGAACGGCCGGTTCACGGTGGCCGCCGTACAGGCGGCGTACATCCTGCTCGATCGGGACGCCACCCTGGCGCGCGTGCAGGAGCTGGCCGCCGAGGCCGCCGGGCTGGGTGCCGAGCTGGTCGTGTTCCCGGAGGCCTTCATCCCGGGTACGCCGTTGTGGATCGACAGCACACCGATCTGGGACGGCGACGGCCCGTGGTACGTCCGCCTCGTCGAGCAGGCGGTCATCGTGCCGGGCCCGGTGACGGCCAGGCTCGGCGCGATCGCACGGACCAACCGGGTGCACCTGGTCATCGGCGTGCAGGAACGCGAGCCGCACGGCACCACCATCTACAACACCGTTCTCTACTTCGGATCCGACGGCCGGCTCCTGACCAAGCACCGCAAGCTGGTGCCCACCGGCTCGGAGCGCACCGTGTGGGGGCAGGGAGACGGCTCGACCCTGGACGTCGTCCAGACCCCTCTCGGGCGACTCGGTGGGCTCATCTGTTGGGAGAACTACATGCCGCTGGCGCGCTTCCACCTGTACGCCCAGGGGGTGGAGGTCTGGCTGGCGCCGACGTTGGCCCGTGGAGACGGCTGGGTGGCCACCATGCAGCACATCGCACGGGAAGGCCGGGTGTGGGTCGTGGGGGTCAACCCAGCCCTGCACCGCGACCAGATCCCCCACGACCTGCCCGACCGGCACCGGATCGCACCGGAGCCGAACCCCGGGGACGGTGGCTGGATCGAGCCGGGCAACAGCGTGATCTGCAGCCCCGGCGGGGAGCTGGTCGCCGGACCTCTGCGGCTGCAAGAGGGGATCCTCACCGCCGCCATCGATCTGCACCAGGTGGCCGAGCAGCGCCGATTCTTCGATCCCACCGGCCACTACCACCGGCCGGACGTCTTCGAGCTCACCGTCGACACCAGACGCAGGCGTGCCGTCACCACGACCACCTAGCCGGCAGCCGGCCGGTCCAGCTGTCGCCGATGATCACCAACCCGCACGCGACCCGGTGCCCGCCGACGCGCTCACATCGGCACGACCGGGTCTCCGCTACCTCCCGACTCGCGGCAGAAGCGGATGTTCTTGAGTGGTGCCAGAGGGTGTCGCTGGCTGGCCGACATCCGGAGGCAGTAGGCCGAGCAGGCAAACCAGGGCTAAGTCGGACCCGGTCCGGCGACTGCCCAGCGGCGGTAAGCAGCGCCGCCCGAGACACCCGCACCGTCCGGCTTCGATGCGGGGTTCGCTGCCAGCGCGGCGTCGGAAGGAATCTGAAAATGTGGCGGACCACTGAGCCGGACCCCGCCGGCCCGTCAGCGTCGGACGGCGCCTTGCGCAGGATATGGGCGCCACCGCTCACCCGCACGAGCGAGCGCGGACAGCGGCATGTGGGTGCGTCTCGACTTGTCATGTTCGTTCAGTCGTCGGCCGGGTCGAAGTAGTACCGCTGGACCTCGTCGGGCAGGCCCTTCCGGCCGGCCCCCTTCGGGCGACGGTTGCCGGGGGCTGAGCGCCGCGACCGGCCTCACCGTCGCAGACCCGCGGGCGTTCACCGACTTCGCCGGATTCCAGGTGATTTACGGTGCGGCCCGGGCGTACGTAACCGGCCCGATGGCCTGCGCGGCAGCTTCGGGCTTCATCGCGCGTGGGACACCACCCGGGCGGGCGGTCGGCGTCACCGGCTCAGGTGTCGATAGAGGCCGCGGCGGCGAGGATCGCATCGATCGTCGCCTTGGGCTGGGACACCATCGAGACGTGCGAGGCGGCCACCTCGGTGATGGTGGCGCCGGCCCGTTCCGCCATCCGGCGCTGAACGGCCGGTGGAATGATCCGGTCCTCCGTGCCCACCACCGTCCAACTCGGCAGCGTCTTCCAGGCCGAGGTTGTGGAGCCGGTGGTGTTGGAGCTCAAGGTGGCCGGCCGCTGGCCCGCCGCGATCAGCCAGCGGTCCGCCTCCGGCAGGTCCTGCGCGAACGACTGGTGCACCGTGTCGGGCTTGAGGAACGCCTCGGCGTCCCCCTCCGGCGCGCCCGGATAGCCGACGATGTCCAGGACGGTGGTCGGGTCGGGTACGTCGATCGCGGAGCCGGACCCGGCGACGAGCTGCAACGTCGTCTCGCCGTCGTCGGGCATGAACGCGTCGACGTACACCAGCGCTCGTACGTCACCGCCTCCGGTCCCGGCGTTCGTGATGACGAAGCCGCCGTACGAGTGACCGACGAGCACCACCGGACCGCTGGTGCGCTGTGCGAGGAACGACGCGATGTACGGGGCATCCGTGCCGACGCCACGCAGCAAGTTCGGTGGTGCGAGAACGGTGAAGTCCTGGCGCTGTAATTCGGCGGCGACGGGGTTCCAGCTCGACGCGTCGGCCCAGGATCCGTGGACCAGGACGATCGTGGGCTTGGGCATGTCCGCCTCCCGTCGGGCCGTCGCCGAGTCGCGGCCCTCTGCCGAGAATCTAGAGACCCCGGCCCCGAACACGCCAGACTTTCGTCGTCGACGAGCACCCACAGTCTCGGTGATGTTCTCGCCCGAACCCCATACACGGCCAGGCCCCCGGCGAGCCGCACCGGTCGGCTGAGTTCGTGCGTCGGCGACCGCGCCGCATCTCGAGCGGTACCGGCGCCGACGAGGCATCCCGACACCGTCGCTCTTCGCTAGAGCGCACCTGCGACGCCGCCACGTGGGCACCCCTGCTCCCGGTGGAGTCGCTGGCATCGGTTCGGGGCTAGCCAGGCGAAGCCAGTGGCGCACGGGCCACGCAGCCAATTGAGGCCGCCAGAACTCGGGAAAGTCCTGCCGGCTGTCAGGCGGCGGTGAGAAGGGACGGGCACTCGAGAAGGTCGGCGAGTCGTCGTCGCCCGTCGGGGGTGAGCCGGACGGCTCGACTGTCGTCCTCATCTGGTTCGGCCTCGGCCTCCGGAGCGAACGCCGCGCGACGGTCACGACCGCCGTCGACCAGCCGATACCTCAGATGACGCGCCAGCGGGTGCGCGAGCCGGTGCCGGCCGGCGCGATTCGACAGCCACGACACGATTCACAACAAGGAGAAGAGCACGATGGACGAATCGAAGACGACCGATGACGTCGCTCTTCCCGCGGTGGTCGACCGGGTGACCCTTCCAGACCCAACTGGATGCGCGGCGCGTGCGGGAGAAGGCGCACACCCGAGAAGGCGACGCGATCGCCGCGGCCCGACGGCGCCTGCCCGTGGTCGAGATGGACGCCGACCTCGAGCTGATCGGGCCCGACGGGCCGCTCACCCTGCTCGACGCGTTCGAAGGACGCCGGCAGCTGCTCGCCTACTCCTTCATGTGGAACCCCGACCGGCCCGCGCCCGAGCAATGCGAAGGCCGCACCTTCTACACAAGCCAGGTCGGCGAACTGTCCCACCTGCACTCCCGGGACGTCACCTACGCGGTCTTCTGCCAAGGGCGCAACGTCGCCGTCGCTGGGGCCGACCCCCACGTGTCGTACGACGAGAGTGTCCGCTACCGCGACTTCATGGGCTGGGACATGCCCTGGTATCAGCACAGCCTTCCCTCGACGCGCTCCTCGTCGGGTCGGGACAACGGCTTGTTCCACCTCGTGTGCTATCTGCGTGAGGGCGACCGCGTCTTCGAGACCTACTGGACGAAACGCCGCGGCGTGGAGGCGATGGACTACAGCTACGCGCTCATGGACCTGACCGCGTTCGGGCGCCAGGAGCGGTGGGAGGACTCGCCCCCCGGCTAGCCACAACAGTGCTCCAATGTACGGACCGAAGGCGGCGTCCCCGACTGGCCGTCCGTGTCGGAGTAGCCGGGCGGACGCCCGCCTCATCGCCCAGTGGTCGCGACTCGACGCCGGACGCTCCGACGACCTCGGTACCTCCGGAACGGGGACGGCGCCCGCAGCTCACCATTGTCACTGGCGAACCTCCTGCGGCACGTGATGAACCATGGCGACACCGTCCAATTGATCGACAGACCGCCAGAAGTACCGTCGGCGAGACAGACCCTCCTCAGCCCAGGCGAGATAGAGCGCACCAGTGCGTCGCCGCGCTCGGCCTATGGATTGAAGACCAGGCAGCAACCGAGGGCGGCCGGCGGCCGCGGACCAGCCGAGACGCTGCTGCGTGGTTGCGCCGAGCTGACCCGCTCCTGCGGGACTCGATTCGAGCCGAGATGGTGCGCGAGCAGTCCGGGGACGTCGACGTCGCCGACGGGCACGAGCGGTTCGATCCGGAGGCGCCCGCGCAGGACGCCGCGGAGTTGGTCGACAGACATGCTGGACGGATGCGAAGCAATCGCAGGATCCCGGTCCGGTCGCCCGAGGGCGTGCTCGAGGTCGGGATCGTTCCTGGCCGCAACAGCGACGACAGCCCGCTGGTGACGGAGATCGTCGAGCTGGTCAATCGGGTGTACGCCGAGGCGGAGAAGGGACTCTGGCGCGACGGCACCAGGCGGACCGACGCACGCCAGGTCGCGACCGCCATCGACGCCGGCGAACTGGCGCTGGCCCGACTGGACGATCGGATCGTGGGCGCCGTCCGTATCCAGCAGCTCGACCGTGGCGTCGGGGAGTTCGGGATGCTGGTCGGCAGTCCGGAGCATCGCGGCGTCGGCATCGGCAGCGCACTGGTCGACTTCGCGGAGACCTGGGCCCGGCACGAGGGACTCAGCGAAATGCAGCTCGAGCTGCTCGTCCCGCGGCTATGGACCCATCCGGTGAAGGAGTTCCTTCGCGAGTGGTACACCCATATCGGATACCGGCAGGTCCGGACCGGTCGGCTTGCCGACATCTACCCGACCTTGGAACCCCAGCTGGCCACGCCGTGCGACTTCGTCATCTACCGCAAGATCCTCTAGCAACGCCACCCAGGCATCCGGCGGACACCAGCCCGGCGACCGGCGGTCAGCTCACCGTAATGGAGTCCACATCGGACAGGATCGCCGCCGCGAGCTGGCGGCGAGCGTTACCGGGTCGGCACCGGTGCGGATCACCACCTCCGCGGACACGGTTACCGGCTCGAGGCCTCGCCGGACTCGGTGATTTCCCGCACGCTCACCGGCCTCTCCGCACGGTTCCCGCGCGCACGCCAGTTCCGGTCGTGCTTGCGGTGCTGGCGCTTGTCGTCGCGACCGGCTCGGTGGTGCAGGTCTGTCGGATCGGCGACTTTCGTTCCAAGGCCGCCTGGCACGCCGTACGACGAAGGTCCGAGCGAACGGCAGAGATCCGGCCGCAAGGACGGGATCCGACGAACCGAACTGCGGCATAGAAAGATGGTCGCGCGGAGCACGTCCGGCGGGCATGGTCGTGCGGACCACGCACGGCGGAAGGGACGGACGGCATCATCACACTGCGCGCCACAGAAGGTTCCGATCGCGTCCTGGGTCTCTGCCGCCGGGCACACCGTCAGGGCCGTAGCCGGCTGGCGGGTTGCAGTGGAAGGGTGCCAAGCATGGCTGGTAGCCCGGGGAACGCGGAGCAAGACATCAGGCGGCAGCTCGCCGAGCAGGCGCGGGGTGAGGCGCAGCTATTGAGGTCCGGAAGCATCACAACACCGGACGGCTCCGTCGACAGGCTGATCGACAAGGCCGGCGGAGCTCCAGAGAGGCTGCGGGACGCGGCCGCTCTACTCGGCGACGAGGACCAGGAGGCTCTCGCGTTGCTCACCAGGGCGCACCGCCTGGCGCAGTTCCCCGTGCAGGATCCGTCGCCGCCGCAGCCGTTCTCACCGCCGAACGCTCCCCGGCCCTAGGGTCCCACTTGGCCCTGACTCAGTCTTGCCACTGCCGACAGGCGCTGACAAGGCCCCATAGCGCAGGGTATCGGTCGCCTCGCGCGCAGAAGGTCCGGTTCACCCCCCGCTGATCCACTGACTCAGGCTGTAGACGAATCAGTCCGACCGACGAGGAGATCGCGTCCCAGGGCGTGGTGTAGCTCGTCGCGTGTTGCTTCGCGGTGGTCGTGACTATGCCGTCTGAAGTGCGGGCTGGTCCATCACCTCGCTGGGGGCGTCGCGGCGGGGCTCGAGTGCTCACGGTTGGGGAGCCACCGTCGCACCGGCGGCGGCAGGTGCCTCTGCTGGGGTGGTCTTGGGGCGTGACCAGGTGAAGCGCCGGCGCGGGAAGTCCGACCCCGGCAGCAGTGCCGCTGGCGCCCCAAGCAGCAGCCACCTAGGCGTCGGCGGGCGGCATCCCGTCGCGCCGCTCCGCGGCGGGACGGAGCGTCAGGTGGGGCCGCTGGAGTGCACTTCAGCACGCAAAGCGGACTCCGGCACGCACGGCGGCGGCGGCGCCGGAAAAATCTTGAAGAAGATCCCGGCCTGGCTGTCGATCCGGCGGCAGAGTGTTCGTCGTCGCTGATGACGGAGCCGGACAGGCCGGCCCGCGACCCAGTGCAGGAGGCAGCTCCATGGCCAAGTACGCGATCCTCATCTACGAAGACCAGGCGCGCTACGCGACCATGTCGCCCGAGGCGTGGGGCGCGCTGGTCGACGCGCACAGCACGTTCGTCAAGCAGGTCTTCGAGCTCGGTGGGTCCCTCGCGGGCGGGGAGGCGCTCGCGGCCACGACGACGGCCACCACGATCAAGGGTGCCGGCACGGTGACGGACGGCCCGTTCGTCGAGACCAAGGAGGCCCTCGGCGGCTTCTACGTCGTCGAGGCGCGCGACCTCGACCACGCCGTCGAGATCGCCAAGCTGTGCCCGGCCCCCTTCGGCGGCGTCGAGGTTCGCCCGGTCGTGGACCCGACGACGAACCCGTTCTGATCGCTCCCAGCGACGAGCCGACCGCGTCCGCCATGCAGGCGGACGCGGTCGCTGCCGCGCTGGCGCAGGCCCACCGCTCCGAGTGGGCCTTCGTGCTGTCCGCCACGGTGCGCGTCGCGGGCGACCTGGACGTCGCGGAGGAGTGCGCGCAGGAGGCGTACGTCAGCGCGCTGCAGGCCTGGACCCGGGACGGCGTCCCGGAGCGGCCCGGCGCGTGGCTGACCACGGCGGCGCGGAACAAGGCGCTGGACCGGTTGCGTCGCGAGGTCACCCTCCGGCGCAAGCTCCCGCTGCTCGTGGAGCCGGCGACCGTCGATCCGCACGACCCGGCCGACCTGGACTGGCCCGACGCCGCGGTGCCGGACGACCGGCTCCGGCTGGTGTTCACCTGCTGCCACCCCACCCTCGCCCCCGAGGCCCGCGTCGCCCTCACCCTGCGCCTGGTCTGCGGCGTTCCCACGCCCGACGTCGCCCGGGCCTTCCTGGTGTCCGAGCCGACGATGGCGGCACGGATCACCCGGGCCAAGAAGAAGATCTCCGAAGCGCGGATCCCCTACCGGGTTCCGGGCCGGGCGGAGCTGCCCGAGCGCCTGGACAGCGTGCTCACCGCCGTCCACCTGCTCTTCAGCACCGGCCACACGGCCGGCGAGGGGGACGCGCTCGTCCGGGAGGAGCTCTGCGACCGGGCCCTGCACCTCGCGCGCACCCTCGCCGCGCTGCTCCCCGAGCAGGCCGAGACCCGCGGCCTGCTGGGCCTGCTGCTCCTCACCGACGCGCGCCGGGCCACCCGGACCGACGAGCAGGGCCGGCTGCTCCTGCTCGCCGACCAGGACCGGACGCGCTGGGACCAGCGCGCGATCCTGGAGGGGCTCACGGTGACGGCCGGGGCGCTGGCGTCCGGCCCACCGGGGCGGTTCACCCTGCAGGCGGCGATCGCCGGCGTGCACGCGATGGCGCCGTCCCTGGAGCAGACCGACTGGCCGCGCGTCGTGCACCTCTACGACCGGCTGCTGGCGGTGTGGAACACCCCGGTGGTCGCGCTCAACCGGGCCGCCGCCGTGGCGTTCGCCGACGGTCCGGCCGCCGCCCTGCCGCTCCTCGACGAGCTGGCGACCGAGCCCCGGCTCGCCGACTACCCCTACCTTCCCGCCACCCGCGCCGACCTGCTGCGCCGCCTCGGCGACGCCGCCGGCGCGGCTCAGTCGTACCGGCGCGCGATGGAGCTCACGGCGAACGCCGCGGAGCGCGCCTTCCTGGAGCAGCGCCTGGCCGAGGTCAGCCGCGCCGCCGGCGCCGAGCCCGCGCCCGGCTGAGGACGGCAGGCTCGGCGGTCACCGCTCCGAGGCCTCGCCCGGGGCTCCCGCGTCGCGCCCCTGGCTCGGGTTCTCCCCCGCGTTCCGGTCGTCGCCCGAGGGCTCGAAGGTGCCGTGCTGGTCCGTCTCGCGGTGGCGCAGGCCCAGGCCCTCGTTGTCCTCGACCCGGTCGGCGGCCTCCTTGGCCTCGTCGATGCGATCCTCGACGGCGTCCAGCCGCTCGTCGCCCGTGCTCATCTGCGCCTCCTGGGGTGCGTGCCCGACGTCGGCCATCTCAGATATAGGAGCCTTTGCGGGACCACTGTGACCTGGGGCGATGCCAGGGGCCGACGGCCCGCCATCCGTCCTTCCCGCCGCACCGGCCGACCCACGCCCCGAGGTCTTCCGCGGCTGGTCGCGAGTCTCCCGGCGCAGTTGCTGCAGCGCGGATGCTTCCGCGCGGAGACTGGGGACGTGGCTCTATGGCGTACGAGAGTGGGACAGCGCACGACGGAGCACCCAAGCGAGGCCGCAGCGCGGGCATCTGTCGGGGAGCTGCCGCAGCGCTGGGCGATCGCGTCCCAGGGCGTGGTGCAGCTCGTCGCGTGTTGCTTCGCGGTGGTCGTGACTATGCCGTCTGAAGTGCGGGCTGGTCCATCACCTCGCTGGGGCGTCGCGGCGGGGCTCGAGTGCGGTCGGCTCGGCGGGTTGAGCAGTGCCATGGACTCTTCGCTGAGGTAGCGGCGGTCGCTGTCTTGCCACTCGTCGTGCGCCTCGATGAGCACGCAGGCCGCCAGGCGCAGTAGGGCGTCGGGGTTGGGGAAGATCCCGACGACGTCGGTGCGGCGCTTGACCTCGCGGTTGAGCCGCTCGAGCGGGTTGGTCGACCAGATCTTGCGCCAGTGCGCGTGCGGGAAGTCGGCGAAGGCGGTCAGGTCGGCCTTGGCCTCGCGCAGCAGCTCGGCGACGGGCCGGGAACTGCCGCTCGAGGGTGTCGGCGACGACCTCGACCTGCTCGCGGACGGTGTCGGGGGTCGGCTGGGCGAACACGGTCCGGATGGTCGCGGCGACCATCTCGGCGTGGCCCTTGTTGACCTTGGCCAACGGGTTGCGCATGAAGTGCACCCTGCAGCGCTGCCAGGCGGCGCCCTGCAGCACGGCCTCGATGGCGTTGGTCAGGCCGCGGTGGCTGTCGCTGATGACCAGCTGCACCCCGCCGGGTCCGCCGGCCAGGCCGCGGTCGCGCAGGGAGCGCAGGAACTCCCTCCAGAACGCCTCGGTCTCGCTGTCACCGACCGCGCAGCCGAGCACCTCCCGGTGGCCGTCGGCGGTGACGCCGGTGGCGATGACGACGGCCTGGGACACGACCCGCCGGTTGAGGCGGACCTTGCAGTAGGTGGCGTCCAGGAACACGTAGGGGAAGGCGGTCTCGTCCAGCGGTCGGGTCCGCCAGGCCGCGACGTCGTCGTCGAGCTGAGCGCAGATCCGGCTCACCTCGCTCTTGCTGATCCCGGTGCCGCCCATCGCCACCACCAGGTCGTCGACCCGGCGGGTGCTCACGCCCTCCACGTAGGCCTGCATCGCCACCGCGTGCAGCGCGACGTCGATGCGCCGGCGCGGGGACAGCAGCGCCGGGAAGAACGACCCGGTCCGAGTCTTGGGGATCTTGACGGTCACGTCGCCAGCGGTGGTCGTGACGGTCTTGTCGCGGGTGCCGTTGCGCTGCGTCGTGCGCGTGCTGGTGCGCTCGTGCACACCGGCGCCGATGTGCGCCGTCGCCTCGGCATCAACCAGCGCCTGCAGCATCGTCTGCAGCAGCGTGCGCATCAGGTCACCGCCGTCGGCGCGCTGCACCATCTCGGACAGCTCGAGCAGGGCAGACTGATCCAGGGCCATCGTGTGAGTCCTCTTCTGCGAGTTCCTTGGCGGGTTCTCGCGAAGCCTCACGCGGTGGCCCCTTCACGTCCGGGACCGACACGGCCTCGTCGCTCAGGAGCCCGAGCTACACCACTCCAGGGGACTCACCCGACGAGGATCCGACCAGCGGCATGGCTGCGCGGAGTACGACCGGCGGCAGAAGAGGATCCGGTGTCAGGAACTCGTCGCTACGGGACCAGTGCGCCGGCGGGTCGGACGGCTCGAAGACGTCGACCTCGACGGCGGAGCCTTCCGTATCTAGACGAGCGCCGGGTAGTAGGTCGGCGCCCCGACCGGCGTCGAGCTGCGAGCGGATCGGCGACGAAGTCCTGGCAGACTCCCCCGAACCGCTTCCTCAACGGCGCCTCAGGTCAGCAGGGACGGCCGGAAGCGGTCTTGCCGCCGCCCGTCGCGCCGTACTGTCGGGCGATGAAGGTGGAGGACCTGCGCGGGGTCGCCCTGTTCGACGGGCTCAGCGACGGCCAGCTCGGCGACCTGGTCGCGGCCGGCACCGAGGTCCGGTTCGACGCCGGCGACGAGCTGTTCGTGGAGGGTCGGCCGGCGGACAGCTGGTGGGTGCTGCTCGACGGCACCGTCAGCCTCGTCCGGCGGGTCGGCCACGAGGAGACGGCGGTGGCGGTGATGGAGTCCCCGGGCCGGTGGGCCGGGGGCTTCCGGGCATGGGACCCGTACGGTGTATACCTTGCGACCGGCCGAGCCGTGAGTGGTGGCCGGGTGCTGCGGGTGTCCGCCGAGGCGCTGGGGCAGCTGTCGCAGGACTGGTCGCCCTTCGGCGTCCACCTCATCCGGGGACTGCTCGGCACGGTGCGCACGATCGAGTCGGTAGCGCGGCAGCGGGAGTCGCTGGTCGCGCTGGGCACGCTCGCGGCCGGGTTCGCGCACGAGATCAACAACCCGGCGTCAGCGGCCACCCGGGCGGCCGGTGCGCTCGGCGAGGTCAGCGAGGCGTTGCTGTCCTCGCTCGGACGGCTCGCCGCAGGCTCGATCTCGGCGGCCCAGTTCGTCGCGCTCGACGGGCTGCGCCGCGACGTCACGCCCCGGCCCGACGGGCTCATGCCGCTGGAGCTGGCCGACCGGGAGGACGCCCTGTCCGACTGGCTCACCGACCACGGCGTCAAGCGGGACTGGCTGATCGCGCCGCCCCTCGCCGCGGCCGGCCTGGACGTCGCCTGGTGCGAGCGGGTCGCGGCGGTCCTCGAGGGCGGCCCGCTCGAGGCCGGGCTGGAATGGGTGGCGAACTCCTTGACGATGACGGCGCTGCTGGCGGAGGTGCAGGAGTCCACCCGGCGGGTCTCGGACCTGATCGCCGTGGTGCGCTCCTACACCCAGCTCGACCGCGCCTCGCTGCAGCGCACGGACGTCGTCGAGGGCCTGGAGAGCACGCTGGTCATGCTCTCCCAGCGGGTCCCGGCCGGCGTGACGGTGGTACGCGAGTACGACCCCGCCCTGCCCCGCATCGAGGCGTACGCCGGCGAGCTCAACCAGGTGTGGACGCACCTGGTGGTCAACGCGATCGACGCGATGCCCGGGATCGGCACGCTCCGGCTCTCGACCCGCGCCGCCGGCACCGGGGTGGTCGTCGAGGTCGCCGACACCGGTGCCGGCATGTCCGACGAGGTGCGGGCGCACGCCTTCGAGCCCTTCTTCACGACCAAGGACGTCGGGCAGGGCGCCGGTCTCGGCCT
>DATDKW010000335.1:0-6152 GCA_036519715.1 Mycobacteriales bacterium
CTCCGTGCGCAGCCGGGCCTCGTCCCGCACCTGCGTCACGGTCCGGCCGACCCGATGCACGTAGTAGGCCGCCGGCCGCAGGCAGTGCCGCCGCAGCCAGTCGAGCCGCTCCCGGTCGGTCGGCTGCACCGGCCAGCCGGCACAGTGGCCGAACAGGTCGTCGAGCCCGGCGCCGGCGCGGGACACCAGGCCGCGCAGGTGGCGATCGACGGAGCCGTCCACGTCGGCCATGTAGACCAGGGACGCGGGGATCACCTCGCCGGCCAGGTCCTCCGTCTCCTCGAGCACGAACAGCCGGGCGAAGTGCACGTCCTTGAGCGCGGCGAACGGCATCCGGTCGTCCGTGGGTCCGTGCCGCCGCAGCTCGGCCAGCAGCTTCCGGACCGCCGGCACCTGCCCGTCCCGGACCGCCGCCCGTACCGTCACCGGTTCCTGGTGGGCCACTTCTCCCCCTGCCTCGCTCGACGGTGCCGTCGAGCCGTCATCCGTCCGCCGGGCCGCGCAGCGTGAACCACAGCACCCGTCGCCTGGACAACCACACGACGCCGAGGTAGAGATGCGGGCCGACCAGTCGCAGCTCGTCCCGGACCAGCCGGGCGACCAGGGACGTCCTCGAATAGTCGAGGACCACGCACGGCCTCGCGTCGACCCAGCTCGGGTCCGGCGAGACGAGCGCCTTGATGCTCCGGACGCGGAGCGGGGTGATCTTGTTCTTCAGCACTCCGCGGCGCCGGTCCACCACCTTGCCCTGCCACAGGAGGGCGTACGTCAGCGCGGCGATCGGCTTCGCCAGCGGCGTGCCGGGCAGCGCGAGGACGGTGCCGCGCATGTTCCCGTCCGGGACGACCCCGGCCGGGCTGCCGCGGAAGAGCCGGTCCAGCGCCGTGTTGCTCATCGCCAGCAGCGCCGGCTCGGTGAGCGCGGACGGCGCCTGCCGGTCCCGCGCGATGGTCTTCGAAGTCGTCATCGTCCCCCGCCCACCCGAAGCCGCGACCGGCCGTTCTGCGTGCATCCATCTGTCAGAGCACCGTTGACATCCCCAGATACGCTCCTCGCGCATGGACCTCACGGTCGCCGAAGGAGCGTGGTCCGATGGCAGCCGACCCGGCGCTCGCGCGCAAGGTGCTGGCCGGTGTGCGGATCTTCAACGGGACGGCCGGTCTGCTCGCCCCCGAGCTCCTCCTGCGCCGCCTCGGGGCCGACGTCGCGCAGGACCGATCCGGGGTCTACCCGTTCCGGATGTTCGGGATTCGGACCGTGCTCATCGGAGCCGACCTGCTCCTGCTGCAGGGGGAGCAACGCCGCCGGGCCACCCGGCTCGCCGTGCTCATCCACGCGAGCGACACCCTCGCCGCGGCCACTGCCGGCCTCCGCGGCGACCTGCCCCGCAGAGCCGCCGTGGCCACCACGCTCATCTCAGCCGGAAACACCGTCCTGGCGGTCCTCGCCACCAGGGAGTGAGCCCCGGCGACTGCCCGACCGCTCGCTCGACCGGGTGACGAGCGGACCGGTCGGGCCGGAAGAGCCGCTCCGCTTCTCGTTGACGACGTTGCTGCCGGCAGGCCAGGATCGCTCGGGGGGGTCGCGCCCTTGGCACGGTCCGCGACGGTGCGGACCGGGGCGCCGTGCTTTGCCGGAGGTCGCCATGACCGTGCGAGCAACCCCACTCCCCGACCGGCGGCGGATCCGAACAACCGCCGCGCTGGCCGTCGCGACGCTGATCTTCCCACTCGCGCCGGTCATCCTCACGGCCGGCGCGGCCACCGCCGATGTCGGCAGGACCGCGGCGGCGCGGGCTCCGTACCTCGACCCGAAGCTGCCGGTCGAATGGCGGGTCAGTGACCTGCTGGGCCGAATGACGCTGGCGGAGAAGATCGGGCAGATGACCCAGGCCGAGCGGGGCGCGGCCACGACCGACCCGACGCTCGTCGCCCGGCTCAACCTCGGCTCCGTGCTCTCCGGCGGCGGCTCCGTCCCCACCCCGAATACGCCCGAGGCCTGGGCCGACATGGTGGACGCGTTCCAGCGGCAGGCGTTGAGCACCCGGCTGCGGATCCCGATCATCTACGGCGTCGACGCCGTGCACGGGCACGGCAACGTTTACGGCGCGACGATCTTCCCGCACAACATCGGCCTGGGCGCCACGCGGAACCCGAGGCTCGTCGGCCGGGTCGAGGCCACCACCGCCGAGGAAGTGCGCGCCACCGGCATCCCGTGGGACTTCGCGCCGTGCATCTGCGTGACCCGGGACGCGCGCTGGGGCCGCAGTTACGAGAGCTTCGGTGAGGACCCGCGGCTGGTCTCCCTGCTGGGCACCGCGGCCGTGGTCGGCCTGCAGGGCCGCGGGCAGCGCGACCTCGACCGGAACGACCGCGTGCTGGCCACCGTGAAGCACTATGCGGGTGACGGCGACACCGAGTTCGGCACCGCCAGCGGCGACTACACGATCGACCAGGGCGTCACGATCACCAACCGGCAGGACTTCGCCCGGATCGACCTCGCGCCCTACTGGCCCACGGTCCGGTACGCCCGCGCCGGCAGCGCGATGCCGTCGTTCTCCAGCGTCGACTGGACCGAGGACGGCGTCGGCAACCCGATCAAGATGCACGCCAACCGCGAGCTGATCACCGACGTGCTCAAGCGGAAGATCGGCCTCGACGGCTTCGTCATCAGCGACTGGGAGGGCATCCACCAGCTGCCCGGCGACTACGCCGCCCAGGTCCGGACCGGCGCGAACGCGGGCATCGACATGTTCATGGAGCCCAACTCCGCGCCGCAGTTCGTCCAGACGCTTCTCGCCGAGGTGCAGGCCGGCCGGGTCCCGCTGGCGCGGATCGACGACGCGGTCACCCGGATCCTGACGAAGAAGTTCCAGCTGGGGTTGTTCGAGCACCCGTTCGCCGACCGCACCAACATCGACGAGATCGGCTCCCGCGGGCACCGCGCCGTCGCCCGCCGGGCGGTCGCGGAGTCGCAGGTGCTGCTGAAGAACTCCGGGAACGCGCTGCCGCTGCAGAAGCACGCGCACGTCTACGTGGCGGGCCGGAATGCCGACGACATCGGCAACCAGTCCGGCGGCTGGACGATCACCTGGCAGGGCTTCTCCGAACACAATCTCGGTGGCGTCCCGCAGCAGCCGGGCACGAGCATCCTCGAGGGCATCCGGCAGGTCGCGCCGCAGGCGCGGGTGACCTACAGCGCCGACGGCACGGCCCCGACCACCGGTGCCGACGTAGCCGTCGTCGCCGTCGGCGAGACGCCATACTCCGAGGGCTTCGGCGACGTCGGCGGCCCGCTGTGGGCCTACGACCCCGCGGACGCCGGGCAGCCGCGGGAGCCCAAGAGCCTTGACCTGCAGCCGCAGGACCGCGCCACGGTGCAGCGCGTCTGCGCGGCGGTGGAGACCTGCGTCGTGCTCGTCGTCTCGGGCCGGCCGCAGATCGTCACCGACCTGCTCCCGGACATCGACGCGCTGGTCGCCTCCTGGCTGCCCGGCACCGAAGGTGCCGGCATCGCCGACGTCCTGTTCGGCAACCGCGGCTTCAGCGGCAAGCTCCCGGTGAGCTGGCCACGGACGGCGGCGCAGGAGCCGATCAACATCGGGGACCCGGACTACAACCCGCTGTTCCGGTACGGCTACGGCCTCAGCACCAGGCCTTGGCGCTGACCCGAACGGCTACCGGCCCCGTCCCTCCCCGAGGGGCGGGGCCGTTCCCCATCCGGGTCTCCCGCTGCCGGTAGGCAGTACGCACGCCCGGGGACCGGAGCGGGCAACGCCGGCATGATCGACCGCCTCGACCAGCAAATCGAACCCAACAGACCGGGCTGGGCCTGGTGGTATCTCGGCGACCGGTCGGTGCTCTGTCTGTCGACGCCGCCGCCGGCGCGACCGCGCACGGACGGCGCGGCACGCCCGCCGGGTCGACCAGACAGGAGCCGTCGCCATGTCCCAGCCAAGCTTGTCGATGGTCGTGTCCGAACAGGCCGGCGGGGCGAATGCGGTCGAGATGCCCGCGCTCCTGTGTCGACGCCTGCTGCGCCAGGCTCAGGATCTCCATGCGGCCGGCTGGAAGGGCTTCGGCCTGCTCGTCGGGGATCCCGCCCGGCCCGGGCACCCGTTCCGGCCGGTCGACGTCGTCGTCTTCGATCCCCGCCGCAACCGGCGCAACGAGCCGGCCAACCGCGCCGCGTTCCACGCTCAGGGAGCGTACTTCCGGCAGTTCGACGACGCCGGCTTCGTCGCCGACCCCGCTGACGTGCTCGCCGCCTGGCGGATGATCGAGGACGCCGGGCTGGAGGTGGTGGCCCCATTCCACGTCCATCGCCGCCAGCCGGCGAACTTCTCGATGATCGACTACCGGCTGCACAACCCGGCGTTCGCCTGGCATCTGATCATCTCGCTGCGGGATCCGTCGCGGCCGGTCGTTCAGCCGTTCGGCGTCCGCAAGGAGGCGACGAACTTCGGGATCGACGAGCGGGACGACCGGGAGGGCAGCGAGCTGCCGTATCCGGGACCGGAGGTCAGCCCGCTCCGCCTGCACGTCGCCGGCAGCGTTCGGCATCTCCGGGCGCTGCGGCGGACACTGCACCCGACCGCCGACACCCGACCGCGGCACGCGCAGCCGGTCTCCTGATCCTGCCGACCGCGGCCGCAGCGAGCTCCGCCTGACGCGTCGCCGCCACCACGCTCGGATCAGCCACGCCGACCGGCTCCCCACGCCAGCCGCGGGCTACCCGCGCGGCGCCCGCAGGGTGGCGATCTGGAACGGGCGCAGCGACAGCCGGCAGCCGCCCGGCGCCGGTTCGACGCCCGGCCGCAGCGCGGGGTCCGTCAGCGGCTCCTCCAGCAGGTCCACCGCGACCGGCGGGCCGAAGCCGGCCGGCAGCGTGACCGTGGCCCGGGCGTGGCCGCCCACCGCCTCGTAGAGCCGGACGACGAGGTCGCCGCTGCGGTCGTCGGCGAGCTTGACCGCCTCCACCGCCACCCGCGGGTCGTCGACGGTGACCAGCGGCGGCCCGCCGCCGCCCGCGGTGACCCGCAGCGGCAGCGCGTGCGCGTACCCGGCGCGGACCGTCCCGGCCACGTCCGCCCCGGCGAGCAGCGCGTACCGGAACAGGTGCCGGCCCCGGTCGGCCCGCGGGTCGGGGAACCGGGGCGCCCGCAGCAGGGTCAGCCGCACGGTCGTGGTGGTGCCGCCCTCCGGGCGGGTGTCCCGGGAGACGTCGTGCCCATAGCTGGTCGGGGTGAGCAGGCCGACGCCGTAGCCGGGCTCGGCCACGTGCAGCCAGCGGTGCCCGTATGCCTCGAACCGGGCGGCGTCCCAGCTCGTGTTCGTGTGCGTGGGCCGGTGCACGTGCCCGAACTGGACCTCGGCCGCGTACCGGTCGGCGTGCACGTCCAGCGGGAAGGCGACCTTGAGCACCTTCTCCGCCTGTTGCCAGTCCACGTCGGTCTCCAGGTCGACCCGGCGGGCGCCCGCGGTGAGCCGGACCCGCTGGGTCCCGATCGCCCGGGTGACCTGCACGGTCGCCGCGAGCGGGTGCCGCTCGACCACCTCGGCCGTGCCGTCGGTCAGCTCGGTCCGGGTCCGCCGGTAGGACGCGTCCAGGTCCCAGGCGTCCCACCGCGGCGGGAAGTCCGGGTGCAGCTGGAGCACGTTCGCCGGGCCGGCCAGCACCTCCCGTCCGGCCACCAGGTCGAGCACCGAGACCAGCCGGCCGGCACCGTCCACAGTGACCCGGACCAGCCCGTTGTGCAGCACGGTCGCCCCGTCGCGCCGCTCGACCCGGACCGGCTCGGCCGGGCACGGGGCCGCCGTCCCGGCCCCGAGCGCCGGCGCCTCGTACCAGGCCTCGCCCACCACCTCGGCCCGCGGGTACGGGCCGGGGTTGAATGCGCCACCGCCCAGCGCCGCGGTCGCCGCCCCGACCAGCCGCTCCAGCCGCTCGGTCACCGCGGCGGCGGTGGCCACCGCCTCCCGGTGCACCCAGCCGATCGAGCTGCCCGGCAGGATGTCGTGGAACTGGTGCAGCAGCACGGTCTTCCACAGCTCGTCCAGCTCGTCGTACGGGTACGGCGTGCCGGCGTGCACCGCCGCCGTGGCCGCCCACAGCTCGACCTCGCGCAGCAGCCGCTCGGCCCGCCGGTTGCC
>DATDKW010000336.1:0-15830 GCA_036519715.1 Mycobacteriales bacterium
ACCGGCCCGGCCGGGCCGGTCTCCGCGCCGGGGTCGTCCGGGCCACCGCCGGCCGGGACGTTCCGCAACCCGGTGCAGGCCAGCAACTTCCCGGATCCGGGCGTGCTCAAGGCCGGCGCCACCTGGTACGCGTACGGGACCAACGGCCCCGGCGGCACCGTGCCCCTGCTCAGCTCACCCGACCTGGTGCACTGGACCGAGCGCGGCGACGCGATGCCACAGGTCGGCACCTGGGCGACCTCGGGCAGCACCTGGGCGCCGGAGGTGCTGGCCGTCGGGCGCAAGTACGTCCTCTACTACGTCGCCCGGGCCACCGGACCGGGCAAGCAGTGCATCGGCGTGGCGGAGTCGGCCGCGCCGGGCGGGCCGTTCACCGACCCGCGGTCCGCGCCGCTGGTGTGCGAGGCGGCCGAGGGCGGCTCGATCGACCCGAACCCGTTCCGGGACGCCGACGGCTCGCTCTGGCTCTACTGGAAGAACGACGGCAACTGCTGCGGGAAGCCGGTGCACCTCTACGGGCGGCGGCTTGCCCCGGACGGGCTGTCGTTCACCGGCGGGCGCAGCACGCTGCTCACCAACACCAAGCCCTGGCAGGGCAACCTGGTCGAGGCGCCGGAGATGGTCCGGCACGGGACCGACCACGTGCTGTTCTACTCGGCCAACGCCTACGACACCGACCGGTACGCGGTGGGCTACGCGCTCTGCCGGTCCGCCGCCGGGCCCTGCACCGACGGGCCCGGGCCGATCCTGCGCTCGAACGAGGCGGCCGCGGGGCCCGGGCACTGCTTCGTCGTCACCGACGCGGCCGGGCAGGACTGGATGCTCTACCACGCCTGGAAGCCGGAGGCGATCGGCAGCACCGACCCCGGCCGCCAGCTCTGGCTCGACCGCCTCGACTGGCCGGACGGCAAGCCGGTCGTCCACGGCCCCACCCCCGACCCCCAACCAGCCCCCTGAGAACGGGAAGGCCCCGGCAGCTCGGAATGTGAGCTGCCGGGGCCTCCTGCTGCCCCAGGTCTAATAACGGCCGCCCTGGCGGGCCATGTCCTCGAGGCGGCGGATGCGCTCGTCCATCGGGGGGTGGGTGGAGAACAGCTTCGCCAGCCCCGTCGGCCGGAACGGGTTGGCGATCATCAGGTGGCTCTGGGCCACGATCCGGTCCTCCTGCGGCAGCGGGAGGGCCTCGGTGCCGGCGGCCAGCTTGCGCAGCGCGCTGGCCAGCGCCAGCGGGTCGTCGGTGAGCTGCGCCCCGGACGCGTCGGCCTGGAACTCGCGGCTGCGGCTGATCGCCAGCTGGATGATCGACGCCGCGATCGGGCCGAGCAGGACCAGCAGCAGCATGCCGACCGCCCCGCCGGGACCGTCGTCGTCGTCGCGGCCGCCGCCGAAGAACGAGGCGAACACCGCCAGGTGCGACAGGAACATGATCACGCTGGCCAGCGCGCCGGCCACCGACGAGATGAGGATGTCGCGGTTGTAGACGTGGGACAGCTCGTGGCCGAGCACGGCCCGGATCTCCCGCGGGCTCAGGATCTGCAGGATGCCGTCGGTGAAGCAGACGGCCGCGTGGGTCGGGTTGCGACCGGTCGCGAACGCGTTGGGCTGGTTGGTGGGGCTGACGTAGATGGCCGGCATCGGCTGCCGGGCCGCCGTCGACAGCTCCCGGACCATCGCGTAGATCTGCGGAGCCTCGGCCTCGCTGACCGGGCGGGCGCGCATGGCCCGCAGGGCGAGCTTGTCCGAGTTCCAGTACGCGTACGCATTGGTGCCGAGCGCGAGCAGCAGACCGATGATCAGCCCGGTCTGCCCGAACAGGGCGCCGGCGCCGATGATGATCGCCGACAGCAGCCCGAGCAGCGCGGCGGTCTTCAGCCCGTTGAACTGACGGTGCACAGGGGCCTTCCTCACTGGGGTTTCCGTACGCATGGTCCAACGCTCCGCCGCTGACCTGCGTTCCCCCTGTGAACTACCCCGGAGCCCGCTGTGAACGCGCCGCCGCGACCTCCTTGGGCACCGGACCGGCCGGGTCGAGCTCCGGTGGCGGCGGCACCGAGCCCAGCCACTCCCGGAGCTGGTCGCGCTCGTGCGTCAGCTCGACCACGTCGGTCGCGGCGTACTCGTGCTCCGGGGACCAGAACAGGGCGTCGAAGGGGCAGACCTCGACGCAGATCCCGCAGTACATGCACAGCGCATAGTCGATGGCGAACCGGTCCAGCACGTTGCGCTGCCGGGGCCGGCCGCCCGGCACCTCGACCGTCTCCTGGTGCGAGTCCAGGTAGATGCACCAGTCCGGGCACTCCCGCACGCACAGCATGCAGGAGGTGCAGTTCTCCTCCAGCAGCGCGATGACGCCCCGACTCCGCGGTGGCAACTCGGGCTGTGCCCACTCCTCGCGCTCGCTCATGCCTGCTCCCACCCCTCCGGTACGCCCAGGGGCCGGGCCCGGCGCCGGGCCGAGGCCCCGCCCGGCTCCTTCTCCCCCGGCCACTGCTTGGCCACCCGGGCCGCCAGCACGAAGTCCTTGCGCAGCGGGTGGCCCTCGAAGCCGTCCGGCAGCAGCAGCGGCGCCGGCCCCGGGTGGCCGTCGAAGTCGATGCCGAACATCTCGTGCGTCTCCCGCTCGTGCCAGGCCGCGCCCGCGAACACCGGCACCAGCGAGGTCAGCCGCGGCGCGTCCCGGCCGACCCGGGTCCGCAGCCGGACCCGCTGCTTGGTCTCCACCGAGTAGACCGCCAGCACCACGTCGAAGCGGTCGAGCTCGTCCACGGCCGAGAGCCAGTCGAAGCAGTCGAGGCCGAGGTCGCGGGCCGCGGTCGCCGCGGCCACCCAGGCCTCCGCCGGCACCTCGACGGTCAGCTGGCCGAACTCGACGGTCTCGGTCGTGCCCTCGATCAGCGTCACGCCCGCACCTCCAGCCGGCGCAGGCCGTCCAGCAGGGCCTCCGGCCGGGGCGGGCAGCCCGGCACGTACACGTCGACCGGGATCAGCTGGTCGACCCCCTTGGTCACGCTGTAGGAGTCCCAGTACGGCCCGCCGCAGTTGGCGCAGGCGCCGAAGGAGACCACGTACTTCGGGTCCGGCAGGCTGTCGTACAGCTGCCGGATGCCCGGGGCCATCTTGTCGGTGAGGGTGCCGGCGACGACGAGCACGTCCGGCGGGTGCCCGGTCTCGGGCGCCTCGGCCCGCATCGAGGCCGCGACGACCTCGACCGCACAGCAGGCCAGGCCGACGTCGGCCACCCAGAGCGTGAACTTCCCCGCTGGAAACCTGGCCGCCACGCGGGGAGACTAGTCCCGGACGCCGGCCGTGCGGTCCTGATCACGCCACGGCCGACACCGAACCGGAAGCACGCGTGAGACGTACCACATATCGTGTCTGTGGTGCGGAGATGATCCACAGGTTGTGACGGTACGCACGGGGGTACATCGGGCGTACTCAGCTCAGGGGAGGCACGAGGCCATGTTGAGCGACCGCGAGCAGCGCGAGCTGGCGCGCATCGAAGCGGGCTTGAAGGCTGAGGACAAGCACTTCGGTCGCGGGTTGAGCAAGGGCCCGAGGATCGACCGGACCCGGCGTTGGCCGGCCCGGTCGCTGCTCGCCTTCGGTATCGCCTTGATTGTCATCGGCGCTCTGACCAGCGCGGAGTCGCTCGTCTTGCAGGGCGTCCTGTTCACCGGCATCGGTGTCGCCTGGGTCCGCTGGCAGTCCGTACGGGCGGCCCGGGCCGACGGTCCCGGTGGTCTGCCGGCCCGGCCGGCCGGGCACCCGGACGGACCGACGCCGGGCCGCGGCCAGCCCGTCTGAGCCGCCGGCACGGGCCCGGCAACACCCCCGCTGCCGGGCCCGCCGAGGTAGATTGCCGCGGGTCCGGGGCATGTCCGGAGACGATGGTGCGCTGATTCGCCTCCGTAAGATGAACACCGGCGTGCCCTTTCCGCGGGCTCGCGCCACGGGAGGCAACACAGCATGCAGAAAGAGGTCAAGCGCCTCGACCGCGTCGTCATCCGTTTCGCCGGCGACTCCGGCGACGGGATGCAGCTGACCGGTGACCGGTTCACGTCGGAGACCGCCGCCTTCGGCAACGACCTGTCGACGCTCCCCAACTTCCCCGCCGAGATCCGGGCGCCCGCCGGCACCGTGCTCGGCGTCTCCTCGTTCCAGCTGCACTTCGCCGATCACGACATCATGACGCCGGGCGACGCCCCGGACGTGCTCGTGGCCATGAACCCGGCGGCGCTCAAGGCCAACCAGGGCGACCTGCCGCCCGGGGCGACGGTGATCGTCAACACCGACGAGTTCACCACCCGCTCGGTGACCAAGGCCGGCTACGCGACCAACCCGCTCGAGGACGGCTCGCTGTCGGCCTACCAGGTCCAGGCCGTGCCGCTGACCTCGACGACGGTCCGGGCGCTGGCCGAGTTCGACATCTCCAAGCGGGACGCCGAGCGGGCCAAGAACATGTTCGCGCTCGGCCTGCTGTCCTGGATGTACAACCGGCCGACCGAGGGCACGATCGCGTTCCTGGAGCAGAAGTTCGCCCGCAAGCCGGAGATCGCCGCCGCCAACGTGGCCGCGTTCCGGGCCGGCTACAACTACGGCGACACCACCGAGGCCTTCGCGGTCTCGTACGAGGTGAAGCCGGCGCCGCTGCCGCCGGGCCGCTACCGCAACATCTCCGGCAACCCGGCCCTGGCGTACGGGCTGATCGCGGCGTCGCAGCGGTCGGGGCTGCCGCTGTTCCTGGGGGCCTACCCGATCACGCCGGCGTCGGACATCCTGCACGAGCTGGCCAAGCACAAGCGGTTCGGCGTGCGGACGTTCCAGGCCGAGGACGAGATCGCCGGCATCGGGGCGGCGCTGGGCGCAGCCTTCGGCGGCTCGCTCGGCGTCACCACCTCCTCCGGCCCCGGCATCGCGCTGAAGTCGGAGACGATCGGGCTGGCGGTGTCGCTGGAGCTGCCGCTGGTGATCTGCGACATCCAGCGCGGCGGCCCGTCCACCGGGCTGCCGACCAAGACCGAGCAGTCCGACCTGCTGCAGGCGCTGTTCGGCCGCAACGGCGAGGCACCGGTCCCGGTGGTCGCGGCCAAGTCGCCGTCGGACTGCTTCTACACCGCGATCGAGGCGGTGCGGATCGCGGTCACCTACCGGACCCCGGTCTTCCTGCTCTCCGACGGCTACCTGGCCAACGGGTCGGAGCCCTGGCAGGTGCCGGACGTGGACAGCCTGCCCGCGATCGAGCCCGGCTTCATCCGCGAGCCCAACGGGCCCGACGGTGAATTCCTGCCCTACCTGCGGGACGCCGCGACGCTGGCCCGGCCGTGGGCGATCCCGGGCACCAAGGGCCTGGAACACCGGATCGGCGGCATCGAGAAGGCCGACCGGACCGGCTCCATCTCCTACGACCCCGACAACCACGACTTCATGGTCCGCACCCGGCAGGCCAAGGTCGACGGCATCGCCCGCTCGCTGCCGCCGCTGGAGGTGGACGACCCGACCGGCGACGCCCGCGTCCTGGCGCTGGGCTGGGGCTCGACGTACGGGCCGATCGGGGCGGCCTGCCGGCGGGTCCGGCGAGCCGGGCTGTCGGTCGCGCAGGCCCACCTGCGGCACCTCAACCCGTTCCCGGACGACCTCGGCGACGTCCTGCGGCACTACGACCGGGTCATCGTGCCGGAGATGAACCTGGGCCAGCTGGCCATGCTGCTGCGGGCCAAGTACCTCGTCGACGTCATCGGCTACAACCAGGTCCGCGGGCTGCCCTTCCGGGCGGCCGAGCTGGCCGAGGTGTTCAAGGGTGTGATCACGGATGTCTGAGGAGCGAGCCCGAGGGCCCGCAGGGCGAGCGGGGAGCGACGAGGGCCGGGCGGTCCGAGCTCGCGAGGACCGCCCTGGCCGAGGTGCGGACACAGCGCTGCCGGTGCTCAAGGCCAAGGACTTCAAGACGGACCAGGAGGTGCGCTGGTGCCCGGGCTGCGGGGACTACGCGATCCTGGCCGCGGTCCAGGGCTTCATGCCCGAGCTCGGTGTCCCCAAGGAGGACATCGTGTTCATCTCGGGGATCGGCTGCTCGTCCCGCTTCCCGTACTACATGAACACGTACGGGATGCACTCGATTCACGGGCGGGCGCCGGCCATCGCCACCGGGCTGGCGTCGTCCCGGCCGGACCTGTCGGTCTGGGTCGTCACCGGTGACGGCGACGCGCTGTCCATCGGCGGCAACCACCTCATGCACGCGCTGCGCCGCAACGCCAACCTCAAGATCCTGCTGTTCGACAACCGGATCTACGGCCTGACCAAGGGGCAGTACTCGCCCACCTCCGAGGTCGGCAAGATCACCAAGTCCACGCCGATGGGGTCGCTGGACAACCCGTTCAACCCGGTCTCGCTGGCCATCGGGGCCGAGGCCTCGTTCGTGGCCCGCACCCTGGACTCCGACCGCAAGCACCTGCAGGGCGTCCTGCGCGAGGCGGCCGCACACTCCGGGACCGCGCTGGTGCAGATCTACCAGAACTGCAACATCTTCAACGACGGCGCGTTCGACCTGCTCAAGGACAACGACACCCGCGACGACTGGACCATCCGGCTCGCCCACGGTGCGCCGATCCGCTTCGGCCGGGACAACTCGAAGGCCGTGGTGCGGGACCCGGTCACCGGGTCGCTGGCCGTGGCGGACGACGTGCCCGAGGGTGACCCGCGGGTGGTCGTGCACGACGCCCACGCCGAGGACCCGTCGTTCGCGTTCGCGCTGTCGCGGCTGTCCGGGACCGACCTGCGGTACACGCCGATGGGGGTGTTCCGCTCGGTCGAGCGGCCGACGTACGACCGGCTGCTCAACGACCAGCTCGACCAGGCCCGCGCCAAGGCCGAACCCGACCTGGCCGCCCTCCTCGCCGGCGGCGACACCTGGACGGTGTATTAGTACGGCGTGCGGGCGCTGACCGGGGTCGAGGAGCTGCTCCGGTCAGCCGCTCAGGCGGGCGACGAGCTGGACCTGCGCGGTGCCGACGTCCGCGAGGTGCGGGCCGAGGTGATCCGGGACCTGCTGCTGGAGTCGATGGACCCGCGCGGCCTCAAGCTGCGCGGAGCCGTCGTCCTCGGCACCCTCGACCTGGACGGGCTGCGCACCCAGGCCCGGCTGCGGTTGCGGGACTCCCGGCTGCCGCAGGGGATCACGATGCGGGGCGCCGCGCTGTCGCTGCTGGATCTCGGCGGCTGCACGATGACCGGGCTGCTCGCCGACGACGTGACGGTGGAGGGCACCGTCCTGCTGCGGCGGGGCGTGGCCGTCACCGGCCTGGTGAGCTTCGCGGGCGCCCGGATCGGCGGGAAGCTCGACCTCGCGGACGCCCGCCTGTCCGGTGGCTCCGGCGCGGCCCTGGTCGCCGACCGGGCGACGATCGGCAGCGACCTGCTGCTGGACGACACCGAGGTGACCGGGGGGCACCCGGACGGCGCCCTGCAGCTGACCGGCACCAGGGTCGCGGGCCGGCTGTCGGCCCGGCGGATCCGGGCCGCCAACCCGCGCGGACCGGCCGTGTCCGCGGCCAACCTGCAGGTCACCGACACCGTCGACCTGTCCCAGGGCAGCGCGATCCGGGGCGTCGGCGACCGTGGCGCCGTGCGGCTGGTGGGCGCCCGGCTCGGGTCGCTGTCGCTGGGCGGTGCCCGGATCGACAACTCCTCGGGGTGGGCGCTGGCCGCGCACTACCTCGACGTCTCCGGCACCGTCTACCTGGATGCCGTCCGGGCGACCGGTGGGATCCGCCTGTCCGGCAGCCGGATCGGCGGCCAGGTCATGGTCGCGGGCGCCGAGGTGGACGGCGGACCCGGCCCGGCGCTGGCCGGCACCCGGCTGCACGTCGCCCAGGCCGTCCTGCTGGACGACGCGGTGTTCACCTCGACCGGGGACCGCCCGACCGTCGACCTGCGTTCGGCCCGGATCGCCGGCGACCTGGAGCTGCGCCGGACCCGGCTCACCCACCCGACCGGCACCGCCCTCCGGCTGAACAGCGCGACCGTCGAGGGCGAGGCGATGCTGCAGGGGACCGTGGTCGAGCAGGGCGACCTGGAGCTGGACGGGCTGACCTACCGCGGGCTGCCCGGCCGGCAGGAGGTCACCGCGCCGGAACGGCTGGACTGGCTCCGGCGGATGCCCACCTACGCGGCGCAGCCGTATCGGCAGCTGGCGGCGGCGTACCAGGCGGCCGGGCACGAGGACGACGCCCGGCAGGTCCTGGTGGCCCAGCAGCGCCGGCTGGACGGGACGCTGAGCGGCTGGACCCGGACCCGGCACCGGCTGTTCGGGCTCACCCTGCAGTACGGCTACCAGCCGCTGCGGGCGGTGGCGCTGCTGGCCGGGGTGCTGCTGGCCGCGATCGTGCTGTTCGGCGCCCTCGGCGGCGGCACCCGGACCGAGGCGGGCCGGCCCTGCCCGATGGTGGACCGGGTCGGGCTGGCCATCGACGCGGCCGTCCCGCTGGTCAGCACCGGCGCGGACGACCGCTGCAAGCTGGCCACCGGGACCGGCCCGGGACAGGCGCTGGCCGCGGCCGGGTGGGTGCTGACCCTGGTCGGCTGGGCCTCCGCGACGCTGGTGGTGGCCGGATACTCCGGGCTGGTGCGGCGGCGCTGAGCCGGAATGTTCCGTCCCGCACGGGGTTGTCCCGGGGATGGACGAGCAGCGGCAGGGCCTGGCCTACGGCGCGGGGGCATACCTGCTGTGGGGCCTCTTCCCGGTGTTCTGGCCGCTGCTGGACCCGGCCGGGCCGGTCGAGGTGCTCGCACACCGGATCGCCTGGTCGCTGGTGTTCGTGGCGGCGCTGCTGGGCTTCCGGCGGCGCTGGTCCTGGGTCCGGGAGCTGGGCCGGCGCCGGCTGGGGCTGCTGACGATCGCCGCCACCGTCGTCTCGGTCAACTGGGGCCTCTACATCTGGGGCGTCAGCAACGGGCACGTGGTCGAGACGTCCCTCGGCTACTTCATCAACCCGCTGGTGACGGTGCTGCTCGGGGTGGCGGTGCTCGGCGAGCGGCTGCGCCGGGCTCAGTGGGCCGCGCTCGGACTGGGCGCGCTGGCCGTGGTCGTGCTGGCCGTCGACTACGGCCGGCCGCCGTGGCTGGCGCTCACGCTGGCGGTGTCGTTCGCGACGTACGGGCTGATCAAGAAGCAGGTCCGGATGCCGGCGATGGAGAGCCTCGGGGTGGAGACGGCGGTGCTGGCGCTGCCGGCCGCGGCCTACCTTGGCTGGCTGACGCTGGCCGGCGACGCCACCTTCACCGCCCACGGTCCGGGGCACGCGCTGCTCATGGCGGCGGCGGGGCCGGTGACCGCGGTGCCGCTGCTGCTGTTCGGGGCGGCGACCCGGCGGCTGCCGCTGTCCACGGTCGGCCTGCTGCAGTATCTGGCGCCGGTGCTGCAGTTCGCCTTCGGGGTGCTGCTGTTCCACGAGCCGATGCCGGCGGCCCGGCTGGCCGGGTTCGCGCTGGTGTGGCTGGCGCTGGTGGTGTTCACGGTCGAGAGCGTGCGGCACTCGCGCCGCAGCCGGCCCGCGGTCGAGGCCGCCGGGCCGGCCGTCACCGCCCCGCCGGTCAGGACAGGGTGAGCGTCGACAGCGGCGTGCCGTCGGCGGTGACCACCTCGAGCGACCCGATCTTGTCCCGGGCCGTCGGCGTGACGATCGTCATCGTGTAGGGGTCGGTCGTGGTGACCGGCCACGACCCCAGCCACTCCGGCTTGCCGCCGCCCCGGGGGATCAGCCGCAGCCGGTATTCGTGGGCGTCGCCGTCGACCGGCCCGGTGTAGCGGCAGACCATCGCGATCCGGGTGCCGCCGGGCACGTCGATCAGCGTCGCCTGGGTCGTGATCGGCAGCGGCGTGGCCGGAGTGAAGACGAGCGCATTGTCCTGCACGGCGGGCGGCCCCGAGCGGTCCACGACCACGTCGGTCACCACGGCGCTGCCGGCCGCGACCACCAGCGCGGCCGCGACCCCGGCCAGCAGCGTGCGGCGGCGGCGGGCGGTGCGCTGCACCCCGGCCGCCCGCATCAGCGACGGCAGCACCGACACCGGCGACGCCGGCTCCGGCTCGCCCTCCAGCGCGGCCGGCAGCTCCCCGGCCGGCAGCCGGGACAGCAGGCCGGGCAGGCCGGCGAACTCGCGCACCTCGGCCTGGCACTGGGCGCAGCCGTCCAGATGCTCCTCGAACGCGCGGCGGTCCTCGGGCGGCAGCGCGCCGAGGACGTACGGGCCGGCGTCGTAGGTGAATCGATCGGTCATGCCGTCACCCCCCTCTCCTCGAGCGCGAGCCGCAAGGCCCGCAGCGCGTAGTAGGTCCTGGACTTGACCGTGCCGGCCGGGATGCCGAGCCGCTGGGCGGCCTGGGCGACGCTGCAGCCCCGGTAGTAGCACTCCAGCAGGACCTCCCGGTGCTGCTGGGTCAGCTGCCGCAGCGCGTCCGCGACCAGCCAGGACTGCACCGCGGCGTCCGCGTGGTCCGGGGTGACGAGCTCCGGCACCTCGTCGGTGACCACCTCGGGCCGCACCTTGCGGGCCCGCCACTCGTCGATGAGCACGTTGCGCAGTGTGGTGAACAGCCACGGGCGCGGCGACCCGCGCTCCGAGTCCATCACCTCCGGGTGCTTCCAGGCCCGGAGCAGGGTCTCCTGGACCGCGTCCTGCGCCCGCCCGGCGTCCCCGCCGGTCAGCCGCATCGCGTAGCCCCACAGGGCCGGGGCGTGCTCGTCGTGCAGCAGCCGCAGCACCTGCTCGTCTGCGCTCACCCGATCCCTCACCTCCCCGACTCCGCCCTCTAGGTACGGCCCACCCGGCGTCCCGGTTCAGTGAACCGGACCGGTGATCACCTCGTATCCAGCGGTTATGAACCGACTACTCCGGCTCGCCGCGGCCGCGGCTGCTGCCGCCATCGCCGTCGCCGCGTGCTCCTCCGGCGACGAATCCTCCGCGGCGGCGCCCAGCGTCGCGGCGACGACCAGCGTGGCAGCACCGACGACCAGCGCGCGCGGCGGGGCCGACGGCACCAGCGCCGGCGAGGACTCGGGCACCATCACCGTCCAGAACTTCTCCTACGGCGACCCGATCACGGTCGCCCCCGGCGCGACCATCAAGGTCACCAACCAGGACGTCGCCGCCCACGACGCGGTCTCCGACGACGGCAAGTTCACGACCCCGCTGCTCAAGCAGGGGGAGAGCGCCACGTTCACGGCCCCGATGCAGCCGGGGACGTACAAGTTCAGCTGCTCGGTGCACGCCAGCATGACCGGCATCGGCACGCTCACCGTCTCCGGTTGAGCCCCGGAAGGGCGGTGCACCCCGGTCCGAGGGGTGCCGGGGTGCACCGCGCCGGGCCCGATGGCTGGCAGGATGAGCTGGTGGCCTCCGACGACGTGTCCCGGCGGCTGGACGAGGTCCGCTGGTCGACCGAGGGCCTGCTGACCGCGCTGCGGGAGCGGGCACCGGCCGACGGCTGGGCCCGGCAGCCCTCGCTGCTGCCCGGCTGGACCCGCGGCCACGTGCTCAGCCACCTCGCCCGCAACGCCGACGCGGTCGCCCGGACCCTGGCCGGCACCGCCCGCGGCGAGCGCATCCCCATGTACGACGGCGAGGCCGCCCGGGACGCCGACATCCGGGCCGGCGCCGACCGGCCGGTCGCGGACCTGATCGCCGACGTGGCCGAGTCGGCGCGGCGGCTGGACGAGACCTGGTCCGCGCTGACCGACGCGCAGTGGGAGGGCGAGGCGGTGACCCGATCCGGTCCGCTGCCGGCGCTGCGGATGATCGGCACCCGGTGGCGCGAGGTGGAGATCCACCGCGTCGACCTGGCCGACGGCTACGGGCCGGGCGACTGGCCGGCGTCCTTCGTCGCCCCGCTGCTGCCGTCGCTGCTCGACCCGGACCGGCTCGGGCCGCGGCTACCGGCCGGGGTCACGGTCGAGGTCGTCAACACCGACTCCGGGCAGCGCTGGCTGGTCGGCGGGGACCTGCCGCAGCTCGTGGGCACCGCCCGCTCGGCCCGGGCGGCCGCGGTGCGGTCGGCCGCGACGCCGCCGGTGCGGGTGGTGGGGCCGTCCTGGGCCCTGGTCGGCTGGCTGCTGGGCCGGACCGCGGTGGTGCGGCCGGAGCTGGGCGATCCGCCGGCGCTGGCGCCCTGGACCTGACCCGGCTCAGTCGCCGGGCAGGGCGATCCGTTCGGCGGCCGCGCGCAGGTCGGCGGCGTTCGCGTCGAGGTCCTTGCGGGCCGGGCGGCCGGGCTTGTAGCCGAGCTTGACCCCGTCGCCCTTCCAGCGCGGGATGACGTGCAGGTGCGCGTGCATCACCTCCTGGAACGCGGCCGCGCCGTCGGCCAGGAAGAAGTTGATCCCCTCGCACCGGATCGACGACCGGCGCAGGGCCGCCGCCATCCGCTGCCCGATCCGCCACAGGTGCTCGCCGGTCCGGGGGTCGAGGTCGGCCAGGCCCTCGGCGTGCGTACGCGGGACGACCAGCAGGTGCCCCGGGTTGATCGGGGCGATGTCGAGAAAGGCGACGGCGGTGCCGTCGTCGTGGACCTTGCTGGCCGGCGCCGTGCCGGCCACGATCCGGCAGAAGTCACAGCTCACGCCGGTCAGCCTGCCAGGTTTATCGGTCCGTTGAGGTACGGCTGGGGCGGCGTTGTGCCGGGCCGGACGAGAGTCCTCCTCGTCAGCACGACAGGGACGACTCGGAGGACAGAGACATGCGTTTCCTCAAGACTTTCGCGGTGGCGGCGGGCGCGGCGGCGGTGCTGGGTGGGGCCGGGATCGGGGTGGCGCAGGCCGGCTCGGCCTCGCCCACGGTCGCCACCAGCTCGACCAGCCACGAAGCCGGCCACGAAGCCGGCCACGAGGCCCGGCACACCGGCACCGACGACAGGACCAGCGCCCGGCACGAGGCCGAGGCCCGCGGCCGGGTGGCCGAAGGCGAGACCCACGCCCGGCACACCGGCGCCGACGACCCCGCCACCCACGACCTCGACGACGACAACGGCTCGGGCGGCCACGGCGCCGACGACTGAGGTGCGCCCCGCACCGCCCCCGTCCCGACCGGCCAACCGGCCCCGGCGGGGGATCACGGAGGCGGGGGGCCGAGCCAGACCACCGCGCGCAGCCCGGACGGGTACGCCGTGCCAAGGTCGAGCCGGCCCCCCGCCTCCTCGGCCGTACGGCGGACGATGTCCAGCCCCAGCCCGGTCGAGGACCCGCCCGAGCTGCCGCGGACCAGCAGGCCGGGGTCGTCGATCCCGGGCCCGGCGTCCTCCACCACCACCGCCGGCACTGGCCCGGGCCGGACCGAGACCGCGAACCCGGACCCGACCGGCGTGTGGGCGAAGATGTTGCCCAGCAGCGCGTCGACCGCGGCGGCCAGGTCGTCCGCGGCCACCGGCACCGGCACCGGCTGGTCCGGCAGCTCCCGGCGTACCGGCCGCTCCTGCTCCTCGGCCAGCACCGACCAGAAGTCGACCCGGTCCCGCACCACCGCGGCGGCGTCGGCCACCGCCACGGTCTCCCGTCCCGGCCGCCGGGCCCGGGCGATGACGTGGCTGACCATCCGCTCCACCCCGGCCACCGAGGCCAGCACCCGCTCGGCCTCCTCCTGGTCCCGCAGCCCCTCGGCGTCCAGCCGCAGCGCGGTCAGCGGCGTACGCAGCCGGTGGGACAGGTCCGCGGCCGCCTCCCGCTCGGCCTGCAGCAGCTCCGCGATCCGGTCGGCCAGCCCGTTGAGCGCGCCGGCGATCCGGCGGACCTCGGTCGGGTCGGCCGGGGTGGCCCGGGCCGTCAGGTCGCCGCCCCGCAGCGCGTCGGCGGCGCCGGCCACCGACAGCAGCGGCCGCACCAGCGACCGGCCCAGCAGCACGGCCACCAGGGCGGCCGCGGCCAGCAGAGCCACCCCGAGCACGATCAGGGCCACCGACGCCCGCCCGACGCCGGTCTGCAGTGCCGCCGCCGGCACGAAGGTCTGCACCACCGCGGTGGCCCGCCCGTCCGGACCGAGCACCGGCACCAGCGCCGCCCGGCCGCCGGCGACGTCCACGGTGGTGGCGGCGCGGTCGCGGGCGGCGTTGTCGACCGCCGGCCCCCGTTCGGCCGGCGCCCCCTGCGCCGGGCCCGAGGCCGGGACGGCGAACACCGTGGTGCGCCGGACCGTCCCGGTGTTCAGCTCCTCCAGCCGGTTGATGACCGCGTCGTCGGTGCCGGTGCCGGTGCCGACCAGGGCCGCGACCGACTGGGCCTCCACGGTGGCCTCGATCGTCTCCCGGCTGGCGGCCACGTCCCGGACCAGCGACAGCAGCGGCACCAGGAACGCGATCACCACCAGCGAGGTGACGGCCAGGGTGAGCAGGACGATCCGGCGGGTCATCGGGGCGCGCCCGGGTCGACCAGCTTCACCCCGACCCCGCGCACGGTCTGCAGGTAGCGCGGCTCGGCCGCGGTCTCCCCGAGCTTGCGGCGCAGCCAGGACAGGTGGACGTCGACGGTCTTGTCGGCCCCGCCGTACGGCTGCTGCCACACCTCGGCCATCAGCTGCCGCTTGCTCACCACCCGCCCGGCCCGCCCGGCCAGGTAGGCCAGCAGGTCGAACTCCATCCGGGTCAGGTCCAGCGGCTGCCCGTCCAGGGTGACCACCCTGGTGGCCCGGTCCAGCGACAGCCCGCCGACGACCAGGGCCTGCTCCGGCTCCCCGGCGGCCCGGCCGCGCCGCAGCACCGCCCGCAGCCGGGCCTCCAGCTGCTCGGCCGAGAACGGCTTGACCATGTAGTCGTCCGCGCCCAGGTCGAGCACCCGGACGATCTCGGTCTCGTCGTCCCGGGCCGTGGCCACGATGACCGGCACGGCGCTGATGCCGCGGATCATGCCGAGGACCTGGGTGCCGTCCACGTCCGGCAAGCCGAGGTCGAGCACGACCACGTCCGGCGTGCGCTCGACGACCTGCTCCAGGCCGGCCATGGCGGTGGCGGCCGCGTACACGGCGTGGCCGCGGCGGGACAGCGCCCGCTCCAGCGCCGTCCGGATCGCCGGGTCGTCCTCGATCAGCACCAGCACCGACACTCGGCAAACCCTACGGGTGCAGGGTCGCGATACAACCCGGCCTTAGCGGCGATTTAGCGTACGGCTCCGGGTCCCCGGTCAGGATGGATCTCGTGCGTATCGGACTGCTCGCCCTCACCGGCTGGATCCTCGCCGCGGTCCTCACCGTCGGCGTCTCGTGGTCGGCCATCAGCGTCGTCCGGCAGTCGGTGGTGCCGCGGACCGAGGTCGCCAGTGCGCTGCCCGCGCCGGAGGAGACCGGGTCCGTGACCGCGGCCCCGACCACCCCGACCCCGAAGTCCACCCTGGCCGCGGTCCGGAGCTATTCCGGTCAGGGCGGCACGGTGTCGGCCCGCTGCACCGGCGGCGTGCCGGCCATCGTCCGGATCGTGCCGCAGCAGGGGTTCCGCGGGGACCCGGACGACAGCGGCCGCGAGGTGAAGTTCGAGTCCTCCGACCACCGCACCGAGATAAAGATCGCCTGCAGCGGGACGACGCCCACCTTCAGCAAGGAGGAGAAGTCGACCGACGGCGGCGGCTCCGGTCGCGGCCGCGGGGGCGGCGGGGACGACGACTGACCGCACTCGGCCCCGGCGTCCGCGGATGCCGGGGCCGAGTGCTGAGTCGGGTCCTAGCTGCCGGCGAAGAGCGAGGCCTTGTCGGCCAGGTCCAGCAGCGGCTGCGGGATGACGCCGAGCACGATGGTCGCGGCCACGCCGACGGCCAGGGCGGTCATGGTCAGCGGGGACGGCAGCGCGATCGTCGGCCCGT
>DATDKW010000337.1:0-6012 GCA_036519715.1 Mycobacteriales bacterium
GCCGCGGCGAACACCCGGCGGACGCCCTCGACGGCCCGGGCCTGCACCTGCGGCAACCGGGCCGAGGTGGACCGCGGCCACAGCAGCCGGCGCAGCAGCAGCGCGAGCGCGGCCCCGAGGGCGGTGTCCAGCAGCCGGGCGCCGATCGCGGCCCCGACGTCCTCCTGCGGGGCGCCGATGTGGAACAGCACCAGCGCGAGCACGGTGAGGCCGACCACGGCCAGCCCGTAGTGGGTGCTGATCACCAGCTCGACCAGGGCCTGCAGCAGCGCCGCGGCCAGCACCACCACCCACAGCGGTGGGTGCCAGCCGAGCAGCGCGAACGCCAGCGCGACGCCGAGCACGGTGCCGACCACCCGCTGCACGACCCGGCTGCGGGTGACCGCCAGGTTGCTCCCCTGCAGCACCGCGGCCACGGTGAGCCCGACCCAGTAGGCGTGCCCGAGCCCGAGCGCGCGACCGAGCCCGACCCCGACGGCCACCGCGACCCCGATCCGGGCGGCCGCCGGAAGCACCACCGAGTGCCGGCGCACCGCCGCGGCCAGCTGGGGCCCGATACCCGGCCAGGTCCGCAGCGCGGGCCGGGGCACCGACGGCCGCGCGCGACCGCTCACGGCGACCCGGGCGTCGGTGATCGCCCGGCCCAGCAGCTCGGCGCCGGTCACGCCACTGGTCGCCGGCAGCGCGGTGGGGCCGGCCGCGTTCCCGGCCAACGCCCGCACCGCCCGCCCCCAGCCCGGGTCCAGCCGCCCGGCGGACTCGACGTCCACGTGCAGCGCGGCCTCGAGCACACCCTCCAGCGAGACCGCCTCCCGGGCCAGCGGGTGATCGGCCGGCAGCCCGCCCTGCTCGACGGACCGGCGGGCCCGGCGCACCGCGACGATCGCCGCCGGGCGGGCCGCCGCCGCGTCCACGGACCCGACGGCGTCGAGCAGGCCGGCCACCGCATCGACGGCCGCGGCCACGGCCCGGCGTTCCGGCTCCCGCCGGCGCCCGAACAGCATCGGCGACATCGTGATCAGCCAGGCCAGCAGGGCGCCGACGGCGGCCAGCCCGGCCCGGCGCACCGCCTCCGCCGGGCCGCTGCCGAGGTCGGTCGCCACCAGCACGGCCATCACCAGCATCAGCTCGCGGGGCGGCGGCAGCTCGGCCGCCTGGCAGACGAACGACGCAACGCCCGACACCACCCCCGCGACCAGCGCCGCGAGCAGCCCGTGCTGGGCGGCCAGCCCGCCGAACAGCACGGCCAGCGCCAGCCCCAGCCCGACCGCGGCGACCACCCGGCCGCGGTACCGGTAGGGAGCCTGCGGGACGCTCAGCCCGGCCAACCCGCCGAACGACGCCGCCGCGCCGTCCGCGGGGTGCCCGGCGGCCAGCCCGACGACCAGCGGCAACGCGACGCACAGGCCGGCCCGCAGGGCGAGCCCGACCCGCGTCGGGACGGCCACCCGCAGGGCCGCGCCGATGCCGCGGGCCTCGTCGAGGGCCCTCACCCCCGTGCGTCGTCCAGGTACTGCAGGAGCTCGTGCGCGGCCAGCTCGACCTCCTTGTGTCCCCACTCCGCGGCCCGGTACTGGCAGGCGATGAGGCCCATCCGGTGCAGCCGCCGGAAGTCGCCGTAGACGAAGGCGTAGCGGCCCTTGGTCTGCTCGGTGGCGCCGTCGGTCAGCCCCAGGTGCCAGCCGGCGTAGTCCTCCCAGCCGTGCTTCTCCAGGTAGGCGGTGCCGTCGGCGGCGCTGGGCTGCACGTCGCCCCACTGGCTGCGCAGCACGTACTGGCGGGCGTCGATGAGCTTCCGGGCGCGGACCACCGCGGGCTCGTTCACCGAGTAGGAGGCCATGCCGGAATCATGGCCGCCGAGGTCACCGAAATCGCGCCGTACGGGCTGGAAAAGCGCGATTTCGCGCATCTCGAATCGCGGAAGGGGCTGAGCAGGGTGGGTGAGCCGGAGTTCCTGGGCGTGACCCGGGCGTCCTACGACGCCATCGCGGAGGACTACGCCGTCGAGTTCGCGCAGGTGCTGGCGGGTATGCCGCTGGACCGGGCGCTGCTCACCGGGTTCGCCGAGCTGGTGTCGACCGGCCCGGGTGGCCCGGTGGCCGACGTCGGGTGTGGCCCCGGCCGGGTGACCGCGCTCCTGCACGACCTCGGGCTGCCCTGCTACGGCATCGACCTGTCGCCGGGGATGCTGGCCGTGGCCCGCCGCGAGCGGCCCGACCTGCGCTTCGAGCTCGGTTCGATGCTGGAGCTGGACGTCGACGACGCAAGCCTGGGCGGGCTGCTCGCCTGGTACTCGATCATCCACACGCCGGACGAGCTGCTGCCCGCGGTGTTCGCCGAGTTCCGCCGGGTGCTGGCGCCGGGCGCACCCTTCCTGGTCGCGTTCCAGGTCGGCGACGGCGTGCGACACCGCTCCGAGGGCTTCGGGCACGAGATCTCCCTCGACTTCCGGCGCCGACCACCGGATCGGGTGGCCGAGCTGCTGGACGCGGCCGGCCTGGACGTGCAGGCCCGGTTCGTCCGCAAGGCGCAGGGCGGGGAGCCGGTGCCGCAGGCGTCCCTGATCGGCCGCCGACCGGCCTGATCGAACGGCTAACCGGTGATGCCGAGCCGGGTCCCCAACCAGGGCAGCGCCCCGGACAGGCCGGGGCCCCACACCTCGAAGGTGTGCCCGCCGGGGATCACGTGCAGCTGGACGTCCAGCTGCGCGGCCCGGCAGGCGTCGTACACCCGGACCGCCTGCGGCCGGTACTCGTCGTCCTGCGCGCCGGCGACCAGGTAGCCGGCCGTGCCCGGGAAGGACCGGGCGGCGAGCACGTCGAGCGGGTTCACCGCGGCGAACGCCGCCTCGTCGCCGCCGAACGCGGCCGCCACCGTGGCCGCGTGGTCGCCGAGGGTCGGTTCGGCCTCGCCGGAGATGTCCAGGAAGGTCCGGTAGACCTGCGGCGCGGTCACGGCCATCTGCAACGAGCAGGTGCCGCCGTTGGAGAACCCGCCGATCGCCCAGGTCGCGGTGTCCGGGTTGACCTGCAGCGTGGCCCGGATCCAGGCCGGCACGTCGACCGACAGGTAGGTGGCCACCCGGCCGAGCGTCGAGTTCATGCACAGCGGGTTGCGCAGCGGGTCACCGAGCTGGTCCACCACCACGACGACCGGGGCCAGGCCGGCGTGCACCGCGGCGTAGGCGTCCAGGCGCTGGGCGAGCAGCCCGCCGTCGAACCAGTCGCGCGGCTCCCCCGGCTGCCCGGCCATCAGCACCAGCACCGGCAGCTCGGCCCGCGGCGAGGTGAGGTAGGCGGGCGGCAGGTACACCATCGCGGGCCGGGCCGCGAAGCCCGACTGCGGGCCGGGCACGTCGACCTCGGTGACGACCCCGGCGGCCGGCAGGTCCCGCGGCGGCGTCCACGCCTGCGCCACCGGGCGTCCGGGGCGGGCCGGCACCAGCGGCGCCCGCGGAGCGACGTCGGTGAAGGGCAGCTGGTCGGGTGCGGGCAACCCGAGCACGGTGCGCAACGTCGGGTACTCGCGGTAGACCCCGTTCAACGACTGGGCGGCCACGACCACGACGACGAGCAGCGCGACCACCGAACCCACCCGGCCCCCTCGCCCCCGGGCCGGGAACGCGGCGACGGTCAACCCACCCGCGGCCAGCACGCCGGCCAGGGCCAGCACGACGACCGGCGGGAGCGGGTCGGGGAAGGGCCGCCACACCTGGTCCACGAACAGCGCGACCAGCAGCGCGATCAGCGCGGAGCCGAGCAGGGTCGCCGGCACGACGCGGACCCACCAGCAGCGGCCCCGGCCGGCCAGCAGCACCGTCCCGGCGGCGGCCCCGGCCGCGCCCAGGATCCACGGCACCGGTCCCCCGATCAGCGGCAGGTCGAGCAACCGGAGCGCGGCGCTCACCGCATCACCCGGCGGACCAGCCGGCCGAACTGGCGCGGTCCGACGTGGGGCAGGTACGCCCGGCCGATCGCCGTCCCGATCCGGGGCAGCGCCGCCGGGTCCGGGTAGGCCAGGAACAGCGGCCGGTACTCCGGCTGGAACTTGGCCTTGAACGCCAGCAGGGAGCGGAAGCCGTACACCGGTTCCAGGGAGCGCCCGGCCAGGTCGAGCAGCCGCTGCAGCGCGTCGCCCGGCTCGCCGCGGTCCAGCCGGGCCAGCGGCGCGCCGGACAGGGAGAGGAACTCGGCGCCGTCGTCCTGGGCGTGCAGCGCCGCCGACGCGATGAGGAACTCCATCACCCCGCGGAACCCGTCGCCGCGCCGCCGCATGAAGTCCAGGGTCCAGCCGACGACCGCCCCGTCCCGGCGGACCGGCAACCAGCTGGTCACCCCGTGCACCGTGCGGTCGGCGTCCACCGCGACGAGCAGGCGCACCTCGTCGTCGGCGAGCTCGTCCAGCCCGCCCAGGGTGAACGCCATCTCGGGCAGCCCTTTGTCAGCCACCCACTCCTCGGAGATCGCCCGGATCTGGTCGGTGAGCGCCAGCGGCGCGGCCCGCCAGCTCAGCCACTCCGCGGTGATCCCGGCGCGACCCGCCTTGTTCAGCGCGGTCCGCACGTCCTGCCAGCGCCGGCCGGTGAAGGTCAACCCGCCCAGCGGGACGACGGTCTCCTCGGCCACCTGCACCGTGTGCCAGCCCAGCTCGCGGGCCAGCTCGGCGATCCGCGCGTCGACGCTGTACAGGCACGGCGTCCAGCCCTGCTGGGCGCACAGCTCGGTGAAGTCGGCGACGGCCCGCTCGTGGTGCTTCGGATCGCCCACCGGATCGCCGGTGGTCAGCGCCACGGCGTTGATCACGCGGTAGGCCACGGCCGCGACGTCGTCGCCGGCCGGACCGGTGACGAACAGGTACGACTGCCCCGGCCAGGTCGCCATGTGGGCCAGCGACGATCCGGAGGTGCCGGCCAGCAGCGCCCGGATCCGCGCCGGGTCCGAGCCTGCGGCCGGCGGCGGGGTCCGGCCGAACGTGGCCAGCCCGGCCACCAGCACCACCGACCAGAACAGCACGCCGGTCCACTCGAACAGCAGCGTGGCCAGGAACCCCTGCGGCAGGAACGCCGGCTCGAACTCGCCGAGGTAGCCGGGCGGCAGGAACCGGGTGGGCAGGTCGGCGACCAGGTCGAGCAGCCCCGGCGGCGGCACGTACTGGTCGGCGACCAGGGTGCTGCCCAGCACGTACCCGACGGAGGCCGCGACGGCGGTCAGCCCGACCACCCGCCCCCAGCGCCGGTAGGTCCCGGGTCGGGCGCGCGCCGGGAACCGGTCCCGGACCGCCACCAGCAGCAGCGCGACCAGCAGCGGTTGCAGCGCCGGCAGCCCGAGCGCCAACCAGCTGTGCAGGTGCACCCCGGGACCGAGCACGATGCGCTGCTCGGCCGGGGTCGCGGCGGTCACCGCGGCCAGCACCCCGCCCAGCACGGCCAGCCCGAGGTTCAGCACGAGCGCGGCCGACCAGGCCGCCCGCCGCCCCCGGCGCAGCCCCTCGGCCGCCACCAGCAGCAGCAACACCGGCATCACCGACATCACGCCCGGGCCCACCCCGGACAGCCGCAACCGGGCCCGCAGCTCGCGGCACTCGTCCGCGGCCACCGACGGGTCGGCGCACAGCTGGTCGACGGTCGCCGCGTCCGGCGGCGGCGAGGCGAACACGAACCGCAGCACCGACAGCGGCCCCACCCGGGTCTCGGCCAGCACCGCGATCAGCGGCCCGAGCGCGGAAGCGGCCACGACCAGCGCGACCAGCACCCGGGTCTCCCGCCGGGACGGGGCCGACAGCTCGGTGCGGCCGCCGCGGCGCCGGGCCCGGCCCAGCCACACCGCCCCGACCAGCAACCCGACCAGCCCGCAGGCCAGCCGCAACACGTCGACCAGCAGCCCGGAGTAGAGCACCAGCATGGCCAGCCCGACCAGCAGCAGCACCCGCAGCCGGCGCCGCCACAGCGCGGTCAGCCCGGCGCTCACGGCCAGCGCGCAGCCGATCGCCAGCGGCGTCGGGCCGACCGCGACC
>DATDKW010000338.1:0-16520 GCA_036519715.1 Mycobacteriales bacterium
GATCTTCCCTCCGACCAGGAGGCAGACCAGTGAGCGACTCCGTCGTCTGGTTGACGATCTTCGTGCTGAGCGTGTTCGTCGGCATCGAGGTGATCTCGAAGGTGTCCTCGACCCTGCACACGCCGCTGATGTCCGGCGCGAACGCCATCCACGGCGTCGTCCTGGTCGGCGTCATGCTGCTGGCCGCGACCGCCGACTCCGCGCTCGGCTACGTGCTGGTGTTCGTGGCCGCCGCGTTCGCCGCGATGAACGTGACCGGTGGCTACCTGGTCACCGACCGGATGCTGGAGATGTTCAAGGCCCGGCCGCGGCAGGAGTCCCGGTGAGCGGCATCGACACCACCACGCACCTGCTCTACCTGCTCTCGGCCGTGTGCTTCGTGCTCGGCCTGCAGCTGATGAACTCGCCCGCCTCGGCCCGGCGCGGCAACCAGCTGTCCGGGGCCGGGATGACGCTGGCGATCGTGACCACGGTCGTGGTGCTGGGGCACGACCGGTCCAGCACCGCGCCGGCCGTGGTCGCGCTCGTGGCCGGGGCGGCGATCGGCGGGGTGGCCGGCGCGGTCACCGCCCGCCGGGTCGCCATGACCTCGATGCCGCAGCTGGTCAGCGTGCTCAACGCGGTCGGCGGCGGGGCGGCCGCGCTCATCGCGCTGGCCGACGCGATCCGGCACGACGGCTCCCTCCCGCTGGGCCAGCTGCCGGTGTCGACCACCCTGACCACCGCGCTGGACCTGCTCATCGGCGGGGTCACGTTCTCCGGCTCGGTCGTGGCCGCGGGCAAGCTGGCCGGCCGCATCCCGGGCCGGCCGATCGTGTTCCGCTACGGGCACTGGCTCAACCTGGCCCTGTTCCTGGTCGCGGTGGTCTGCGGCGGCGTCTACACGGCCGGCCGCGGCGGCGTGCCGGTGCTGGTGGTGCTGGTGCTGGCCGCGCTGGCGCTGGGCGTCCTGGGCACGCTGCCGATCGGCGGCGCCGACATGCCGGTGGTGATCTCGCTGCTCAACGCGTGCACCGGCACCGCGGTGGCGATGGCCGGCTTCGTGCTGGACAGCACCCCGCTGATCATCGCGGGCGCGCTGGTCGGCGCGGCCGGCGGCATCCTGACCAAGCTGATGGCCGACGCGATGAACCGGTCGCTGGTCAGCATCGTGGCCGGCGGGTTCGGCACCGGCGACGACGCCGCCCCGGTGGCGGCGCCCGGCGGCGGCAGCGTCCGCGAGGTGACCCCGGACGACGCCGCCCTGCAGCTGGCGTACGCGCAGAAGGTCGTCATCGTCCCCGGGTACGGGCTGGCCGCGGCCCAGGCCCAGCACGAGCTGGTCGCGCTGGCGCACGCCCTGGGCGAGCACGGGGTCGACGTCAGCTACGGCATCCACCCCGTCGCGGGCCGGATGCCGGGGCACATGAACGTGCTGCTGTCCGAGGCCAACGCGCCGTACCCGCAGCTGAAGGACCTGGAGGAGATCAACCGGGTCTTCCCCACCACCGACGTGGTGCTGGTGGTCGGCGCCAACGACGTCACCAACCCGGCCGCCCGCCGGCCCGGCAACGCGGTCTCGGGCATGCCGATCCTCGACGTCGACTACGCCAAGTCGGTGATCGTGATCAAGCGCTCGCTGGCCAGCGGCTACGCCGGCATGGACAACGAGCTCTACACCAACCCCCGCTGCGCCATGCTCTTCGGCGACGCCAAGGGCGTCCTGGCCAACCTCTCCACCGCCCTCACCGCCTACGTCGCCTGAGCGTCCAGCCGGCGGTGCAGGAGGGGTTGCTGGGTGGCGGTGCAGGCGTTGTTGGTGAGCCAGTAGACCAGGGTGCCGACCGGGAACGGGAAGAGCAGTCCGCCCAGCAGGGCGCCGGCCGGGAGGACGTAGAGCAGCAGCGGGGCCATCGGCCCGGGGGTCTCGTGCTGCCGCAGCGCGTGCCGCCCGGTCAGGTACGTGGCCACCGCGGCCAGCGCGGCCAGCGGGATCGCGACCGCGGCGACCTGCCAGCGGTCCACGCCGTACGCGGCCAGCTGCTCGGCCGGCATCCGGACCCAGCCGGACAGCGGGGCTCCGAACAGCCGGGCGCCGCGGAAGGACTCGACCTCGGCCGGGCCGAACACGTAGTTGCGGTCGCCGCCGGCGAAGCCGTGCAGCACGTGCAGCAGCCCCAGGAACACCGGGAGCTGGGCCAGCGCGGGCAGGCAGCCGCCGAGCGGGTTGACGCCGTGCTCGCGCTGCAGCGCCTGCAGCGCGGCCGCGAAGGCCTGCCGGTCGTCGCGGTGGCGCTCGCGCAGCGCGCTGATCCGCGGTTGCAGGGCGGCCAGGCGGCGGCCGGACCGGAGCTGGGCCAGGGCCAGCGGGAGCAGCAGCAGGCGCAGCGTGACGACCAGCAGGACGATCGCCAGCGCCCAGCTGGCGCCCGGAGGCAGGACGGTGCCGAGCAGGGACTGCCAGCACCAGAGGATCGCGGAGACGGGGTAGCAGACGAGGGCGTACAGGGATGCGAACACGGCGGAGCTCCGTCCGGGACGAGCGGGATGGGGACGGTGCTGACGGGCCTGGAGCGGGGTGCGGCTCAGGCGGTCAGCGGGTCCGGGGACGGAGCTCGGGGGCGCGGGCGACCGGCCGCGGCGGGGTCGCGCTGCGGGTCGGTCGCGGTGGTGGCACTGCGGGCCCGCAGGGCCGGACCGGACAGCGAGCCGGCCAGGGCCGGCGGGACGACCCGGACCAGCCGGGTCAGCAGGGTCGCGGCGACGACCGCGGCGACACCGGCCAGCACGGTGCCGGGCTCGGCGTGCACGAGCAGCAACCCGAGCAGCACCGCCACCGCGCCGAGGCGGAGGAAGACGGCGAGCCGGCCCATGCCTGGACGGTAGCCCCGATCGGCTTACCGGGAGAAGATCGGCGGATGACGCTCACGGAGGCGGAGGCCGACACCGACGCGGCGCTGCGGGCGGTGGAGGACCGGGTGCTGTGGCTGGCCACGGCGATCGTCGACCACGCCAACCGGGTCCGGCCCAACCCGGGCGGGCTCAAGGTCGGCGGACACCAGGCCTCCAGCGCCTCGATGGTCACGATCATGACCTCGCTGTGGCTGGAGCAGCTGCAGGCGGCCGACCGGGTGTCGGTCAAGCCGCACGCGTCCCCGGTGCTGCACGCGCTGGAATACCTGCTCGGCGATCTCGACGCCCGCTACCTCACCACGCTGCGGGAGTTCGGCGGGCTGCAGAGCTACCCGAGCCGGCTCAAGGACCCGGTCCCGGCCGACTACTCGACCGGGTCCGTCGGCATCGGCGCGACCGCGCCGATCTGGGGCGCGCTGGCCCGCCGGTACGTCGAGGGCCACTTCGGCACCGGCACCGGCGCCGGCCGGCAGTGGTCGCTGGTCGGCGACGCCGAGCTGGACGAGGGCGCGGTCTGGGAGGCCGTGCTCGACCCGATGGTGGCCGAGCTGGGCGAGGTCGTCTGGGTCGTGGACCTCAACCGGCAGTCGCTGGACCGGGTCGTGCCGACCATGGGCGCGACCCGGCTGCAGGGCATGTTCGCGGCGGCCGGCTGGCAGGTGCTCACCGTCAAGTACGGCCGGCTGCTGGAGGAGCTGTTCGCGCGGCCCGGCGGCACCGCGCTGCGGCAGCGCATCGACGAGATGTCCAACGCCGAATACCAGCGGACGCTGCGCCGGTCCCCGGCCGAGCTGCGCACGGTGCTGCCCGGCGACGGGCCCGGCGCGGCCGAGATCGGCGGGCTGATCGCCGACGTGCCGGACGAGCAACTGGCCGCGGCCGTCCGCAACCTCGGCGGCCACGACCTCGGCGCGCTCCGGGACGCGTACGGGCGGATCGACGACAGCCGGCCCACGGTGATCCTGGCGTACACGCTGAAGGGCTACGGGCTGGCGATTGAGGGGCACCCGCAGAACCATTCCGCCCTGCTGACCGAGGCCCAGCTGACCGCCCTGGCCGACCGGCTGGGGCTGGACCCGGCCGACCCGTGGGCGACGTTCGGGCCCGGCAGCCCGGCCGCGGCGCTGCTGGCCGCCGCCGCGGCCCGGTTGCGGCGCCCGCCGGTGTCCACTGTGGACACCCTTGCGGTGCCGCCGGATCTGGGCCGGACCCCGCACGGGACGGCGACGACCCAGGCCGCGCTGGGCCGTACGCTGCTGGACCTCAACCGGGCCGCGCCCGACGTCGGCGCCCGGGTGGTCACGGTCAGCCCGGACGTCAGCTCCTCGACCAACCTGGGCGGCTGGGTCAACAAGGTCGGGGTCTGGTCGCACGGCGAGCGCCGGGACTGGTTCGAGGACGACCCGGAGACGATCCTGCACTGGCGCGAGCACGCGGCCGGGCAGCACGTCGAGCTGGGCATCGCCGAGACGAGCCTGGTCGGCCTCATCGGTGAGCTGGGCGCGACCTGGAGCCGGTGGGGCAGGCCGCTGCTGCCGATCGGCGTGCTCTACGACCCGTTCGTGGAGCGGGCGCTGGAGCCGTGGTCGTTCGGGATCTACGCCGGCGGGCAGTCGATCCTGGTCGGCACGCCGTCCGGGGTGACGCTGGCGCCGGAGGGCGGCGCCCACCAGTCCATCAAGACCCCGTCGATCGGCCTGGAGCAGCCGGGCTGCACGAGCTGGGAGCCGGCCTTCGCGCTGGACACCGAGTGGTGCCTGCTGGCCGCGCTGGCGCAGCTGGGCCGGCCCGGCGGGTCCTCGGCCTACCTGCGGCTGTCGACCCGGCCGGTGGACCAGACGCTGGCCGCGGTGCCGGCCGACCCGGCCGCCCGGGAGCGGCGCCGGCGGCAGGTCGTGGCCGGGGCGTACCCGCTCCGCCGGGGGCCGGCTCCGGTGGTGACGCTGGTCGCGACGGGCGCGGTGGTGCCGGAGGTGCTGGGCGCGGCCGACCGGCTCGGCGACCTCGGCCTGGCCGCCGACGTGGTCTGCGTGACCAGCCCCGACCTGCTGTTCCGGGCCGTGCAGGCCCGGCGCGGGCTGGCCGACGCGCCCGACTGGGTGCTGGACAGCGTGTTCCCGGACGCGCGGGCCGCGCCGATGGTGACCGTGCTGGACGGGCACCCGCACACGCTGGCCTTCCTGGCCGGGATCCGCGGCGTGCCGGCCACCCATCTCGGGGTGACCGCGTTCGGGCAGAGCGGCGACCTGGCCTCCGTCTACCGCTACCACGGCCTGGACACCGACTCGATCGTCGGCGCGGCGCTGGACCTGGTCGACTAGCCGGGTCGGCGCAGCTCGACCGCACCGCCGGTCCGCTGCGCCCCGAGCCGGGTCAGCAGCGTCACCGAGGCGACGTTGGTGACGTCGGCCTCCGCGGTGGCCTGCTCGACCCCGCGTCCGGCCAGCGGCGCGAAGGCGGCGTGCAGCAGGGCCGCGGCCAGCCCGCGGCGGCGGTGCGGCCGGGTCACGCCGATCAGGCCCAGCCGCGGCGCCCGGTGCGCCGGCCACAGCCGCACCAGCCCCGCGTACCGGCCGACGTCGGTGACCGCGACCAGGTAGAGCTCCGGGTCGAACTGCGGCGACCCGAACGTGTACTCGCGGAACTCCTCGAGCTCGTTCACCCACCCGTCCGCCCCCGGGACGTCCTGGCGCAGCATGTCGTCCAGCCGCATCAGCCGCTCCACGTCCACGTCGGCCGCCGACACGATCCGGAAGCCGGCCGGGACGTCGCCCGGCGTGCCGGCCAGCACCCCGGCCACCGGGATCAGGTATTCGTGCTCCCGCCGGACCTCGGCGAACCCCTCCCCGGCCAGCAGGGCCAGCTGGGCGGCGTCGTTCTCGTCCACGGTGCTGTAGAGGTCGCCGGGCACGTCGGCGATCGCGGCCCGGAGCAGGGCCATGGTGACCTCGTCCTTCCAGGCGTCCGCGGCCAGGAAGGCCCGGCCGTCCGGGCGGCGCAGCAAGCTCGCCCGGCCGACGACCTCGTCGTCGTCCAGCGCGTGCCACTGCCGGCCCGGCACCACCCGCACGATCCGCACGCCTGGAACGTAAGCAGCCGGTCCAGCGGATTCCGGCCGTACGCGGTGAGCACCGGCCCGGAACTGGGCAGGACGGTGGCGTGGACCAGGCGGCGCGGGAGGTGCTGGCGGCGGCGAAGGAGCGCGCCCGGGCGCTGGCCGGCGCCGACGAGGACGCGCTGCGGCGGCTGCTGCACCCGGACTTCGGCTGGACCTCGCACACCGGCGAGCGCTTCGACCGGGAGTCCTACCTGCGGGCCAACCGGGGCGGCGGCACCGCCTGGCACGGCCAGACCCTGCGCGACCCGGCCGTCGTGGTGGCCGGCCCGGCCGCGGTGGTGACCTGCGTGGTCGTCGACCGGGTGGACAAGGGCGACGGCGTCGCGACGTACACCATGCCGATGACCCAGACCTGGGTGGACGTCGGCGGCCGGTGGCTGCTGCTGGCCGGGCACGCCGGCCCGCGACTGGACTGAGGAGACCGGATGACCGACCTGCCCAAGCTGGCCTCGACGGTGCTGGACTGCCTGGACGCGCGGGAGCTGGCCGAGTTCTGGCGGCGGTTCCTGGGCTGGGAGTACCGGCCCGGCGACGAGTCGACCGACCCCGAGGGGGACGACTGGCTGGTCCTGACCGAGCCCGGCGGCAGCCGGCGGCTGTCGTTCCAGCGGGTCGCGGAGCTGCCCCCGGCGACCTGGCCCAAAGGTCCGGTCCCGCAGCAGCTGCACCTGGACCTGATCGTGCCCGACATCGAGGCGCTCGATGCCCAGCACGAGCGGGCGCTGGCCCTCGGCGCGACCCTGCTCGACGACAGCCGGCAGCGCGACCCCCAGGAACCGCTGCGGGTGTACGCGGACCCCGCCGGGCACCCGTTCTGCGTGTTCGTGGGGTAAGTCGCCCCGCCCGGGTAAGACCCCGGCGTGGAATACCGGACCCTGGGCTACAGCGGCTGCGCCGTCTCCAACCACTGCCTCGGCACGATGACCTTCGGCACCGAGACCGACCGGCCCGGCTCGCACGAGCAGCTGGATGTCTTCGTCGAGGCCGGCGGCACGTTGGTGGACACCGCCAACGTCTACTCGGGCGGGGTGTCCGAGCAGATCATCGGCGCCTGGTTCGCCGATCGGCCGGCCGACGTGACCGACCGGGTCGTGCTGGCGACCAAGGGCCGGTTCGGGCCGCCCGGCGACCCCAACGCCAGCGGCCTGTCCACCCGGCATCTGACCCGGGCCCTGGACGCGTCGCTGTCCCGGCTCGGGCTGGACTCCGTCGACCTCTATCAGGTGCACGCGTACGACGCGCTGACGCCGCTGGAGGAGACGCTGCGCACGCTGGACGGCTTCATCCGGGCCGGCAAGATCCGCTACTACGGGCTGTCCAACTTCACCGGCTGGCAGCTGACCAAGGCCGTGCAGCTGGCCCGGGCGATGGGGCTGGCCCAGCCGGTCACCCTGCAGCCGCAGTACAGCCTGATCGTGCGCGAGATCGAGTGGGAGATCGTGCCGGCCGTGCTCGACGCCGGGATGGGGATGCTGCCGTGGAGCCCGCTGGGCGGCGGCTGGCTGTCCGGGAAGTACCGGCGCGACCAGCGGCCGACCGGCGACACCCGGCTCGGCGACAACCCCGAGCGGGGCATGGAGGCCTGGGACCGGCGCGGCTCCGAGCGGACCTGGCGGATCATCGACGCGGTGCAGAAGGTGGCCGAGGACCGGGGCGTGTCCATGGCCGAGATCGCGCTGGCCTGGGTCACCGACCGGCCCGGCGTCACCTCGACCATCCTCGGGGCCCGGACCACCGAGCAGCTGCGGACCAACCTGCAGGCGGCCGACCTGCACCTGACCGAGGCCGAGGTCGCGGCCCTGGACGAGGCCAGCGACCCTGGCGCGGCCGACTACCCGTACGGGGAGCTGGGCGTCGACCAGCGCTCCCGGACCATCTAGTCCTCGTCCTTCACCCACTCCAGCAGGTCGCCGGGCTGGCAGTCGAGCACCCGGCACATCGCGTCCAGCGTGCTGAACCGCACGGCCTTGGCCCGGCCGTTCTTCAGCACGGCCACGTTGGCCGGCGTGAGCCCGACCTTGTCGGCGAACTCGCCCACGCTCATCTTGCGCCGCGCCAGCTCGACGTCGATGCGCACCACGATGGCCATCAGATGACGGCTTCCAGGTCGGTGCGCAGCATGGTCGCCTTGCGCAGCAGCGCGCGCATGACCAGCAGCAGCAGCCCGAGCACGGTGACCCCGGTGGTGAGCAGGAACAGCACCAGCGGCAGTCCGGGGTCGTCGGCCCGGAACCCGACCCACAGGAAGACGCCCACCAGCACCACCCAGGCGGCGGCCACCGCCCCCAGGATCGCGTCCACCCAGATCAGCGAGGCCTCGGTGAAGATCCGGTCGGTCCGGACCAGGGTGAGCAGCTTCCAGGTCGCCACGACCACGGCCTGCACGCAGATCACCCAGAACACCGACACTGCCGTGAGCGGCCAGCGCAGGTAGGCATGCTCCGGGTCCTCCCGGGCCATGTACGCGAACTGCCCCGGCAGCGACATGGTCTCCAGCACGACCAGCACCGCGAACAGCACCACGAGGGAGATCCGGAGCAACGCCACCACTCGACGTTCGGTCAGCATGGATCGATTCTCGGGTACTATCTATCGAAAGTCAATCGATACGTCCGGACATCCCGAGGCCGAGGCTGGCTGTTCGAACAATTGTTCGATACGGTCTGATCATGGCGGGGCCGACCATCCTGCATGCCGACCTGGACGCGTTCTACGCGTCGGTGGAGCAGCTGCTCGACCCGTCGCTGCGCGGGCGGCCGATTGCGGTCGGCGGCAGCGAGCGCGGCGGCGTGGTGCTGGCCGCCTCCTACGAGGCCAAGGCGTACGGGGTGAGTGGCGGGATGGGCGGCAAGCAGGCCCGGGCCCGCTGCCCGGGGCTGCTGTTCGTCCGCGGTCACTTCTCGGAGTACCGGCGGCTGGCCGACGACGTGATGGACATCCTGCAGGCGGTCACGCCGGCGGTGGAGCGGATCTCCATCGACGAGGCGTTCCTGGACGTGTCCGGCTCGACGCACCTGTTCGGGCCGCCAGCAGTGATCGCGGCCGGGCTGCGGCAGCGGGTGCGGCGCGAGATCGGGCTGCCGATCTCCATCGGCGCGGCCCGGACCAAGCACCTGGCCAAGGTCGCGTCCCAGGTCGCGAAGCCGGACAACCTGGTCGTGGTGGAGCCGGCCGACGAGCGGCGGTTCCTGGACCCGCTGCCGGTCGGGCTGATCTGGGGCGTCGGGCCGGTGACGCAGCAGCGGCTGGCCGAGCGCGGGATCCGCACCATCGGTGAGCTCGCCCGGACGCCGTCGCGGGCGGTGGAGAGCCTGCTCGGCGAGGCCGCCGGGTCCAAGCTGCTGGCGCTGTCGCACAACGAGGACGCGCGCCGGATCGTGACCTCGGGCCGGGCCAAGTCGGTCGGCGCGCAGTCCGCGCTCGGCCGCCGGGAGCCGACCCCGGAGCTGGTGACGCAGGTGCTGTCGCACCTGGCCGATCGGGTCGCCGTGCGGCTGCGGGCCAAGCACCGGGCCGGGCGGACGGTCACGGTGCGGGTCCGGTTCGCGGGGATGCGGGCGGTCACCCGGTCGCTCACGCTGGCCGGCCCGATCGCGGCCACGCTGACGCTGACCGAGGTGGCGGAGCAGCTGGCCTGGCAGGCGATCCACGACCAGGACGAGACGATGGAGATCAACCTGCTCGCGATCTCGGTCTCCAACCTGGCCGTGCAGCACGCGATCCAGCTCGAGCTGCCGCTGCCGCCGGACGACCCGCGCCGCCCCGGCTCGGTCACCGGTTCGGCCCGCTGGGCCCTGGACACGTCGGTCGACGCCGTCCGCACCCGGTTCGGCCGGTCGGCCGTCGGCTACCTCCCGGCCCGGGCTCGCGCCGCCGGCGTCCCCGACGAGTTCCGCGAACTCGCCGAACACGAAGCCTGAACTTCCCCCGCCCCTTGCCGCCGCCGCCCTCGCCGCCTGCCGCGTGCCGCCCGCCGCTTGCCGTCTGTGCGCGGCAGCGCCGGCGGTGGTGCGAGGGCGGCGGCCGCCTCAGGTGCCGTTCGACCGCACGGCTCCGGCTGCGGTGGTGCGGGCACGGCGGCCTCGCGTGCCGTTCGACCCGCACGGCGCCGGCCGCGGTGGTGCGGACCCAGCCGCCTCGTGTGCCGTTCGAGCAGTCCGGCGCGGGCGGCGGCAATGTGGGAGAGCCCAGCGGCCTCGTGTGCGGTTCGAGCGGTCCGGCGCCGGCGGCGGCGATGTGGGAGCCCGGCGGCCTCGTGCCGTCGAGCGGTTCGGCGTCGGCGGTGGTGGTGTGCGAGCGCGGTGCATCCCGAGCGCGGTTGGCGTTGTGGGGGGCGTGGTGGTGGGAGGATGGCGTGCGTGGTGGATGAGGATCCGGCCTGTGCGGTGGCGCACGGGAGTGCGCCGGTCCCGGCGGGCGGGCGGACGCTGGTCGCCGTCTTCGCCTCGCCGGTCGCGCGCAGCCTGCTGCACTTCGCCCGCGACGCCGGTTTCCGGACCGTGCTGATCGAGCCGGACCCGGACCGGGTGGGGGAGCGGGACCGCGAGGTCGCCGAGACCGTCCTGGCCGGCCCGGACGCGACCGTCCTGCACGCCGACGCCGACGTCGTCGTCACCGACCACCATCGCCCCGAGCTGGGGGAGATGCTCCGCGACGTGCTCGGGGGCACGCCCCGGTGGATCGGCGTGATGGGCAACCCCCGGCACGCCGGCCCGCACGTGGAGGCCCTGACCGCGCTGGGCGTACCGGCCGCGGACATCGAGCGGGTGCACCGCCCGATCGGCCTCAACATCGGCTCCCGTACCCCACCGGAGATCGCCGTCTCCGCGCTGGCCGGCCTCCTCGCCGACCGCAACAACCGCCCCGGCGGCTTCTCCTTTCCCCCGCCCTCCTCCTGACCCCGACCACCGCCGTCCGCCCCACGAACCGCCCGACCGCGCCGACCGCCGCTCGTCCGTGCCGCCGCCGGCAGTCGGCTGGCCCGCGCGCCCGAGCCGCAGGCCAGCCCACTCGCCGCCGGTCCCGGTCGTGCCGCCCGCCGGTCGGCCCGTTGCTCCCGTCCCGCCGGCGGTCGTGCCGCCCGCCGGTCGCCTGGGTCGGGCGGCTCACTCGGGTCGGCTGGCTCGCCCGGTTGCAGCTTGTGGCGCTCGCCGGTTGGCGGAAACGGCTGAGTGGGTCAGTGGGCTGCACGGTGTTCGGTGGGCGTGCAGGGTGCGCGCCGGCCCTCGTGGCCGGTCGGGGCTCGTCGTCCCGACGTCGTACTACTCCCAGTGGTGATTACCTCTGGGAGTAGTAAAGAGTCCGGCGAACACCATTGCCGGCCGCTCGCCGCCAGGCGTTCAGGGCAGGGGAGTGGCGAAGGTGGTGCGTTGGCGGGAGCGCCAGCCTCCGGGCGTGTAGTAGCGCGCGGTCCAGGTGTCGTCCTCGGCCAGCACGCCGGTCGACGCCCCGGCGACCCCCGCCGCGGCCCAGTCGCGGAAGACGAAGTGCATGAACAGCCGCTGGTACTCGGTGAGGTAGATGTCGGCGACCCGCCGCGCCGCCGCGTCGCCCGCCGCCGTCCCGTCCGGCCGGACGATGACCGTGTTCTCCTCGTTGTCCGTGGTCGAGTTGTCGGAGTAGTTGGCCGACCCGGTCAGCGTCACCGGCGCGTCCGTCAGCGGGTCGATCAGGATGATCTTGGTGTGGATGAACTTGACCCAGCTGTTGAAGTTCGTCAGCCGCTCCGCCGCCCAGCGCTCGAACGTGACGTGGTGCAGGTAGTCGCCCCAGGACACCCGGACGTCCGGATCGACGGACGGGATCGCCGGGTCCGGCCGCTGGTCCAGCAGCACGGTCCGGACCACGTTCCGGTCCACCCCGAGCCGGTCCCGGAACACCTTGTTGAGCCCGAACGCCCCGGTGATGTGAGCGCTGGACGCGGCCGCATCCATCGCGTCGGCGTACCAGGACAGCAGGGGGCTGTGGGTGGATCGCGGTGACAGCACCGTGGTGAGCCCGCCCGGCGGGGGCGCCGCGGTGTCGACCGGGTTGTGGGCCTCGTCCCAGACCCGCAGGGCCGCGGTGCTGTTCTGCTGGTCGGCGAGCTGCGCCCAGTAGGCCAGGAAGCGCGCGGCGACGTCCGGGTCGCCGACCAGATGGCCGACGTTGAGGTGCCCGAACACCGCGCCCTGGGTCAGGTTGGTCGACCCCGTCCACACCGCGACCGGCGCCCCGTCGTGCGTGAGGACCAGGAACTTGTTGTGCTGCAGGGCGCTCTTGTTCGGTGCCGTACGCCAGACGACCGCGTCGTCGAGCCCCGCGGCCGTGACCGCGGCCCGGTTGGCGGCCGCCGTGGTGTCGCTCCCGCCGTCGCCGGCGTCCTTGTCCCGGCCGTGCACGACCAGCGACACGTCGGCCCCCGCGCCGCGGGCGGCGGCCAGCGCGGCCAGCCCGGTCGCCCAGGTGAACTCGTAGAACGCGCCTCGCAGCGCCCACCCCGGCCCCGTCGCCCGGCCCACGAACCGGGTGAACGCCTCGCCCAGCCCCCGGGACAGCCAGGCGAACGCGGGATGGTCCTCGCCCGCGCCCACCGGCGGCGTGTACGTCCCGAACCGCTTCACGTACGCCTGCGACCCGGCCACCCCCCGGTTGAACCAGATCCCGTGCCTGCCGTCGTCCTCGGCCTCGGACCGCACGTCGACGCTCACGTCGGCCAGCGGCACCAGCGCGCCCGGGGCGCCACCCCAGGCGACGACCCGGTAGGTGTAGTCGTGCTCGGGCTTGGCCGTGTAGTCGCCCCACTGGAAGCCCTGGATCGGGTGGTCGCGCAGCGAGAAGTCCATCCCCGGCCCCGGGTGCGGCACGACGCTGGGAAACGTCTTCAGCCCGCGCAACCAGTACGCCTCGTCCTCGGTGCGGTCGGTGCGGTGGATCCCGAACCCCAGACACCCGGCCGGATCCTCCAGATCCCAGCCCAGCAACACGGTGTTGGTCCCTGCGGTGACCCGCACGGACAGCCCGCCCCCTGCCCCCGATGCCCGCATACCGCCGGACCTTAGGCCGGACCGGAGCCGCCGGTGCGACGCTGCCCCGAACTCTGCCCGTTCGGGCGGCCAGGTTCGGGGCGGCTAGGTTCGCAGCATGGCGGCACTGGGGCTGGGGCTGGCGGCGATCGGGCGGCCGGCGTACATCACGTCGGGGCGCGCGCAGGACCTGCCCGGGCCGCGGTCCCGGGACGAGCTGCGGACCCGCGCCCACGACCTGCTCGACGCCGCGTACGCGACCGGCATCCGCTACGTCGACGTCGCCCGCTCGTACGGTGACGCCGAGCAGTTCCTCGGCTCCTGGCTGGCCGCCCGCGACCCCGGCGACGTGTTCGTGGCCAGCAAGTGGGGCTACGCGTACGTCGGCGGCTGGCGCATCGACGCCGACCAGCACGAGGTCAAGCAGCACGACCTGGCCACCTTCGAGCGGCAGCTGGCCGAGACGCGGGCCCTGCTCGGCGACCGGCTGCGGCTCTACCAGGTCCACTCGGTCACCCCGGACAGCCCGCTGCTCACCGACCGCCCGCTCCTGGACCGGCTGGCCGCGCTGCGCGACAGCGGGGTCGAGATCGGTGTGTCGACCTCCGGCCCGGCTCAGGGCGAGGCGATCGAGCGGGTGCGGGAGCTGGGCCTGTTCAGCTCGGTCCAGGCGACCTGGAACCTGCTCGAGACCTCGGCCGGCCCGGCCCTGGCCCGCGCCCACGACGCCGGCTGGCGGGTGGTGGTCAAGGAGGGCGTGGCCAACGGGCGGCTCGCCGTCGACGTCCCGCCCGCGCTGGCCGCCGTCGCGGCGGCGAAGGACGCCGGCCCGGACGCGGTGGCCCTCGGCGCCGCCGCGGCCCAGCCCTGGTGCGACGTGGTGCTGTCCGGGGCCGTCACCCCGGCGCAGCTGCGTTCCAACGCGACCGCGGTCGCGCTGACCGCCGAGGAGCTGGCCACCCTGACCGCCCTGGTCGAGCCGCCGGAGGCCTACTGGTCGACCCGCTCCCGCCGGCCTTGGAACTGACCCAGCTCCGGGTCGTCGAAGAACTCCGCCAGCGTCACCCCGAGCCCGGCCGCGAGCTGCGGCAGCAGCGCCACGTTCATCCCGCTCACCCCGCGCTCCAGAAAGCCGATGAACGTGCGGTGCATGCCGGCCGCGTCCCCCAGCTGCTGCTGCGTCATCCGCCGCTTCGTACGCAACAATTTGATGCGCATCCCGAACGCCTGCAGGAACTCCGTGCCTGACTCATCGTACGCCGTCACGATGACATACTACCTCAGCAAGATGCCGTAATGATTCAGCGGGGCGCCGCGGTCGAGCGGCGGACGACCAGCGACGGCGCCAGCAGCACCGACCGCGGCGGCCGGCTCGGGTCGTCGATCGCGTCCAGCAGCAGCCGGGCCGCCTCGGCCCCGATCTCGTGGTGCGGGATGGCCACCGTGGTCAGTGGCGGCCGCATCTTGTCCAGGAACGGCATCCCGTTGAACCCGACCACGCTCACGTCCTCGGGGCAGCGCAGCCCGCGCTCGGCGAACACGTCGTAGCAGCCCAGCGCGATCAGGTCGTTGCCGCAGACGATCGCGCTGAACTCGGTGCCCGCGTCGAGCAGCCGGCGCAGCGCCGCCGCCCCGTCCTGCTCCGACCAGTACGCACAGGAGGTGATCAGCGCCGGGTCGTCGGACAGGCCGTGGTCGCGGACGGCGTGCCGGAAGGCCCGGGCCCGGACGACGCCGGTCGAGGTGTCCGGCGGCCCGGCCAGGTGCGCGACCCGGTGGTGGCCGAGCGCGGCCAGGTGGGCCACGGCCAGCTCGATGCCGACCGCGTCGTCGGCGGTCACCGACGGCAGCTCCAGCCCGTCGACCCGCCGGTTGACCAGCACCATCCGGATGCCCTGCTCGTGCAGCCGGGCCAGCAGCGGGTGCTCGCGCCGCGCCGTCGCCACGATGAGCCCCTCGACCTGGCGGGAGCGCAGCGACTCGATCTGCGCCTCCTCCCGGGCCGGGTCGTTGTCGGTGTTGGTGATCCAGGCGTTGTAGCCGGCCGCGCTGAGCACGTCCTCGGCGCCGCGCACGATCGGCGGGAACAGCGGGTTGGTCAGGTCCGGGATGACCAGCCCGATCGTGGTCGTCCGGGCCGTCTTCAGGCTGCGCGCGATCGGGTTGGGCTGGTAGCCCAGGGATTCCGCGGCCCGCAGCACCTTGCGGGCGGTGTCGGCGTTGACCAGCGGCCGGGTCTGCGGGTTCAGCGCCCGGGACGCGGTCGCCGGGTGGACGCCGGCCACCAGGGCGACGTCGCGGAGTGTCGGCGCAGGCACGGACGGATCCTAGGCCGGTCGGGATCGGACAGCCGCGACATCATCGGACGCGGGGTCGGGCGGGGGCCTCCAGCGGGCCCGCCCGCCGCCGCCGGCCAGCGCCAGCGGCACGGCCAGCACCGCCAGCCAGCCGAAGATCACGCCGAACCGGTCGTCCCCGGCCGGCCCGGCCACCACGGCCGAGGCGACCGCACTGCCGGCGAACAGCGACCCGGCGAACAGCGACACCATCGTCGCCCGGGCCTGCGGCATCGCCTGCGTCGCCCAGGTCTGCAGCGACGAGTGCATCCCGGCCCAGGCCAGCCCGAGCAGCACGGCCGCGAGCGTCGCCACCACCGGCCGCTGCGACAGCGCCACCGTCACGCAGCCCAGCACCGCCGCCACCCCGCCCACCGCGATCAGCCGCCACACCGGCCAGTGCCGGGACAGCCGGCCCACCAGCGGGGCGAACACCAGCACGGCCAGCCCGTACGCGGCGGTGACCGCGCCGGCCAGGGCCGTGCCGGTGCCGGCCGACTCGACCGCCGACGGCAGCAAGGTCAGGGTGCCCAGCAGCACGACGCCCTCCACGAACGACAGCAGCAGCACCAGCAGCGCCACCCGGGACCGGGCCACCTGCCGCAGCGGCGCCAGCAGGCTCTGCCGCGGCCGGTCCGGCGGCTCGGGCAGCCGGCGCAGCAGCACGAACAGCACCAGCGCGCAGGCCCCGGTCAGCGCGAAGGCCAGCCGCCAGCTCGCGACCTGGGCCAGCGTGCCCGCCCCGACCGCGGCCAGCGCGGTTCCGACCGCCACCCCGACCAGCAGCCGGGTGATCTCCTGCTGCCGGCGCGCGCTCGGGACCATATCCCCGACGTAGATCAGGCAGGTCGGCATCGCCGCCCCGAACAGCCCGCCGGCGATCCCGCGGGCGATGGTCAGCCCGGTCACGTCCTGCACGGCGGCCGAGGCCGCGGTCGCGATCGCCGCCAGCAGGAGGGTCAGCCTCAGCGTCCGGACCCGGCCGAGCCGGTCGGAGACCATGCCCCAGACCGGCTGCATCGCCCCGTACGCGACGTAGTAGACGCCGGCCGAGGTCACCACCGACGGCAGCGGCGCGTGCAGGTCGCGGGAGATCGCCAGCAGCACCGGCGGCATCGCGAACCGGTCCAGCGTGCTGGTGAACGACGTCAGCTGCAGCAGCCGCAGCGA
>DATDKW010000339.1:0-2564 GCA_036519715.1 Mycobacteriales bacterium
GCGAGCTGGCCGCGCTGGGCGTGCGCCGGGTCAGCGTCGGGACCGCGCTGGCCGAGACGGCCTACGGCGCGGCCGAGCGGGCCGCGGTCGAGCTGCTCGGCGCGGGGACGTACGGGGCGATGGCCGGCGGCCTGACCTACGGCGACCTGCAGAAGCTGCTCGACTAGGGCTCGATCAGCGGTTGGGCAGGCAGGCCTGCGGGCCGCCGCGGGCGCCCTGGTTGAAGGAGGAGGTCCGCTGCTGGGCGTCGCCGTGGTCGCTCTCCTTCGTCCACGGGAAGTCGTCGGCGACCGCGGCCAGCGTCCGGGCCAGCTCCTCGGTGTCGCCCCGCTCGAACTGCAGCAGGCCCCGCTCGGCCGCCCCGAACAGGGTCGCTCCAGCCAGGCAGTCGGCCTGCAGCTCGGCCGCGACCGAGACCTGGTCGGCCTGCAGCCGGGCCTGGATCGCGTGCCCCCACTCGTGCGCGATGATCAGGTAGACCCAGGCGTCGCCGATCTGCCGGTAGCCGGCCGCCATCAGGTTCTCGTCCCAGGCCAGGAAGTCCTCGGACGGGCAGTAGAACGCGTTGAAGGCGACCGACGGCTGCCCGCCGCAGGTCGGCCCGTTCTCGCCCTGGTAGCCGCCCTTCACCTGCGGTGACCGGTAGGACCGGCGGAAGTCGTCCGGGAACGCCTGCCGCCAGAATGCGTCGGTCGCGCCGACCGCGCTCCGCTCGTCGCCGTCGAGGTCGTCCCGGTTGACCTGGTCGATCGGGGACGACTCCGCGCTGTCGCTGCTGTCCGCGCCGCCGCCGCTGCTCACGGAGACGGCGCAGCCGGACAGCAGCACGGCGGCCAGGGCGGAGAGCAGGATGCGGCGGACCATGCCCGGCCTGTACCCGCCTCCGGGCTGCGACACGCGGGCCCCGGAGAGCAGCATCACCCGAAGGAGTAACCAGACCGCGCGACGTCGCACGGCCGCCACGGGGAAGGGGACCGTCGAGGTCACCGGCGGGGCGGTCGCGGACGCGGTCTGGCCCTGAGCGACTCCGGCGGCCGCCGGGGAAATCCTCGGCGGCCGCCGGAACAAACCGCTGGACCGGAAGGTCGAGGATGCAGGCAGCCTTCGACCCGAGAGGACCGGTGTCATGCAACGCCGCACGCCGCGATGACGCGCCGTGGTTGGATCCTGTTCGCCGCGATGGCGGTGATCTGGGGCATCCCGTATCTGCTGATCAAGGTGGCGGTGGACGAGATCGCCCCGGCCACGCTGGTGCTCGCCCGGACCGGGCTGGGCGCCCTGCTGCTGCTGCCGATCGCGCTGGCCCGGGGTCAGATCCGGCCGTTGCTGCCGCGCTGGAAGCCGCTGCTGGCCTACACGGTGGTGGAGATCTGCGGGCCGTGGCTGCTGCTCGGGTTCGCCGAGCAGCGGTTGTCCAGCTCGCTGACCGGCCTGCTGGTCGCGGGCGTGCCGCTGGTCGGCGCGCTGCTGGCCCGGTTCGGGCCGGACCGGGAGCGGCTCGGCCGCCGCCGGCTGGCCGGCCTGCTGGTCGGCGTGGCCGGGGTGGCGGCGCTGGTCGGCTTCGAGGTCGGGGCCGGCGACGTCCGCGCGATCGTGGCCGTCGCCTTCGTCGTCCTCGGGTACGCCCTGGGTCCCGCCATCCTCGCCCGCACCCTGTCCGACCTGCCCCCGATGGGCGTGGTGGCGGCGTCGCTGGCGATCTCGGCCGTGGTCTACCTGCCGCCCGGCCTCCTCCAGGCGCCCGCGGCCTGGCCGTCGGGGCCGGCCGTGCTGGCCGTGCTGGCGCTCGCGGTGGTCTGCACCGCGGTCGCGTTCCTGGTCTTCTTCCGGCTCATCGCCGAGGTCGGGCCGGCCCGGTCGACCGTGATCACCTACGTCAACCCGGCCGTCGCGGTGCTGCTGGGCGTGCTGGTGCTGGACGAGTCGTTCACGGTCGCGACCGGGGTCGGGTTCGCGCTGATCCTGCTCGGCTCGGTGCTGGCGACCTCCCGGAAGGCGCCGGCCGAGCCGATGGTCAGCCCGGAACCGGGTCGCACCGCTCCCGAGGCCCGATCGCGGTCCGGCTCGCGCTGAGCGTCCGCGCCGGCGCGACTACGGGGTGCTGGTCGGCGTGGCCGTCGGCGTGGCGATGGGCGTGGCGGCGTCGGCCGGGGCGCTCGCCGGGGGCGGTGCAGCCGAGGAGGTCGGGGCCGAGGACGTCGGGGCGGAAGACGTGGCGGCCGAAGTCGTCGCAGCCGCGGAGGTCGCGGCCGAGGACGTTTCGGCCGAGGACGTCGCGGCCGCGGCGGACGTCGTCGCCGGGGCCGGCGGGGGCGTGCTCGTGGACGGCGCCGGCGCGGACGGCTCCGGGGAGTCCGGCGCCGTGGTGCCGGGCGCGGTCGTGCCGGAGCCGGTCGGCGGGTTCGTCGCCGGCGCGGTGGTCCCCGGTGCGGTCGTTCCCGGTGCGGTCGTTCCCGGTGCGGTCGTTCCCGGTGCGGTCGTTCCCGGGGCCGTCGTCCCAGGAGCCGTCGTCCCAGGGGCCGGGGTCCCGGGCGCAGTCGTGCCGGGCGAAGTGGTCCCCGGCG
>DATDKW010000340.1:0-127910 GCA_036519715.1 Mycobacteriales bacterium
GTCAGGGAGTAGCGGATCGAGTTGATATAGCTGGTCCGCAGCACCGCCGGGTCGCCGACGACCGATCCGGCCGCCCCACCCTGCCGGTACGCCGGATCGTCGAAGATCGACCCGTCGCCGACCTTGTCCCAGTCGACCATCGTCGGGATCGGCGTCCACGGGCTGTGGCTGGACACCGTGGTGATCTCCGCGAACAGCGGCGCGTGGCCGGGCTGCCGCTCCGCCCGCTGAAACGTCGAGTACGTGTACTGGTCCGGCATCGTCGCGTAGCTGAACCGCGGCCCCCGGTAGCCGAGGTTGCGCAGGTCGTAGTCCTTTTCGTACCCGAAGAACCGGCCTTCGGGCCAGGCGCTGTCGATCGCCGGCTCGACGCTGACCGTGCGCCAGCCCGCCTTCCGGAACGCGCCGGGCAGCGTGAGCCGGTCGCTGGCCACCAGCGTCCGGTAGCGCTGCTGGTTGTTGATGTAGAGCCCGGACAGCGTCGACGCGTGCGCCAGCCAGCTCCCGCCGCCGACCGTGGACGAGCTGAGGAACGCGCTGCGGGCGGCGAACCCGGCCGCCTGCAACTGCCGCGTCCCGTCGTCGAGCAGTGACCGGACCGGCGCGGAGTAGGTCGGGTCCTCGATCGCGTACCGGCCGTAGCTCTCGACGAAGGTGAGCAGCACGTCCTTGCCCCGCAGGCCGGTGAGCAGCTCACTGCCCGGCGTGTCCCGGAACGGGTCGACCGAGGCCTCGGCCGCGAACTGGGCCTTGTCGTGCAGGCCGGTGCGGATCTGCTGGCCGCGGTCGTAGACCAGGGTCGCGTCGGCCCGGGACGCCAGCGGCACCCCGCCCACCAGCTGGGCGCCGAACGCCGCGCAGGCGACCCAGGCCACCGTGAGCACGGCGACCGTGCGCAGCGCGGTGCGGTTGTGCCGGACCACCAGCCGGGTCAGCCGCAGCACCGAGAGCGTCATCAGGGCCAGGATCGCCAGCACCAGCAGGCAGGCCAGGACCACGGTGACGACCGCGCCCAGCCGGCCGATCGAGTCCTCCACCACCCCGGTCGCGTCGCCGAGCAGGATCCAGTCCAGCACCAGGTCGAACGGCCGGGCCAGCGCCGCGGTGAACCCGATGTCGACCACCTTGACGATGGTCAGCAGGCCCAGCACCACGCCGACCAGCACGGCGGCGGCCCGCCGGGCCCGCGGCGGCAGCAGCACGAGCAGGGCCACGGCGACCAGCGCCTCCAGCGGCAGCCGGGCGAACGCGCCCGGATGCAGCTGCCCGTAGTCGTCCGGCACCACCAGGGCGAAGATCACGAACAGGGCGGACAGGACGGTCAGCCCGATCGCGGCGACCCGCCGCACCGACCCCGGCCCGGCCGCGGTCCCGCCCGCGGTCTCCGATGCGGCCGCGGTCTCCGACCCGGCTGCGGCCTCCGGCACGGCCTCCCCCAGCCCGATCTCCGGCGCTCCGGGTGCTTCGTCGGCGCCGCCGGGCGCCGCACCGGCGGGCGCCTCGGCGTCGGCGGAGGCGGCGGGCTCGGTCGGTGTCATCTCGTCCTCATCTGCGCGGGTCCGAGGCCGAACGTACGGGTGAAGTGGCGGGTCTTCGCCGCCAGGTAGGCCGCGTTGCCGGGCCCGCGGAACTCCCCGGTCGGCACCTGCTCGGCCACCGTGATCCCGTGCTCCGACAGCTGCCGGACCTTGTCCGGGTTGTTGGTGAGCAGCGCCACCCGGTCGATCCCGAGCGCCGCCAGCATCTGCGCGGCCGCGGTGTAGTCGCGCTCGTCCTCGCCGTGCCCGAGCGCGACGTTGGCCTCGTACGTGTCCAGGCCGGCGTCCTGCAGCGCGTACGCGTCGAGCTTGTTGTAGAGGCCGATCCCGCGACCCTCCTGGCGCAGGTAGAGCACCAGCCCGCCGGTGGCCGCGATCCGCTCGACCGCCTCCCGCAGCTGCGGCCCGCAGTCGCAGCGCAGGCTGCCGAACACGTCCCCGGTCAGGCACTCGCTGTGCGGCCGGACCAGCGGCGGCGCGCTGCCGAGCGGGTCGCCGAGGGCGAGCGCGAGGTGCTCGCGCCCGTCGGTCAGGCCGTCGAAGGTGATCACCCGCGCGGTGGTGGCGTAGCCGTCGGGGAACCGCAGCGGCACCGTCACCTGGCGGCGGATCGTGGCGACCGCTGGCTCAGGCAACGCACGGGCCTGTCAGCGTCCCCCCGGACGAGCGCGGCAGCGGCACAAGCAGGGTCGGGTCGACCGCCGGCGGGCGCAGCCGCCGGACCACCAGCACGGCCGCCCCGGGCAGGCTGGCGACGAGGACCAGCGCCCCGTACAGGATCGCGGTGGTGACGCCGGTCGCGGCGGTCAGCCCGGCCGCGGTGAAGGCCCAGGCGGCCACGCCCTCCCGCGGTCCGAACCCGCCGACGTTGAGCGGCAGCGTCATCACCACCAGCGCCAGCAGCGCCAGCGGGATCATCCGGGTCGCTCCGGCGCCGGCCCGGGCCACGTGCGCGGCCAGTAGGAAGGTAGCCACGTGCCCGCTGACCGCGACCACGGACGCGACCAGCACCCGGGGCCAGATCCGCCGGGCCAGCAGCGCGTCCCGGACGTCGGCCCGGGCGATCCGCACCGCCCGGGCCCAGCGGGACAGCCCGCTGCGCGGCTGCATCCGGACCACCAGGGCCAGGACCAGCACGACCACCAGCGCGACCAGGGCGACCAGCGGCATCGAGGAGCGCACCGGCGAGGGCAGGACGAACAGCACGACCAGCGCCATCGCGGTCTGCACGACCTGGCCCGCGGTCCGCTCCCAGACGACGGCCCGGACGCCGCGGCCGACGTCACCGACCTCGCGCCCGTGGCTGACCGCGCGGTGCACGTCGCCGAGCACCCCGCCCGGCAGGGTCGAGTTGAGGAAGATGGACCGGTAACAGTCCGCAACCGCCGTCGGCAGCGGGAGCCGGAGCCCGAGCCCGCCGGTGATCACGCTCCAGCGCCAGGCCGAGGCGACCGTGGTGACCGCGCCGATGCCGGCCGCCGCCGCCAGCGACCAGCCGTCGAGCTGCCGCACCGCGGCCAGGAACGGCCCGCAGCCGAGCCGCCAGAGCAGGAAGCCCAGGATGGCCAGCCCGCCCAGCGGCCGGGCCCAGCCCCAGAACGACCGGGCCGGAGCGGGGAGATCGCGCGGATCCAGCGTCGGGCGTGCCGGAGGCGGCAGCACCGGTGCGGTGGTCATCGGTCTCCCCTCGAACGGCCCTCACTGGACCGAACCACGGGGGAACGGGACCCGGGGTTCAGGCTATTTCCGGCGGCGAACAGGTCCCGGTGCCCGACCGTGATCCGCACCCGCCCGGCGCGGATCTCCGCCGACCGCCGGGCCTGGTACGCCCCGGTGTCCAGGTCGGGCCGCTGCTCCCGCGCGGCCGCGACCCAGCCGGCGAACCACTCGGCTGCCAGCGCAGCCCGCTCCGGCCCCAGCCGCCAGGGCGTGGACCGGACCTCGACCGGGATCCCGCGCCGCCGGAACGCGGCCGCGGCGGCGTCGGCGGCGTCCGGTCCGAGCAGCCGCCGGCCCTCGACCGTACGGCGCTGGTGGTCGTCGAAGGCGGCCGCGACCTCCGGGTCCAGCGGGTCGTCCGGGCTGAAGGCGACCGATCCGATCACGGACAGTGTCAGCAGTGTCGGCCGGCCGGCGCAGGCGGCGACGACCGCGTCGACCTCCTCGGCCGTGAGCATGTCCAGCAACGCCGACGCGGTGACCAGCGACGCCCCGGCCAGGTCGGCGGAGCGCAGCTCGGTCAGGTCGCCGGGCCGGGTCTCGACCGTGATCCCGGGCGGCATGGTGGCCGCGGCCCGGGCCAGCAGGGCGGCGTACCGATCGTGCAGGACCCAGTGCTGCGGGCCGGGCAGCCGGGGGGCCAGCCAGCGGACCATCGAGCCGGTGCCGCTGCCGAGGTCGTGGACGACCAGCGGCGGCCGCAGGGTCAGCCGCTCGACCAGCTCCACCGACCGGGCGGCGGCGTCGGCCGGCTCCCGCAACGCCAGCCAGTCCGCGAAGGTCGTCCCCGGCTGCGCCGGCCGGTCCCCGAGGGCGCTCCCCGGCTGCGCCGCACGCGTGGCCTCCGGCCGGTCCGCGGAGGCGCTCCCCGGCTGCGCCGCACGCGTCTCCTCCGGCCGGTCCGCGAAGGCGCTCCCCGGCTGCGCCGCACGCGTGGCCTCCGGCCGGTCCGCTGGTGCGGCGTCCCGCTCGGCCGACCGGTCCCCGAGGGCGTCCGGGGGCGGGGTGCTCATGCCGCCGCCAGCACGTCGGCGACGGTCGCGGCGGTCGCGTCCCAGCCGGTCAGGGTGACCCGGCGGGCCGCGGCCGAGGCCCGCAGCCGGGCCCGCAGGCCGGCGTCGGACAGCCAGCGCTCGAGCGCGACCCGCAGCGCGGCCGCGTCGCCGGGCGGCACCAGGAGCCCGGGCACGCTGCCGTCCGGGGCCCGGCCCAGCGCCTCCGGCACCCCGCCCACGTCCGTGGCCAGCACCGGGATCCCGCGGGCGAGCGCCTCGGTGACCACCATCCCGTACGTCTCGGCCCGGGACGGCAGCACCAGCAGGTCGGCGGCGGCGTACGCGGCGTCCAGGTCGGCGCCGGTGAGCGGTCCGGTCAGGCGGGCGCCCGGCGGCAGTCCGGCGACCAGGTCCGGGTCCCGGGCCAGCGAGCCGACGCAGACCAGCTCGACCGGCAGCCCGGCCACGGCCGCGACCAGCAGGTCGTGTCCCTTGTGCCGGCTGACCGCCCCGACGCAGAGCACCCGCGAGCCGGCCGCCGACGGGGTCGCCGGCGGCGCGGCATCGACGCCGGGCCGGGCGACCCGGACCCGCTTCAGGCGATAGGAGGACAGCCGGTCGCGGGTCCAGGCGCTGGTGGTGATCACCGCCCGGGCCGCGGTCAGGGCCGCCCGTTCGCCCTCCGACCACAGCGGCATGTGCACCAGCACCACGACCCGCAGCCGGTCCGCCGCCGGGACCAGCACGTCCGGCACGGTCGACCCGATCAGCCCGTCGACCAGCACCAGGGTGTCGTCCGGCAGCGCGTCGACCACCGCCGCGACCGCCGCCGGGGGACCGGACGGCCAGTCCCCGGCGACCGCGTGCTCCCGGACGGCCCAGCCCCGCGCGGCCAGCCCGGACAGCACCCGCCGGTCGTACACGTTCCCGCCGCTCGGCGCGGACGGGTCGTCGATGTCGTTGGGCAGCAGGACGTCGACCCTGGCGGTGCCCCTCGGTTCGCCTCCCGGCTCGCTCCGCTCCTCGGGCGGTCGGCGCGGGCGGCCGATCTGCGGGGCCCTGCGATGCTCACTCCCCGCTCGGCTCACAGGGCCCGCTCGTACGAGGCCCAGGCGACGTGCGACTCGTGCAGGGTGACGGCCAGGCCGGACAGCCCGCGGGCGCCGTCGCCGAGCGCGCCGGCCTCGATCCGCTCCGCCAGCCGGTCGGCGATCACCTGGGCCAGCAGCTCGGTCGACGTGTTCCGGCCGGCGAAGGCCGGGTCGTCGTCCAGGTTGCGGTAGTTGAGCCGGCCCAGCAGCGCGTGCAGCTCCTCCGACGCCCGGCCGATGTCCACGACCAGGTCGTCGGCGTCCAGGGCCGCCCGGCGGAAGCTCGCGTCGACCACGAACGTCGCCCCGTGCAGCCGCTGGGCCGGACCGAACACCGCGCCGGTGAAGCTGTGCGCGATCATGATGTGGTCCCGGACGGTCACGCTGAACACGGAAGTCACCCTTCGTAAGTGATGCGGTGGCACAACGCCGGCATCGTCCCCGCGGCCAGCTGGGCGAGCACGTCGGGCAGCTCCTCGAACCGGGACTCGCCGGTGATGAGCGCGTCGAACGCCGGCTCCCGGAGCAGCTCCAGGGCCAGCGCCAGCCGCTCGGAGTACGTCCGGTCCGGACGGGCGACCGTGCCGACCTGGCTGCTGCGGACGGTCAGCCGGCCGGAGTGGAAGGCGCCACCGAGGGCGAGGTCGACCGAGCGGTTGCCGTACCAGCTCAGCTCGATCACCGTGCCCTCCGGGGCGAGCAGCCCGAGCGACGTCTGCAGCCCGGCCCCGGTGGCGCTGGCGTGCACGACCAGGTCCCGGCCGACGGCGGCCTCCGCCGGCAACGCGAAGGAGACCCCCAGCGTGTCCGCGACCGCCGCCCGCCCGGGGTCGGCGTCCACCAGCTGCACGTCCACCCCGGGGAAGCGGGCCGCGAGCAACGCCACGCAACAGCCGACCATGCCGCCCCCGACCACGGTGAGACGGTCGCCGAGCCGCGGCCGGGCGTCCCACAGCGCGTTGACCGCGGTCTCCACCGTGCCGGCCAGCACGGCCCGCCCCGCCGGCACGCCGGACGGGACCGGCATCACCGCCGAGGCCGGCACCACGTACGCGGTCTGGTGCGGATACAGGCAGAACACCGTCCGTCCGAGCAGCGGACCCTGCTCGACCACGCCGACGTTGAGGTAGCCGTACTTGACCGGCGCCGGGAAGTCCCCCTCCTGGTACGGCGCCCGCATGGTCGCGTACTGGTCCGGCGGAACCAGACCCTGGAACACCAGCGTCTCGGTGCCCCGGCTGATGCCCGAGAACAGGGTGCGCACGAGCACGTCGGCGGGCCCGGGGACCGGCAGCGGCGCCGGCCGGATCTCGCCCGCGCCGGGCTCGCGCAGCCAGAGCGCGCGGGCCGGGCCGGGCCCGGAAATCTCCGGCGAACCGAACACCGGCCCCCCACGTGTAGACATCGATCAGGACGCCCATAGTGACGGAGGCACCGTGCCCACGGTTCGGACGGGTCCGCTGCTCGGTCTCGCGACGCAGGTCGCGGTGCTGGGCGCGCTGGCGCTGACTCTCGGCCTGGGCCCGGCCGCCTGGGCCGCCGGCCTCGCGTACGGCCTGGTGGTCTGGGCCGTGCTGCGCCGGGAGACCCTCGGGCCGGCCGACCGGGTCACGCTGGCCCGGGCCACGCTGGTCGGCGGCGTGCTCGCGCTGACCGTGGACTCGCTGACCGGGCCGGTGCCGGCCGCCGGCGTGGTCCCGTTGGCCGCGGTGGCGCTGTCGCTGGACGCGGTCGACGGCTGGGTCGCCCGCCGCACGGGCACCTCCTCCGAGCTCGGGGCCCGGTTCGACATGGAGGTCGACGCGTTCCTCATCCTGGTGCTCAGCGTGCTGGTCGCCCGGCCGGTCGGACCGTGGGTGCTGGCCATCGGCCTGATGCGGTACGGGTTCGTCGGCGCCGGCCTGTTGCTGCCGTGGCTGCGCGGCCCCATCGGCCCGCGCTACTGGTCCAAGGTGGTGGCCGCGATCCAGGGGATCGCGCTGGTCGTGGTCGTGTCCGGGGTGCTGCCGCACGGATGGACGGTCGTTGTGATGGCGGTGGCGCTGGCGCTGCTGGTCGAATCGTTCGGGCGTTCCGTCGGCTGGCTGTGGCGGCATCGTGCTCGGGAGGGAGCGGACCTTGAGTTCCTTCCAGGCGGTCCTGTTCGACGCGGGGGACACCCTCATCCGGCTGTCGGGCAGCGGGGAGACGTTGCTGCATGAGGCCGCGGCCACGCTCGGGGTCGCGCTCGACCCGGGCGACGCCGGCCGGGTCTGGGGCCGGGTGCTCGACCGCAGCAGCACGGCCGAGGAGCTGGGGAAGGGCCGGGACCTGTCCGCGACCCGGCACCGCGAGGTCTGGACCGCCCTCTACACCGAGGCCGGCTGCGAGCGCCTCGCCCCCGGCCTGGCCGCGGCCCTGTACGCCCTGACCGTCAGCGCCGACTCCTGGGAAGCCTTCCCCGACACCGTGCCCACGCTCGCCGCCGTACGGGAGAAGGGCCTGCGGATCGGCGTCGTCAGCGACACCGGGTTCGACCTCCGGCCGGCGATGGACGCGCTCGGCATCACGCCGTACCTGGATGCCGTGGTGATGTCCTTCGAGCACGGCGTCTGCAAACCGGCCGCCATCGTCTTCAGGGGCGCGTGCGACCAGCTCGGCGTCGACCCGGGCCGGACCCTCATGGTCGGCGACAACCCGCTCACCGACTCCGGCGCCGTCAGTGCCGGGCTCTACGCCTTCCTGCTCCCGCCGCCGCCCAAGAGCGGGCCCCGCGGCCTGGGCCACGTCCTGTCCCTGCTCTAACCGGGACTGATCTCGCCAGGGCGGCGGGCCACGATGATGTCGCGGACGATCGACTGGTCGACGCGGTGCCGGAAGCCTTCGGTGTCCAGCGGTTCCAGTCCGGCGGCCGCCAGCACCGCCGCCGCCTCCTCCCGCTTGGCCACCAGCGTGTTCCAGGCGATGCCGAGCGCCCCGCCCGGCCGCAGCAGCTCGACCCACACCGGCGCGGCCGCGTCGAGCAGGTCGAGCGGGCTGCGGACCAGGCCGGCGGCGGTCCGGCTGCCGTGCTGGATCCCGTACGGCGCGTCCGCGACGAGCACGTCGAACGACGCGGCCCGGAAGAACTCCCGCGCCGTCGTGGTGTCGGCGTTGATCACCTCCACCTCCTGGGTCTCGCCGGCCTTGTAGTCCTCCCGGTCGGCAGCCAGCGTGGCGTGCAGCCGCCGGGCCACCACCTGCCGGTTGCGCCGGACCGGCCCGGCCTCGATCTTGTGCTTGATCCGCTTCCGCTTCAGGTACGTCGACAGGTACGCCGAGTACGCCTCGAAGTCCTTCTGGTCGCGGTCGATGCCGGCCGCGTCGAAGCCGTACATGAGGGCCTGGTTGAGGGTGGTGCCGCGGCCGCAGAGCGGGTCCAGCACCCGCAGCTTGCGGTCCAGCAGGTCGGCGGCGAAGGCGGAGGACAGCACGGTCACGTTGAGCAGCAGCTTGGTGAACTGCTCGTTGGTCTTGCCGCTGTACTTGGGGATGGTGACCAGGTCGTCGTCGTACCGGTCCAGGCCCTGCAGCTCGACCGGGCGCAGCAGCTCGCCCTCCAGCGCGAACAGGGCGTAGACCGAGGACAGGTTGGCCAGGACAGCGACGTCGCGGTCGCCGAGGTCGGCCTCGAAGGTGACGTACGGGACCCCGCCGAGCGTGGCCGTCGCGATGTCGTGGATCCGGTCCTCCAGCGCGGCCCGGCCGAACAGGCCCAGCTCGGCCTGGGTGAGCGCGACCGAGGACTCGGCGTAGACCCGGTTCGCCGACGGTGAGATGAGCAGCCCGTACCGCATGATCGCCGAGTGTGCGTCACCGACGGCGCTAGTGGGTAGTTCGAGGATCGTGAGCATCCTCAAGCCCGCGGGCGAGCGCACGGTCTGGCAGGAACTCGGTCAGGCCGGGAAGCGGGCCGTCCCCGCCTTCCTGGCGATCGGGGTCGTCGTCGTCCTGCTCGGGCTGCTCATCACCAAGGTGCTGGAGACGACCGGCTTCGCCGACGCCGACGCCGGGGTCAACCGCTGGTTCGCCAAGCACCGCGGCTCCACCCTCAACACGCTGACCCACCTCGGGACGCTGTTCGGCGAGACGATCACGATCGTCGCCTGCACCACGATCACCGTGGTGATCTTCCGCGTCGTCTTCCACCGCTGGCGGGAGTCGGTGATCCTCACCATCTGCGTCGTCGGCCAGTCGCTGATCTTCCTGGTCACCACGATCCTCATCGACCGGGAGCGGCCGCCGGTGCCGCACCTGGACGACTCGCCGCCGACCTCCAGCTTCCCGTCCGGCCACACCGCCGCCTCGACCGCCTACTGGGTCGGCACCGCGCTGATCGTGGCCTGGCACACCCGCGAGCGCTGGCTCGGCACGCTCATCACGGTCGTCGGCCTGCTCATCCCGATCATGGTCGCCACCTGCCGCATCTACCGCGGGATGCACTTCCCGACCGACACCACGACCAGCTTCCTGTTCGCGCTGGCCCTGCTGGCGGTCGCGTTCCGGGCCCTGCCGCTGGGCGAGGGGTCCCCGGACCGGTCGCCGGATCGTCGGCGCGCCGCGTCCCTTCGCTCCGGCTGAGCCCGGGCGGATCAAGATAGGTCCATGCGCAACGAGGTCCAGCTGATCGCGTACGCCGACCGGCTGGGGGGTTCGCTGCCGGCCCTGGCCGGACTGCTCGACGGCCCGCTCGACGGCCTGTTCGGTGGCGTGCACGTGCTGCCGTTCTTCGTCCCGTACGACGGGGCCGACGCCGGCTACGACCCGGTCGACCACACCCGGGTCGACCGCCGGCTCGGCACCTGGGACGACATCGCCACCCTGGGCCGGGGCCGGGACACGGTCGTCGACCTCATCGTCAACCACGTGTCCGCGGCCACGGCCGAGTTCCGCGAGGTGGTGGAGCGGGGCGAGGCGGCCTCGCACGCGGGCATGTTCCTCACCTTCGACCGGGTCTTCCCGGCCGGGGCGACCGAGTCCGACCTGGCCCGGATCTACCGGCCCCGGCCCGGGTTGCCGTTCAGCCCGATGTGGCTCGGGGACCGGCGCCGGCTGGTGTGGACCACCTTCACCAGCCGGCAGATCGACATCGACGTGCACCACCCGGCCTCCCGGGCGTACCTGTCCCGGATCCTGCGGCAGCTCGCCGCCAGCGGCGTGGCCATGGTCCGGCTCGACGCCATCGGCTACGCGGTCAAGACCGCAGGCAGCTCCTGCTTCCTGACCCCGGAGACCGACGCGTTCATCGAGGACCTGACCCGGGAGGCGAACGACCTCGGGCTGGGTGTGCTGACCGAGGTCCACGCCCCGCACCGCTACGCGGTGGAGCTGGCCGAGCAGGTCGACTGCGTGTACGACTTCGTGCTGGCCCCGCTGCTGCTGCACGCGCTGCTGGCCGGGGACGAGCGGCCGCTGCGGGACTGGCTGGCCAACCGGCCGCACAACACGGTGACCGTGCTGGAGACGCACGACGGGATCGCCATGGTCGACGCCGGGCCGGACTACGCCGCCCGCCGGTCGGGGCTGCTGTCCGCGGCCGACCTGACCGCGCTGGCCACCACGATCTCCCGTAACAGCGACGGCACGGCGGTGGCGGTGGAGACGGCGACCGGCGGGCTCTACCGGGTCGACTGCACCGTCTACGACGCGCTGGCCGGGGACGACCGGCGCTACCTGCTGGCCCGGCTGATCCAGTTCTGCACGCCCGGGATCCCGCAGGTCTACTACGTCGGCCTGTTCGCCGGCCACAACGTCGACGACGTCCAGGCCGACATGGACAGCCGGGAGATCAACCGCCGGCACTACACGGCGGCCCAGGTCCAGGACGCGCTGCGGCAGCCGGTGGTGGCGGCGCTGACCGGGCTGATCCGGTTCCGCAACGGGCACCCGGCCTTCGGCGGGTCGTTCCGCCTGGTGCCGGCCCCGACCGGGTCGCTGGGGCTGGCCTGGCAGGCCGGGGACGAGCGCGTCGAGCTGATCGCGCACCTGGGCCAGGCCACGTACGAGCTCAGCTTCACGGCGGACGGCGTCGTACGCACCGTCACCGATGTCGCCGACCTCCCTTAACCTGTCCCGATGCTTGATGTCGTCGTGCACGGTGCCACCGGGTTCGTCGGGCGGCTGGTGGCCGCGGAGCTGGCCGCGGCCGGGGCCTCCGACGTCCGGGTCGGGCTGTCCGGCCGGTCGAAGGAGCGGCTGCGGGCGGTCCGGGACGACCTCGGGGTGGACTGGCCGCTGCTGGTCACCGACGCCCACGACCCGGCCTCGGTGGCCGAGCTGGCCGCGTCGACCCGGGTCGTCGCCACCACGGTCGGCCCCTACCACCGGTACGGGCTGCCGCTGGTCGAGGCGTGCGCGGCCGCCGGCACGTCGTACTGCGACCTGACCGGGGAGACCCTGTTCGTCCGGCGCAGCCACGAGGCCGCGCACGCGCGGGCCCGGGAGACCGGCGCCCGGATCGTGCACTCGGCCGGCTTCGACTCGGTGCCCTCGGACCTCGGCGTGCTGCTGCTGCACGAGCGGGTGCAGGCCGACGGTGCGGGCACCCTGGGCGAGACCGCGCTGGCCCTGGTGGCGGCGAAGGGCGGCGTCAGCGGGGGCACGGTCGACTCGGCCCGGGCCGAGCTGGCCGAGATGGCGGACCCGGCCGCCCGCCGGATCCTGGCCGACCCGTACGCGCTGAGTCCCGACCGGGCCGCCGACCCGCGCGGTGACGACGAGAAGGACCCGGTGCTGCCGGGCCGGGACGCGCTGCTGGGCCGGTGGGTCGCGCCGTACCCGTTCGGGCCGCACGACAGCCGGATCGTCCGGCGCAGCAACGCCCTGCTCGGGCACGCGTACGGGCCGGGGTTCCGGTATCGCGAGCGCCTGGCCGTCGGCGCCGGGCCGGTCGCGCCGGTGCTGGCCGGGCTGGTCACGGCCGGGCTGGGGGCCTTCGCCGGGGGGATGCGGTTCGGGCCGACCCGGGCCGTGCTCGACCGGGTGCTGCCCTCGCCCGGGTCCGGCCCCTCGGAGCAGCGGCGCCGGTCCGGGTACTTCCGGGTCGAGGTGCACACCCGCACCAGCACCGGCGCCCACTACGTGGCCACGGTCGCCGCCGACAGCGACCCGGGCTACGGCGGGACCGCGGTGATCTTCGGCCAGGTCGCCCTCGGCCTGGCCCTGGACAAGCCGGCCTCCCGCGGCGGCGTCCTCACCCCGGCGTACGCGCTCGGCCCGCTGCTCATCCGGCGCCTGCAGGACCGCGGCCTGACGCTGACCACCGAGCGGCGGGGCTAACCCTCCAGCAGGGCGCGGGCGTAGTTGGCCATCGAGCGCTGGTAGCGCGGCAGGTGCGGCGCGAGCGCGCCGACCGCGACCGACACCGCCTCCCGCTCCCGCCCCACGTCGGTCAGCGCCAGCGCCAGCACCGCGCTGACCGCGTCGTCCAGCTCGTCCGACCCGGCCGCCCGCTCGGCCTCCAGCAGCGCGACGCTCTCCTCCGACCGGCTCACGTTGCGCAGCGAGCTGGCCAGCTGGATCACCGCGCGCCGGCGCCGGATCCCGCTCAGCCCGCGCTCCAGCGCGGTTCGGTAGAGCGGCACGGCCCGGTCGGAGTGCCCGGTCGAGTCCTGGGCGCAGGCCCGCTCGAAGTCGGCGACCGGGTCGCCCGCGGGCAGTTCGCCCGCGAGCGCCTCGATCCGCCGGACGAACTCGTCCTCGTCGGTGTCGTCGTCCAGCTCGGTCCACAGCCGGGCGACCCGGCCCTCCCAGTCGGCGTCCGGTGTCATGGGGTCGGAGGCTAACCCAGCCCGGCCCGGCGGCAGGCTCAGGCCGGGCAGGCCGGGGCGACGAAGCCGGGGTGCGTGCCCGGGGTCCGGTCGGTGAACCGGCAGCCGAAGGCCGGCGACGCCACCACCCGCGCGTCGGTGATCCGGTCGCCCGCCGGCCGGTGGCCGTTGCGCACCCACGTCACCAGGTCGGAGAAACCGGCCTGCAGCTCGGACTGGGTGAAGTCGCAGTGCCCGACCCCGCGGATGGCCCGGCTGACGAACAGCCGCGACTGCCCGTGCGCCGCCACCCGGTGGGCGTAGATCTGCTCCATCGAGAACGGCACGAACAGGTCGCCGATGTCGTGCAGCGACAGCACCGGGATCCGCGGGTCGCCGAACACCTTCGGCACCCCGGACAGCCCGCGCGACGGCCTCGTCGTCGGCGCCACCCGCAGCACCGAGCGGTTCAGGGCCAGCTCGGCCGGGCTCAGCCGCCGGCTGCCGTCGATCTGGTAGACCGTGAACCGGTTGTCGACCAGATTGCCGTCCGCGATCCCCACGGTCCCCCCGGTCAGGCCCGGGTAGACGCCGAACAGGAACGGCACGTTGGTCAGCGGCGCGAAGCCGACGCTCGACCAGTACGCGAAGGCGCCGGCGAAGCCCGGCCGGGTGCCGCCGGACCGCTGCTGCACGGTGCCGGCCCAGGCCTGCCCGGTCGGCGTCAGCGACACCGCGGCCGGGTTGCCGGACACGAACCCGGTGCCCAGCTTCGGCAGCTCCGACAGCACCTGCGCGTCGTACGTGGGCGCGTACGCCTGCCCGGCCTCGAGGCTGTCCGGGAACCGGATGCCGGTGTCGGTGAGCGCGGCCGCGGTCACGTTGGCGTCGGTGAAGTAGTCGAACAGCTCCTTGTCGCCGAGCACGCCGCAGGCCGGCATGGCCCCGACGAAGTCTCCGCGGTAGCGCTCGATCGTCACCGCGGTGATCTGCCCGCCCATCGAGAAGCCGGTCATGTAGACCGCCCGGGCGGTGCGGACCTTGCCCGCGAACAGCCGGATCAGCGCGTGCGAGTCGCGCGCGCCCTGGCCCACGTCGTACCCGTTGGTCGAGAAGCCCGACCCGGCCCAGGCGAAGCCGTGCTGGATGAAGTACGCCCTGAGCGGGGAGTCGTCGACGTAGACGGTGGTCCCGGTGCCGCGGAAGCCGTGCGCGTAGAGGACCAGCTGGCCGTTCCAGCGCTTCGGCACCTCCAGCCGGTACGGCGCGCCGGCCAGGATCCCGGTGTACGTCCGGGACAGCGCCCGGCCGGCCGCGTCGGTGAGCGGGGTGAACCGGGCGCCGGTGTACGCGCCGCCGGTGAACGTGCACCGCGGGTCGGCCACCGTGTAGCCGGGCTGGGTGGTCGACGGCGTGGTGGTGCAGTCCGGGCCGGTCGGCGCCGTGTCCTCGGGCACCGGCTCCGGGTGGTGCGACGCGGACGCGGCGGCCGGCGCGGCCGGCACCGCCTGAGCCGTCGCGGGCAGGCCCAGGATCAGGACCAGCAGGCCGAGGAGAACCCCGATCGGTCGGAACAGCCTCACCACAGGACGACCTCCACAGTCCAGGCACGACCGGAAACGAAGCGGATAGTGACACCGAACGCGGGACGACGCCATAGCAAACCCTTGGTGCCGGCCCACTCCGGCGCGCGCGTGACGCCTAGCCCCAGACCACGTCCAGGCGCCGGGGCCCGCGATGCATGAGGTTGGGCAGGTAGGGCGGGACGAATCCCGGTGCGAGCCGGAGCCCGGGCAGCCGGTCCAGGACGGTCCGGATCACCACCCGGACCTCCATCCGGGCCAGCTGCGCGCCGACGCAGAAGTGCACGCCGCGGCCGAAGCCCAGGTGCGGCGGACCGGGCCGGCCGGGCCGGAAGGCGTCGGGGTCGGCGAAGGCGGCCGGGTCCCGGTTGGCCGCGCCGATCAGTGCGAAGATCATCGAGCCGGCCGGGATGGTGGCGCCGCCGAGCTCGACGTCGGCCCGGGCTCGCCGGAACATGCCCTGCACCGGCGGCTCGTGGCGCATGGTCTCCTCGACCGCGGCGTCGATCTGCTCGTCGCCCGGCCGGGTCCCGATCGGGCCCGGGCCCAGCAGGGCCAGCAGGGTGTTGCCGATCAGGTTGGACGTGGTCTCGTGCCCGGCGAAGATCATGTTGACCAGGAGGGAGATCATCTCCAGGTCGGACAGCCCGCCCGCGATCAGATCGGAGCTGAGGTCGTCGCGGGGGTCGGCGCGGCGCTCGGCCGCGAAGGCGGCCAGATATCGCTCGAACTCCACCGACTCCCGGGCGACCTCGACCAGCCGCTCCGGCGTCGTCCCGTACGAGGTCAGCTCGGTCATCACGTCGATCCAGGCCCGGATCCGGGTGGCGTCGGCGACCGGCAGGCCGAGCAGCTCGCAGGTGATGCTCAGCGGCAGCGGCCAGGCCAGCCCGCCGATCAGGTCGGCCCGGCCGGCGTCGGCGACGCGGTCGATCAGCCCGTCGGCCAGCCGTTGCACGATCGGCGTCAGCGCCCGTACCCGGCGGGGGCTGAAGGTGCCGTTGATGATCGCCCGCTTGGTGGTGTGCTCCGGCGGGTCCTGGTTGAGCAGGACGTGCACCTCCGGGTAGCCCGTCGCCAGCACGGCCGCGACCTCCGGCGGCGGCCACTGCGGGCTGCGGATGTTGAAGTCCGAGGAGAACCGCTCGTGGTCGGCGAGCACGGTCCGCACGTCGTCGTACCGGCCGACGATCCACATGCCCAGCGCGTCGTCGAGGAACGGCCCGCGCTCGCGGACCCGGTCGTAGAGCGAGTACGGATCCGCCACCGCGCCGGGGGAGAACCGGTCGAAGGTGACGGTCGACTGCTCGGTCACGGTCTGCTCCTGTCTACAGTGGACAGTCTCTGGCATCCGGACACCCCGCCCACAATGCCGCAAACCTGCCTACTCCATCTCACCCACCACGTCAATGCCCCGAACGGGCCGCTCCCGGGCGGTGGTCTCCCGCCACGGCACCACGTAGCCGGTCCGGCCGGGTCCGCGGGTCCAGTGCCGGCGGGTCCGGACGTGGGAACGCCCCGGGCCGTGGGCGGTCCGGGGCGTTCCTGGGTCAGTGCTGCCGGGTGGTCAGCGGTGCAGGTCGAAGCGGTCGAGCTCCATGACCTTGGTCCAGGCCGCGATGAAGTCGGCGACGAACCTCTCGTCCGCGTCGGCCCCAGTAGATGACCTCGGCCTGCCGATCTGGAAGCCGGCGTCGTCCGAGGCGGTCAGGCAGGCGCCTCGCCGACCGCGCACGCCACGTCGGCGATGGACCCGCAGGTCCGGCAGACGACGTGGTGGTGGTTGTCGCCGGGCTCCAGCTCGAAGCGGGCGACCGAGCCGATCGGCTGCACCCGCCGGACCAGGCCGGCGTCGGTGAGCGCCCGCAGCACGTCGTACACGGCTTGGTGGGACACGACCCCGAGGTCCTGGCGGACCAGCCCGATCACGGACTCGGTGTCGGCGTGCGGTGAGCCTGCAGCGCGGACAGCACGGACAGCCGGGGGCGGGTCACCCGCAGCGCCACGTCGCGCAGCATGCGCTCGAACTCCGCGGTCCCCATCGTCGGCAGTCTCACGCACAATCTGGATCGGTTCAAGAAACGAGGCTGAGGCACAAGCCACTACAGGCCGTGACACAGCCGGTTGGCAGCACGGCGGCGTAAGACCTGGCCATAGGATCCGGGCATGCCAGCCGAGGGCGGGGACCGCCCGGACCTGGGTTCGCTGCTGGCCGCGGTGGAGGCCGCCCCACCGGTCGCGGCCGTGGACGTCTTCGCGGCCGAGCTGGGCACGAAGCTGGCCGCCGAGGAGGTCTCGTTCCTCATCTCCGCCTTCAACGGCAGCGCCCTGGTCCGGATGGGTCACCACGGCGGCGGCCCGGCGGGTCGCTCGGGTCACTCGCGGGAAGCGGACGCGGCCGAGACCGTCCCGCTGGCCGGCAGTCCGTACGACGTGGTGGTGCGGACGCAGCAGGTCCGGCTGCATCCGGAGAGCGGTGGCAGCCGGGTGCTGGCGCCGGTGACCGACCGCGGCGACGTGATCGGCGTGCTGGAGATGCTGCTGCCGACCGCACCGGATGCCGCCACCGTCGCCTACATCGCCGCGGCCGCGCACGCGCTCGGATACGTGGTGATCGTCAACCGGCGCTTCACCGACCTGTTCGAATGGGGCCAGCGCAGCCAGCCCTTCTCGCTGGCCGCCGAGATCCAGCGCCGGCTGCTGCCCACGTCGCTGACCTGTGAGGCCGGTCAGTTCACGGTCGCGGGCGCGGTGGAGCCGGCCGGTGACGTCGGTGGCGACACCTTCGACTACACCCTCGACCGGAACACGCTGCACCTGTCGCTGACCGACGCCATGGGTCACCAGGAGCAGGCGGCGCTGCTGGCCAGCCTCCTGGTCGGCAGCCTGCGCAACAGCCGGCGCAGCGGCGCCACCCTGGTCGAGCAGGCCGTGCTCGCCAACTCGGCGCTCCTCCAGCACGCCCGGTCCGACCAGTTCGTGACCGGTCAGCTCCTGCGCGTCGACCTGACCACCGGCACCGCGGCAGTGATCAACGCCGGTCACCCACCCCCGGTCCGGCTGCGGGGCGGCCGGGTGGAGGTCGTCGAGCTGGCGGCCGATCCGCCGTTCGGAGTGGTGCCGGATGTCGCCTACCGGGTGCAGCAGCTGGCGCTGGTGCCGGGCGACCGACTGGTGTTCGTCACCGACGGCGTGCTGGAACGCAACGCCGCCACCGCGGACGTCCTCGGTCTGGTCGCCACCACCAGCGACCTGCATCCCCGCGAGGTCGTCCAGGAGATCAACCGGGCCGTCCTGCGCGCCGTCGGCGGCACGCTCCGGGACGACGCCACCGTCCTCTGCCTGGACTGGTACGGCGGGGGCGAGCGGGACCGGGAGGCCTACGCCGGCGCCAACCACGACGGCGCGTCTCCCGCTCGTACCGGCTCCTGACCCGATCCGGCGCGGACCCGCACGTCACGATTGCCCGTCGGTTGCGTGGCGGTTCGGGATCGATCGGCCGGATCGTCCGGGCCCGCGTCCTACCGTCGCGGCGTGGAGTTCCGGGTGCTGGGGCCGCTGGAGGTGGCCGACGACGCCGGGCGCCCGGTCCGGCTCGGGGGACCACGGGCCGCGAAGGCGCTCGCGACGTTGCTGCTGGCCGGTGGGGCGGTGGTCGGGCTGGGCGAGCTGACCGACGCGCTCTGGGACTCCGAGCCGCCGCCGACCGCGACCCACCAGGTGCACAAGACCATCGCCGGGCTGCGGGCCCGGCTGCCGGGCCGGATCGAGACCGTCGGCACCGGCTACCGGCTCCGGAGCGGCGACCTCGACCTGGCCCGGTTCACCGACCTGGCCGCGACCGGGACGCTGCCCGGGCTGACCGCCGCGCTCGCGCTCTGGCGCGGCCCGGCCCTGGCCGGGATCGACGGCCGGGCGCTGCGGGGCGCCGCCGCCCGGCTGGACGACCGGCGGCTGGCCGCGGTGGAGGCGGCGGTCGAGCTGCGGCTGGCCGCCGGCGCCGGCGCCGATCTCACCGTCGAGCTGCCCGCCCTGATCGAAGCCCACCCGCTGCGGGAGACGCTGCGGCGCCAGCTCATGGTCGCGCTCTACCGCTGCGGCCGGCAGGCCGACGCCCTGGCCGTGTACGCGCAGACCCGCGCGCTGCTGGCCGACGAGCTCGGCGTCGATCCCGGCCCGGACCTGGTCCGGGTGCACCAGCAGGTGCTGCGGGCCGACCCGGCGCTGGACCCGCCCGGACCGGCGCCGTCCACCCTCCCGTACGACCTGCCCGACTTTGCCGGCCGGGCCGCCGACCTGGGCCGGCTGCTGGACCCGGTGCAGGCCGGCGCCGTGGTGATCAGCTCGATCGACGGCATGGCCGGCATCGGCAAGACCGCGCTGGCCGTGCACGCGGCCCACCGGCTGGCCGCCCGCTACCCGGACGGCCAGCTGTTCTGTGACCTGCACGCGCACACCGCCGGCGCGCACCCGCTCACCTCGGAGGCGGCGCTGGAACGGCTGCTGCGGATGCTGGGCGTGCCGCCGGAGGTCATCCCCGAGGACCTCGACGGCCGCGCCGCCCGCTGGCGGGCCGAGCTGGCCGGCCGGCAGGTGCTGGTCGTGCTGGACAACGCCGCCACCGCTGCGCAGGTCCGGCCGTTGCTGCCGGGCTCGCCGCGGTCGCTGGTGCTGGTGACCAGCCGCCGCCGGCTCGGCGTGCTGGAGGGCGCGACCGTGCTGTCGCTGGACGTCCTGCCGCCGGCGGAGGCGCTGGAGCTGTTCGCCGCCGTGGCCGGCCGGGCGCCGGCCGAGCCGGCCGCCGCGCCGTCCGCGGGCGAGGCGGCCGCCGCGGCCGAGGTGGTGGAGCTGTGCGGGCGCCTCCCGCTCGCCATCCGGATCGCCGCCACCCGGCTCGCGCACCGTCCGGAGTGGACGGTCGCGGACCTGGCCGCGCGGCTGCGCGAACCCGGCGACCGGCTCGGCGAGCTCACCGTGGCCGACCGCGGCGTCGGGCCCGCCTTCGCCCTGTCGTACGGGCAGCTGGCGCCGGCCGAGCGGCGGATGTTCCGGCTGCTGGGCCTGCACCCGGGCACCGACTTCGACGCCTGGTCCGCGGCCGCGCTGGCCGGCACCTCCCCGGCCCGGGCCGGGGCCCTGCTGGAGGCGCTGGTCGACGCCCACCTGCTCCGCCCGTACGGGGTGGGTCGCTACACCTTCCACGACCTGCTGCGGTCCTATGCCCGGGGGGTCGCGCCCCGGGCGGGCGCGGGCCGGCGGCTGCACGACTACTTCCTGGCCGCCGCGACCTGGGCGACCGGCCTGATCAGCCCGCCCCGGTTCACCCCGGTGCTGGCCGAGCCACCCCGGCACCTGCCGCCACTGTCCGATGTGGACGCCGCGCTGGCCTGGCTGGCGGCCGAGCACCACACCCTGGTCGCGGTCGCGCTGGCCACCGACGACTGGCAGCTGGCCTGCGTGCTGCGGACCTACTTCGAGCACCGCGGCCACTTCGCCGACTGGCGGGCCACCTCCGAGCACGCCCTGACCACCGCCGGCCCGGCCGGGACCGTGCTGCTCCGCTTCGGCCTGGGTGCGCTGGCGATGTGGACCGGCCGGCTGGCCGAGGGGATGGAGCACTTCCGGCTGGCCCGGGCCGGCGCCGACCCCGAGATGGAGGCGGCCGCGCTGACCAGCCTGGGGATGCTGGCCCACCTGGCCGGCCGGGACCGGGAGGCCGCCGGCTACCTGCGCCGGGCCCTCGCGCACGACAGCCCGGTCACCGCCCTGGCCCGCAACAACCTGGCGCTGGCCGAGGCCCGGCTGGGCCGGGGCGCGACCGCCCTGTCGCTGCACCACGAGGCGCTGGCGGACGCCGGCAACGCGGCCGCGACCCGGGCCATCCTGCTGGGGCTGGGCGAGACGTCGCTGCGGCTGGGCCTGCCGGCCGAGCAGCCGTTCCGGGAGGCGCTGGGGCTGGCCCGGGCCGGCCGGTTCCGGATGCAGGAGGCGCTGGCGCTGGACGGGCTGGCCCACGCGACCGGCGACCCGGCCTGGTGGCGGGAGGCGCTGGCGATCCTGACCGAGCTCGGCGTCGACCGGGCCGACCTCGTCCGCCGGCACCTGGCCGACCCGGCCGGGCGCTGGTGCGACCTGTGCCGGGCACCGTCCAGAGTGGACCGTGCCCGGCCGGCCGCGTCGCTCAGGCGGTGACGGAGTGCACGTTGTCGGCGGCCACGGTCCACTTCCCGTGCTCGCGGACCAGATACATCGTGAAGACGAACTTCTGGTCGATGTTCCGCTCCGGGAAGATGAAGTGGGCGCTGGCCACCGCCAGCCCGGAGTGGCAGCCGTACACCGTCTCCGACTCGATCTCGTACGTCCAGGTCCAGCCGGGGACGGCGAAGTTCCGGCGGGCGGTGGCCATGATCGCGTCCCGCCCGTACGTGGTGACGCCGTCCTGCCAGAAGATCATCCGCGGGTTGAGGATCGCCTCGTACCGGTCGGCGTCGTGGGCGTTGTAGGCCTCGTTGTCCTCGACCACGGCGGCGTGGAAGTCCGCGGCGCAGTGAGCCTGCTTCCCGCCGGACCCCTTCCCGGTGGACGCCGCCGCCACCGACGGGGTGACCAGGGCGGTGGCGGCGAGCGTGATCCCGGCCAGGGCGGCGACGAACCTCGTGCGCATGGTGTCTCCTCGATGTCGACTGCCGAACGCCCCCGACCCTGACGCGCCCCGGTCCCCAGTCGCTCCCCATCCACTCCCCGCCGGGCGCGAGCGCATTTCAGGAGGGGACGGTGGGGTGGTGGCGCTCCTACCGTGGGGGTCTGGGAGTCGCGTACCGCGCCGGTCGGCGTTCCACAGCGACGACCGAGGGGAGCGCCATGTGCCAGCACGCTCGAGTGGTGGTCGCATGGCCGGCGTGAGGTATTCGTCGCTGCGGTTGCGGGCCGGGCTCGGCAACCTCGACCGCTGGTCGGCCACCTCGCGGCAGGCCGGGCGGAACGCGGTCTACCGGGCCCTGCTGCCGTTCGCGGTCGGTCTGCTGTGGACCGCGTACGCCGTCTACCGCGCGCACGAGTTCCCGCCGGCCGCCAACGGCTACCCCTTCGGCCCGGTCGGCTGGGACTGGAGGATCGGCGTCCTGGTCGGTGAGGGCGCGCTGGCGGCCCTGGCAGACTGCGGCGGTGCTGGTCTGCCGCGTTCCTGGGCCGGGCGGTGCGGACCATGCCTGACAGCGCCGCATTCGTCGGGGCGACCGAGCCGTACCGGCGCGAGCTGGTCGCGCACTGCTACCGCATGCTCGGCTCGATCCAGGACGCGGAGGACCTGGTCCAGGAGACCTACCTGCGGGCCTGGCGGGCCTACGGCGGGTTCGAGGGTCGGTCGTCGGTGCGGACCTGGCTGTACCAGATCGCCACCAACCGGTGCCTGACCGAGCTGGCCAAGCGGAGTCGGCGGATGCTGCCGTCCGGTCTCTCGGGCCCGCAGCCGGATCCCGACGCCGACCTGGACGAGGCCGGGACGGAGGTGAGCTGGCTGCAGCCGGCTCCGGACGCGAGGGTGCTCCCGGAGTCGGCCGACCCGGCGGCCGTCGTCGCGGCGCGGGCCGGACTGCGGCTGGCGCTGATCGCCAGCCTGCAATACCTGCCGCCGAGGCAGCGGGCGGTGCTGGTGCTGCGGGAGGTGCTGGCGTTCCCCGCGCCGGAGGTCGCGGTCATGCTCGGCACCACGACCGCGTCGGTCAAGAGTGCGCTGCAGCGCGCCCGGGCCCGGCTGGCGGAGCTGGCCCTGGCCGACGGCCAGATCGCCGAACCGACCGCACCGCAGGTCCGGGCTCTTCTGGACCGGTACGTCGCGGCGTTCGAGAACGCCGACGCCGCCGCGCTGGAGCGGCTCCTGACCGAGGACGTCACCTTGGAGGCGACGCCGCTGCGCAGCTGGTTCGCCGGCCGCGCCACCTGCCTGCCGTTCCTGCGCGACCACCTGCTGGGATCGCCCGGCGACTGGCGCATGCTGGCCACCGCCGCCAACGGGCAGCCGGCCGCGGCGGCGTACCGGCGCGACGAGCACGGGATCCACCGGCCGTACGGGATCTGCGTGCTGACCGTCAGCAGCGCCGGCATCCACCGGATCTCCTCCTTCGGCGATCCGCGGCTGGTCACCGAGTTCGGGTTCGGCGCGCTGAGCGATTCCTTCCCGGAGGTCGGCGGGTCTTCCTGGGCGTAGGCAGACCGCCCCGAGAGGACATCCACCATGCGTGCCCTGCAGCAGACCTCCCTGAACGGCCCGGACGACCTGCGCCTGATCACCGACGCGCCCGTGCCGAGCCCGGGACCGGGCCAGGTCCTGATCCGGGTCACCGCCGCCGGCCTCAACTTCGCCGACCTCTCGCAGGCCCGCGGCACCTTCGCCGGTGGCCCGCAGCCGCCGTACCTGGCCGGTATCGAGGCGGCCGGGGAGGTCACCGCCGTCGGCGCCGGGGTGACCGCCCCGGAGCCCGGCGCCCACGTCGTCGGCGTCAGCATCGGCGGCGGAGCCTTCGCCGAACACCTGGTGGTCCCGGCGGCCGCGGCGATCCCCGTACCGGCCGGGTGGGCCGACGAGCAGGCGCTGGGCCTGGGGGTGAGCTGGCCGACCGCGCTGGCGGCGCTCAAGCCGCTGGGTGGCGTCACCGCCGGGCAGACGGTCCTGATCCACGCCGCGGCCGGCGGGACCGGCCAGGTTGCGGTGACGATGGCCAAGCACTACGGCGCGACGGTCATCGCCACGGCCTCATCGGACAAGCACGACGTGGTCCGGGCGCTGGGCGCCGACCACGTCCTCGACTCCCGCCGGGCCGGTCTCGCCGCCGAGGTCCTCGGGCTGACCGGCGGCGCCGGCGCCGACCTGGTGCTGGAGTCGGCCGGCGGCGCCACCTTCGAGGGGAGCCTGGCCGCGACCAAGCGGGTCACGGGCCGGGTCGTCGTCTACGGCCTGGCCGGCGGCGAGGCCGGGATGACCAACTGGGACCTGGTCTACCGGCACCAGCTCCACGTCATCGGCCTGAACATCGGCATCCTGATCCGGTCGGCACCGCAGCTGTTCGGCGAGATCATGGGGGAGATGTTCGGGCTCGTCGCGGCCGGGGTGCTCGGCCCCGGCCACCCCGCCACCCGCCCCTTGGCCGAGGGACCCAAGGCCCTCGCCGAACTGGAGGCCCGCACCACCGTCGGCAAACTCGCCCTCCTCCCCTGACCGCACCCCGGGCGGTCGGTAGCGTTCGGTCGTGGAGGCGATCCGGACGGAGGGGCTGACCAAGCGTCTTGGTACGACGCTGGCGCTGGACGGGGTGAGCTTCGCGGTGCCGCCTGGTGAGGTCTTCGGTTTCCTCGGGCCGAACGGCGCCGGCAAGTCGACGGCGATCCGGTTGCTGCTGGGGTTCCTCAGGCCGACCGCCGGCCGGGCCTGGGTGTTCGGCGACGACGCGGCGGATGTCGCGGAGGCGCACCGGCACCTGGCGTACGTGCCGGCCGAGGTGGCGCTCTGGCCGTACCTCACCGGGGCCGAGTGCCTGGAGCTGCTGGCGCGGGTCGGCGGCCGGACCGACCTGGCGTACCAGCGGGAGCTGGTGGAGCGGTTCCGCCTGGAGCCGGACAAGCGGAGCCGGGCCTACTCCACCGGCAACCGGCAGAAGGTCGCGCTGGTCGCCGCGTTCGCGTCGCGGGCGCCGCTGTTGCTGCTGGACGAGCCGACCAGCGGCCTCGATCCCTTGATGGAGCTGGAGTTCCGCCGCTGCATCGCGGAGGCGGCGGCGCGGGGCCAGACGGTGTTCCTGAGCTCCCACCAGCTCGGCGAGGTCGAGGCGGTCTGCCAGCGGGTGGGGATCCTGCGCCGGGGCCGGTTGGTCGAGGTGGCGGGGATGGCGGAGCTGCGGCGGTTGCGCCGCACGGAGGTACGGGTGAGCTTCGCAGGGGCGGCTCCGGACCTGGCCGGCGTGCCGGGCGTGGGCGAGGTCCGGGAGGCGGGACCGGGTCGGCTGCAGCTGTCGCTCAGCGGGCCGCCGGCGCCGGCGCTGCGCGCGATCGCGGCCGCGGACCTGATCGGCGTCGAGGTGCGGGAGCCGACCCTGGAGGAGATCTTCCTGGAGTACTACGGCGACGCCACACCATGACCAAGGCCGCGGAGCAGGACCTGGCCGATGCCGTCAACCGCACGTCGGCAGTGGGTCGCGCCGTCAGCGGGCTGGCGGTCCGGCAGGTCCGGCGGGGGGCGCTGGTCGTGCTGGCCGTCGTCGCCGGCACCTCCGCCCTGGTGGCGGTGCAGTACCGGCTGGTGTTCGCGGACACCTTCGATGCGGCGTCGTTGCGGGCGCTGGCCGAGAACCCGGCGATCCGGACGCTGTTCGGGGAGCCGGTCGCCCTGGCCGACCCCGGTGGGTTCACGGTCTGGCGGACCGGCACCTTCGTCGCGGTCCTGGTCGGGGTATGGGCCCTGCTTGCCGCCACCCGCATCACCCGGGGCGAGGAGGACGCCGGCCGCTGGGACCTGCTGCTGGCCAGCCGGTTGCCCGTTCCGGCGGTGCTGGCCCGGCAGCTCACCGTGCTGGCCGGCGCGGGGCTCCTGATCGGCCTCGTGCTCGCCGGCACGATGATCGTCGCCGGCACGGCTCCCGGCGGTTCCCTCCGGTACGGACTGGCCGTCGGGCTGGTCGCCACCGGCTTCGGCGCGCTCGGCGCGCTGACGGCCCAGCTGGCGGCCGACCGGCCGACCGCGAGCGGACTGGCGGCCGCGGCGCTGGCCGGCGGACTGTTCCTGCGCATGGTGGCCGACGGCGTCGAGTCACTGCGCTGGGCCCGCTGGACGACACCGTTCGGCCTGCTCGCCGAGATCCAGCCGTACGCGGCGAACCGCACCGCTCCGCTCTTCGTTCTGGCCGCCGCCACCGGGACCCTGTCCGTGCTGGCGCTGGCCGCGGCCGGCCGCCGGGACGTCGGGGCCGGCGTGCTGCCGGGCCGGGACATCCGCCCGCCGCGGGTCCGGCTGCTGCGGTCGCTGGCCGGGTTCGCCGCCCGCCGGTCATTGCGGAGCCTGGCCGCGTGGGCGACCGGCCTGGCCACGTACTACCTGCTGATCGGGCTGCTCGCGGACTCCCTGACGGGGTTCCTCGCCGACAACCCGCGGTACGCCGAGCTGGCCGCGCAGGCCGGCCTCGTCTCCCTGGGGACCGTCGAGGGATACGTCGCCGCGCTGTTCGCCCTGCTGGCCATCCCGGTGGGCGTCTACGCCGCGGTCCGCATCAGCCTCGACGCGAGCGACGAGACGAACCACCGGCTGGCGCTGCTGCTGGCCCTGCCGGTGTCCCGGGCCCGCTGGGCCGCGACCGAGGCCGGAGCCGTCGTCGTCGCCGTGACGCTGCTGGCGTTGGTCTCGGGGGCGGCGGCCTGGGCCGGCGCCGCGCTGGTCGGCGCTCGGCTGGGGCTCGGCGACGCGCTGGCCGGGGTCGTCAACGGGCTGCCGGTGGTGCTGCTCTGCCTGGGCGCCGCGCTGCTGGCGCTGGGCTGGGCCCCGTCCGCGGTCGTCCCGGTCGGGGCTCTGCCCGCCGCGGGCGGCTTCCTGCTCCAGGCGCTGGCCCAAAGCTTCGGCTGGCCGGCCTGGGTGGGGCAGCTGTCCCCGTTCAGCCACGTCGCCGCGGTGCCGGCCGAGCCGCCGGACTGGCCCGGCGCCCTCGGCATCCTGGCCGTGGCGGCGACGCTGGCCGTGGTCGGCATCGCCGGGTACGCCCGCCGCGACCTGCGCGGCTGACGAGGCGCGACGTCGGGCTGCCCGCGGTGGTCAGCGCGAGGACGTGGTCCACCAGGAGACGGTGGCCGCGACCGCGTCCGGCAGCGGCGTGACCGGCAGCGGCCCGAACTCGCGCTCGTACGCCGACCCGTCGACGATCCAGGGCCGGTCCCACTGGTGGGCGACATAGGACAGCTCGCGCAGCAGCGGCACCACCCGGCCGCCGATCCGCAGGGCCGCGGTGGGCAGCACGGTCGCGCCGACCGGGCGGCCGAGGACCGCGCCGGCGGCGGCCAGCAGCTGCCGCCCGGACGGGGCGGCACAGGGCAGGTGCCAGGGCCGGCCGTCCGCCTCCGGCCGGGAGCCGAGGGTCACCAGCCCCCGGGCCACGTCGGGCAGGTAGCTGGCCGCGTGCGGCTGGTCCAGGTCGCAAAGCCACTGGGCCTTCTTGCCGGCGGCCAGCCGACCGAAGAAGGCCTGGCCCAGGGCGGTGTCCACTCCGGACGGTCCGAAGTAGTCGGACGCGAGACCGAGGGTCATCCGGGCGCGGCCGTCCTGGTGGGCGGTGAGCAGCTCGGTGGCGAGCCGGGCCCGAACCCGTCCCTTGGGGTCGGTCGCGGCGAAGGGGAGTCCTTCGGATAGACACCGGCCCGCACCCGGGTCTATGACAGTTGTCATAGTTGGTCGTATGCTCCGGCCGTGGGTGACCAGGAGCAGGTGGGATTCCTCGGGCTCGGGCTGATGGGGGAGCCGATGGCCGGCCGGCTCCGGCAGGCCGGCACCCCGCTGGTGGTGTGGAACCGCACCGCCGCCCGGACCGCACGGCTGGCCCGGGCCGGGGCCGACGTGGCGGCCGACCCGTCCGAGGTCTTCGCCCGGGCGCCGGTCGTGCTGGCCATGCTCGCCACCGAGGACGCGATCGACGCGACCACCGGCCGGGGCACGGCCCGGTTCGCCCGCGACCTCGCCGGCCGGACGCTCGTGCACATGGGCACGACCTCCCCGGCGTACTCGCGGGGGCTGGAGGCGGACGTCCTCGCCGCCGGCGGCCGGTACGTCGAGGCTCCGGTGTCCGGCTCCCGCGGACCGGCCGAGGCCGGCGAGCTGGTCGCGATGCTCGCCGGTGACCCGGCCGCGGTGGCGGCGGTCCGGCCGCTGCTGGCGCCGATGTGCCGGGACGCGGTCGAGTGCGGCCCGGTGCCCAACGCGCTGGTGATGAAGCTGGCGGTCAACCTCTTCCTCATCACCATGGTGACCGGGCTGACCGAGGCGGTGCACTTCGCCGACCGGCACGGGCTGGACCTGGGCCGGCTGCGGTCGGTGCTGGACGCCGGTCCGATGGCCAGCAGCGTGTCCCGGACCAAGGTCGGCAAGCTGCTCGACGGCGACCTGGCCCCGCAGGCCGCGGCCGCCGACGTGCTGAAGAACAACCGGCTCGTCGCCGACGCCGCCCGCGCGGCCGGGCTCGCGTCCCCGCTGCTGGACACCTGCCACGCCCTGTACGCGGAGACCGTCGCCGCCGGCCACGGCGGTGAGGACATGGTCGCGGTGGTCCGCGCTCTGGAGGCCCGCACCCGCGAGCTGGCCAGCAGGTAAGTGACCGGGGTCAGGCCCGGACGGCCGCGTCGAGAAGCGGTCCCAGGTCGGCGACGACCGTGCCCAGCGGCCGTACGTCCCGGCGGACCCGGGCGAGCAGGATCGCGCCCTCCAGCGTGCTGAGCATCAGGGTGGCGAGCCGCCGGTCCGCCCCGGCCGGGACCCCGAGGCGGCCGAGCGCGGCGACGATCGCGTCCTCCCAGCGGTCGAGGGCGGCGCGGATCGGCCCGGTCAGGGCCGAGTCGCCGGCGCAGGCGTCCGCGGCCGCGGCCATGACCGGGCAGCCCCGCTGGAACTCGCGGGCGGCGAGCTCCCGCTCCCAGGGCGCGGCCAGGTGGGCGAACAACCCGGACGGGGTCGTCCCGGCGTACTCGGCGACCCAGCGGGCCGCGAAGTCGCCCGACCACAGCAGGGCCTCGGACACCAGCTGGTCCTTCCCGCCGGGGAAGTAGTGCTGGAAGGACCCGCGCGGGGCCGCCGCGCGCTCGACCACGTCCCGGATGCCGGTCGCGGTCACCCCGCGCTCGCGCACCAGCTGCGCGGCGCTGTAGACCATCCGGTCCCGAGCAGCCGGCGTCTCGCGTGCCATCCCGTGCCCCGTCCATGACGACTGTCATAGAAGCGTATCCCGGGGATCTCCCGGACCGGGTACGCGTCCCGCGATTCCTGGCGCCCGGGATGGTTCCAGTCGATCTCAGTGGGTAGAGGGCGCACAACGTGCGGATCGCGGGAGCGGAGATGACCGAGCGGACCGTCGACCGACCGGGAGTGAGCAAGCCTGGCGAGGATGTCTCCTGGGACGCTCTGCGGCAGCGGGTCATGATCTCGCTCCGGCCGATCGGCGCGCCGACGCCGATCGGGCTCTTCGGCCTGGCGGCGGCGACCTTCGTGCTCAGCGGCCTGCAGCTGGGCTGGGTCGACCAGGCGGAGGGCAAGAACGTCGCGCTGGTCCTGATCGGGTTCGCCTTCGTGGCGCAGATCGTGGCGGCCGTCTTCAGCTTCCTGGGCCGCGACGGCACCGTGGCCACGGCGATGTCCGTACTGGCCCTGACCTGGCTCGTGGTCGGCCTGGTCCTGTTCCGGTCGCCGCCGGGATCGACCAGTGACGCCCTGGGCCTGTTCCTGATCTTCAGCGGCACGGCCATGACGATGACCGGGCTGACGGCGAGCACGACCAAGCTCGTCCCGGCGGCCGTCTTCCTGCTGGCGGCGCTGCGGTTCCTCGCCACCGCCGGATATGAGCTGTCCGGGGGCAGCGGGTGGAAGACGACCGCGGGACTGTTGGGACTGGCGCTGTTCGCGCTGGCCCTCTACGCCGCCTGGGCCGCCGAGTTGGAGGACGCGCTCGGGCGGACCGTGCTGCCGTTCGGCCGCCGGGGCAAGGGGAAGGTGGCAATCCACGGCAGCCTGCTGGAGCAGGTCAAGGAGGTTCCCACGGAGCCGGGGGTCCGGACCAAGCTCTAGTTCGGGTGCCGGCGCGCGTCAAGGGAGACGAGATGACCGACCGGATCGCTGACATCTGGGGGACACGGACGCCGCACCCGGCGGGGACACCGTGGCCGGCCCGGGTCGACCAGTTCCTGGCGGACGGGGTTCCCGAGGCCGAGGTCCGCTGGGTTCCGTCGGCCTGCGTGCTCTGCTCGAACGGCTGCGGACTGGACATCGGTGTCCACTCCGGACGGATCGTCGGGGTCCGCGGCCACGCGCACGACCGCGTGAACCACGGCCGGCTCGGCCCGAAGGGTCTGTTCGGCTGGCAGGCCAACAACGCGCCGGACCGGCTGACCCAGCCACTGGTCCGGCGGGACGGGCGGCTGCAGCCGGCGACCTGGGACGAGGCGATGGACCTGGTCGTGGAGCGGTCGAGGCAGGTGCTCAACGAGCAGGGCCCGCTGGGGATGGGGTTCTACAACAGCGGTCAGCTGTTCCTGGAGGACTACTACACGCTGGCACTCGTCGTCCGCGGCGGTATCGGCACCCCGCACCTGGACGGCAACACCCGGCTGTGCACCGCGACCTCGGACTTCGCGCTCAAGGAGACCTTCGGCACCGACGGCGCACCGGGCTCGCTGGCCGACTTCGACGAGTGCGACACGATCTTCGCCGTCGGCCACAACATCGCCGAGACGCACACGGTGCTGTGGGCCCGCATCCTCGACCGGCTGCACGGCCCGGACCGGCCCCGGCTGGTCGTGGTGGACCCGCGCCGGACCAAGGTGGCCCGCGAGGCCGACGTGCACCTGCCCATCCGCAACGGCACCAACCTCGCGCTGCTCAACGGGATCCAGCACGAGCTGATCGCGAACGGCTGGGTCGACCGCAGCTTCGTCGACGCGCACACCCTCGGCTTCGAGGAGCTGGCCCAGATGGTGGCCGACTACCCGCCGGATCGGGTCGCCGAGATCTGCGGGGTCCCGGCCGACGACATCCGGGCCGCGGCCCGCATCATCGGCACCGGCCGGCGGCTGGTCTCCACCTGCCTGCAGGGGGTCTACCAGTCGCACCAGGCCACGGCGTCCGCCTGTCAGGTCAACAACATCACGCTCCTGCGCGGGATGATCGGCAAGCCGGGCTGCAGCGTCTTCCAGATGAACGGGCAGCCGACCGCGCAGAACACCCGGGAGACCGGCGCCGACGGCGACTTCATGGGCATGCGGAACTGGCAGAACCCCGACCACGTCGCCGAGCTGGCCCGCCTCTGGAACCTCGACCCGCTGCAGATACCGAGCTGGGCGCCGCCGACCCACGTCATGCAGATCTTCCGGTACGCCGAGGAGGGCTCGATCCGCTTCCTCTGGATCGCCGCCACCAACCCGGCGGTGTCGCTGCCGGAGCTGCACCGGATCCGCTCGATCCTCGAGCAGGACCGGCTCTTCGTCGTCGTCAGCGACGCGTTCCTCACCGAGACCGCACAGCTCGCGGACGTGGTCCTGCCGGCGGCGATCTGGGGGGAGAAGACCGGCACGTTCACCAACCACGACCGCACCGTCCACCTCTCCCAGCAGGCGGTGGATCCGCCCGGTCAAGCCCGGCCGGACATGGAGATCTTCCTCGACTACGCCCGGCGGCTGGGCCTGAAGGACGCCGACGGCGCCCCGCTGGTGAAGTGGCGGACGGCGGAGGAGTGTTTCCGGGCGTTCGCGGAGGCGACCCGGGGCCGCCCGTGCGACTACTCCGGGCTGTCGTACGACAAGCTGCGCGACAGCGGCGGGCTGCAGTGGCCCTGCACCGAGGAGCGTCCCGAGGGGACGGAGCGGCTCTACACCGACCACGTCTTCAACACCGACACCGACTACTGCGAGGACTACGGTCACGACCTGCTGACCGGGGCCAGTTTCGAGCGTAAGGACCACGCCGACCTCAACCCGGCCGGCCGGGCGATCCTCAAGGCTGCGAAGTACGTGCCGGCGCACGAGTCCCCGGACGAGGACTACCCCCTGCTGTTCACGACGGGACGCACGGCCTACCACTTCCACACCCGGACCAAGACCGGGCGGGCGCGGCAGCTGAAGGCCGCCGCCCCGGACGCCTGGGTCGAGGTCTCGCCCGTGGACGCCGAACGGCTCGGGATCGCCGAGGGGGATCTGGTCCGGGTGGAGTCGCCGCGGGGCCGGCTCGAGGCCAAGGCGCGGGTCACCGGCATCCGCGAGGGCGTGGTCTTCGCCCCCTTCCACTACGGCTACTGGGATGAGGCGACCGGGGACGGGCGCTCCGGAGCCGAGCCGGACGGTCATCCGCGGGCTGCGAACGAGCTGACCATCACCGACTGGGACCCGGTGTCGAAACAGCCCCTGGTCAAGATCGCGGCCGTCCGGGTGACCAAAGTCGCCGACTCCGACGGCAGCCCCGCGCCGGCACCGACGACGACCGCGTCCGAACCCATCGGAGCGGGCATGGCCAGGACCTCCGGCGGGATCGGGGTACGGGAGACGGTGCAGGAGGAGTCATGAAACTCGACACCGCCATCGAGGACGTCCAGGACGCCGAGGCGGGCTTCGCCAAGCGGCTCCGCGCGGTCGCGGAACGGCACGCGGCCGAGCACGACCTCTACCACATGGGGCACACTCTGGCCCGCCAGTGCGCCGAGCACCTCGAGCGGCTCGCGCCGTTCGCGGACCGCTACGGTGCCTCCGCCCGCAGCGACGATGTGGCCGAGTCGCCCGGCCTGCTGGAGACCGTCCGCCGCAAGAGCGGCGAGCTCCTCGGCCGCTCGGAATCGTCCGGGCTGCTCCTGCTCAAGGACCTCCGCTCGCTGTACCTCGCCGCCCAGGAGGTGGAGATCGCCTGGGTGATCCTCATCCAGGCGGCGAAGGCGGTGCGGGACCGGGAGCTGCTCGACGCGGCCAGCAGCTGCCACCAGGAAGCGGAGACCCGCGGCAAGTGGTTGCGGACCCGGATCAAGGAGGCCTCTCCGCAGGTCCTCGCCACCGGATAGCCGGCCGCGGTGCGCGGACCGCCGACGGAAGGCGGTCAGTCAGCGGCGCGCCTCGTCCGGGACGGTCAGCAGCGACAGCCCTTGATGGGGTTCCAGCGCGACGGCGAAGCCGCGATCACGGTCGATCTCAGCGATCACCTGACCGGTGGACATGTCCATCACCTCGCCGCCCGGTGGCAGATGCTCCGACTCGATCCTGCCCGCGCCGGACCGGGCGGCGAAGTTCAGCACGCTGACCTGCATCTGCCCGGTGGGCAGGCGATGGACCATCGCCAGCACGGCCTTGTCGGTCACGTCCGGAACGTCCACCTGGACAGCCGAGGAGATGTCGTAGCGCGCCCGGACGCGCAGAAGGTCCCGCAGCTGGGACGCGAACGAGCTCGCGTCCTCCAGCTGCTGCGGCAGGGATCCGTAGAGGCTCGCGCCGCGCGGCATGTCGGCCGGTGAGTGGGTGGCCCGCGGCTGATAGTTCATCAAGTCGTAGGCGGCCCGATGGATCCACCGGGTGTCTCCGGATTCGATCGACTTCCGGACCTCGGACCGGTCCAGGGTCAGCATTCCGCAGAGGTCCCATCCGGACAGTGCGAACACGCCGGGCTGCATCGCGTTGAACATCGCCAGGAGCAGGTGGGCCCGCCTGATCCGGTCGATCTGCGCCGGGGAGAGGTTCGTGATGTCGGAATAGCCCAGCGTCGCGGCGATGATCGTCGGGATCGTGCAGGCGATGCCGTTCGTCGTGAAGATGGCGTTGTACGGCGCCGCCTCTCCGGTGAGTCGTTCGGCCAGCTCGCTGCGGATGGTGACCGCGAGCTGTTCGCCGGTCAGCTCCGCATCGCGGAACCTGAAGAGATCGTCCTTGTGCGCGATGGAGAAGTGCACGAGCTCGTAGGTCATCTCGTCGTGGTTCTGCAGCGCGTGCACGAGACGGACAGGTTGGAGGCCGTACTGCAGGGCCGACCTCAGCGTCAGCCGCAGGAACTCGGTGTCGCCGGTGGCGAAGGCGTGGACGTAGGCCGGGCGGTTGACGAAGTCGTAGGAGAGATCAGCGCCGCGTTCGGACGTCTTCTTGATGTCGTCGATCGAGAGGTTCAGCTCCTGGAAGGTGAACTTCCCGACTTTCCGGACCATGCTGGCGATCACCTGGTTGACGGCCTCCGAGAGCGGATGTCCCTCGGACCAGGCCGGGGCCTCCCCGTCGCTCTTCTCCACTCCGAGGAAGCCGTTCGCATCCAGCCTCAGCGCTCCGGCGCCGAGGTGACCGAGTGAGTGCAGCGCATCCCCGATGACCAGCCGCATCCCGGCGAACGTCGGATCCAGCCAGTTGATCGACGGCTGACCATCCTTGAAGTAGTGCAGGTAGACCCAACGCCGCTCGATCCCGTCCGGGCCGGTGACCGGTGCGGTCGCACTCCAATTGGTGTCCTTGACACCCGGCTCTTCGAAGATCACCCGTTGCAGCCGCCCGACGATGTGACCGGCCCGCTCCAACCGGTCCTCGGTCTCACGATCGAGGTTGACCGAGTCCTTGCCGGCCGGCACCTCGGGCAGCAGGTGCCAGTCGCTCGGCGGGATCTCCACCATGTGGTAGATGCCGGGGTAGTCGCCGACCTTCATCTCCGCCAACCGGAAGTCGGCACCCTTGCCGGTGTGGCCGGGCACGATGTCGTCGATGACGATCGCACCGTACGTAGCGGCGACCTCGCACATGCGGCGGAATTCCGCCTCGGTGCCGAACATCCCGTCGATCCGCGTGCTTATCCGGTCGAAGTGCCCGTCAACACTGGGGGTCATTTCCCGACCCAGCACACCACCCGCCCGCTTCAACGGCCCGGTGTGCATCGCGGTGATACCGATCGCCGCGAACGTGCGCCACAGATCCTCGTCGGCCAACGTGCCCAGCAACGAGCAGCCGGGCTTGGTGATCATCGACGTGGGATAGGCGGTGAACCAGACCGAGGACTTTCCTGTCGCCGCGCCGGGGTTGGGGGTGGCGTACGGGCTCTGCCACACGCTGCCGATGCCGGAGAACTGGCCGGCTATCCGGCTGGCGTCGGCCAGCATGGACTCCTTTTGGAGCCAACGGACGTAGTCCTCGTCTACCACGGGCTTTCACCATCGTCTCGGGAGGTTGTGGCCGGAGGCCGGTGGCTAAGCCCACCAGGAGGTGGCCCAGGTGATCGAGGCCAGGGCCGCCTGGCCGGAGAGGCTGGGGTGGAAGTAGTCCAGCTTGCTGACCTGGCTCCTGGAGAACGGGTAGTTGTAGACGGCGTTCCCGTCGAACCTGCAGTTGGCGTACGCGGCGCACTCCTGCGCGAGGACGGTGTTGAAGGCGATGTTGCGATCCCGGACCATCGCCCGCTGGGTGGACGTGTTCCACAGGGACAGCAGGGACTGGCAGATGCCGGCGGCGGCCCACACCGACTGAGCGGTCAGGTCGTACCGGTACAGCTCCCACAGGTGGTACACGTTCGGGATGCTCGCGACGAAGATCCGAGCGTCGGGCGCTCCGGACCTGAGGGTGGCCAGCGTCTGCCGGAACTGGTCCCGGAACGTGGTCACGGAGGTCATGGTGGCGGCCGAGGACGTGCAGAGGTCGTTGGCGCCCATCAGGATCGTCACGTACCGGGCACCCTGACCGACGGCGCGGGAGGCCTGACCCGGGGCGTCGCTCATCCGGGCTCCGGACACCGCGTCGTTGTACGCGACCACCGAGGGACTGGCGGCACGGATCCGCTCGTAGTGGCTGGTCACGCCGTCCCAGCTCGCGCCTCCGGTGCTCCACGAGTCGGCCGGGTGATTGCCGTACCAGCAGCAGACGTCGACGGCCTGGGTGATCGAGTCCCCGATGGCCGCCATGCTGCTCGGCAACGGCGCAGCAGCGGCGGTTCCTACGCCGGGGCCGGCGACGACCGACACCAGCGCGAGGGTTGCCGCGATGATCCATCTACGCATGTCACGCTCCGCTCTCGCTCCGGGCCGCTGACGGCAAGCTCGCCCCCTGGCTCTCGGGGGAACAGCTCTCGCACCGAGCCGCCTGTCCTTGAGTAGCGGGCCGGGGTGGCGGGATGACGCCGCGATCGTTGTCGGCGGAGGGAGAGCCGGCCGAACCGGAGCCAGGCCACAGCGCCAGCTGCCGGTCGCCGTTCGTCGGTTCCGGGGTGCCGGCGCGAACGGCCTCGATCTGCGCGCAGAAGGCCGCCCCGAACAGCAGCGCCACCGCGGTGAGGTTGGCCCAGATCAGCAGGGCGAGCACGCTGGTCAGCGGTCCGTAGGTGGATCGAAAGGTGTCGGTCTTGGCCACGTACGCGGCCAGCAGGGCGGTGGCCATCAGCCACAGAACGATCGCGATGGCGCCGCCGGCCGCCAGCCACGGGAAGGTGGGCTGCCGGCGGTGGGGTGCGCGCGCGAGCAGGACCGTGTAGGACACCCAGGTCAGCAGCAGTCCCAGCGGCCACCGCAGCAGCGGCCACCAGCCCGCCATCTCGTCGCTCCAGTGGTAGGTCGCGGCGACGGCGTCACCGATGGCGCCACCTGCGACCAGGAGCAGGAAGCCGAGCAGGGCCGGCAGTCCCGCGGTGAGCGCGAGGAGCAGGGCACGGCCGTACTTGGCCGGCGTCGGGCGGTCCTGCTGGATGCCGTAGATGCGGTTGGCGCCCCGCTCGACCTGGGCCATTGCGGTGGTCAGGGAGACCAGCGCGGCCGCCAGGCCGAGCCACAGCGCGAGCTGGCCGGACTCCCCGGGGCGGTTCTGTGTCTGGCGGACCACCTCGTCGACGACGTCACCCTGTCCCGGCGTCAGGCTGAGGACGACCCGGCCGGTGATCGCGCCGACCGCCCGATGGTCCGACGCGGTGGCCAGCCCGATGAGCGCGATCGCCAGCGGGATGAGCGACAGGCAGGTGTGCAGCGCCAGCGCGCGGGCGTGGCTGAACCCGTCGCCGTACCGGAACCGGAGGAAGGCGTCCCGCAGCAGCTGCCACGGACCGGCCCGCCGCAACGTCGCCAGCGCCCGGTCCGTCGAGAACTCCTGTCCGGGCATCAGCGCGGTCTCCGGCACCGGCGCCGCGGTGCTCACCTGCGCTCACAACGGGCGGCCGGGTCCGCCTCGGCCTGAACCCGCGGCACGCCCTCACACCTGTCCGTCAGAGCGTGGGGTCGTCGTAGGTCCGGCGTTCCTCGACGACCTCCGATACCCATCTGTGCCTCCGGACAGCGAAGCCGCCCCACGCGGCCCGCCGAAGTCCAGATACCCACCTGAGTCGCTCCGCAGTCGCCGCCGGCCGGTCACTCGATCACATCGCGACGGAGATGCTCGGCCTCGACGAGCCGACACCGTACGGCCCGTAGGGCAGCCAGCTGCCATTGCGCAAGGCCCTCGCCACCGGACAGCAGCGGAATCCGCGCGGCCCGCATCGCGCGCGACCGGCCCGACTGCCCCGACCGGCCGATAACATCTGTCCATGCAGGTCACGGTGCGCCTGCTGGGCGACTTCGCCGTCGTCGTCGACGGCGTGGGCACCCCGTCGGCCCGGTGGAGCGGTCGGCAGCCGGCCGCTCTGGTGAAGGTGCTGGCGCTCTCGCCCGGGGGCCGGCTGCACCGGGACCGGGTCGTCGATGCCCTGTGGCCGGACTTGTCCGTCGAGGCCGCCCTTCCCCGGCTGCACAAGGCGGCGCACTACGCGCGGCGTGCCCTGCAGCGCAAGGACGCCGTCGTGCTCAAGGACGAGGTCGTCGCCCTCTTCCCCGACGCCGAACTCGAGGTCGACGTGACCCGGTTCGAGGCCGCCGCCGCCGCGGCCCTCTCGGCCGTGCCGGTGTCGCCGGAGCACTGTGCCGAGGCGCTGGCGCTCGGCGGTGAGCTGCTGCCGGACGACCTGACCGAGCCGTGGGTGTCCGAGTCCCGGGAGCGGCTCCGGTTGCAGATCTCGCGGCTGCTGCGGGGCGCCGGCCGCTGGGAGGAGCTGCTGCGGCTCGACCCGGTGAACGAGGAGGCCCATCTCGCGCTGATGCGCGAGGCGGTGGCCCGGGGCGACCGGTCCGAGGCGCTGCGCCGCTACGCGCGGATGGAACAGGTGCTGGCCGACGAGCTTGGCCTCGGGCCCGGCCTCGAGGCGGTCGCCCTGCGCCGGGAGCTGATGGCTCCGGGTCCCGCGGAACCGATCCAGCCTCCCGGCGCCGGGCCGGCCGGCCGGACCCTGGACCGTGCCGGCCTGGTCGAGCGCGACGCCGAGCTCGGTGCCCTGGAGACGGCGGTCCGCGCGGCGCTCCGGGACCGGCGGGGAGTCGTCGTACTCGTCTCGGGGGAGGCGGGCGCGGGGAAGTCGACCTTGGTGCGCGCCCTCCTCGACCGGCTCCGGGACGAGGTGACGGCGGTCGCCGGCGGCTGCGACGACCTGCTCGCACCGCGCAGCCTCGGCCCCTTCCGCGACATGGCCGAGGACGACCCGGCACTGGCGCGCGCCCTCGCCGGGCGGACCGACGAGGCGTTGCCGGCGCTGCTGCAGGTGATCGCCGGCCGGCCGTCGGTCGTCGTGGTGGAGGACGTCCACTGGGCCGACGACGCGACCCTGGACGCGGTCCGCTACCTCGCCCGCCGGATGGCGGCGGTGCCGGCCGCGCTGGTGCTCACCTTCCGGGACACCGGGGTGGACGCCGACCACCCGCTGCGGCAGGTCCTCGGCTCCCTGTCCGGCCCCGGCGTGCTGCGTCTCGCCCTCGCCCCGCTCAGCGTGGCGGCGGTACGCCGGCTGGGCGCCGGGTCGCAGCAGGAGGCGGTCGAGATCCACCGCGTCACTGAGGGGAACCCGTTCTTCGTCACCGAGGTGCTCGCCGCCGGCCCCGGCGCGGGCGTCCCGGCCACGGTCCGCGACGCCGTGCTGGCCCGGCTCGGCCGGCTCCCGCAGGCCGTCCGGACCCTGCTGGAGCGGCTGTCGGTCGTCCCGACCCGGGCGGAACGGTGGCTGGCGGAGACGCTGGCCGGGGGCGACCCGGAGGTGCTCGTGGCGGCCGAGCGGTCAGGGATGATCCTCGGCGGCGTCGGGTCGGTGTCGTTCCGGCACGAGCTCGCCCGCCGGGCGATCGAGTCCTCGCTCGTGGCCGGGGAGCGGATGCGGGCCAACCGCCAGGTCCTGGACGCCCTGCTGGCCCGAGCCGGCGAGGACCCGGTCCGACTCGTGCACCACGCGGAGCGCTCCGGCCAGGTCGAGGTGCTGCTCGAGTACGGGCCGCGCGTGGCCCGGGAAGCGGCCCGGTCCGGCGCGCACCGGCAGGCGACCGACGTGCTCGGCGTCCTGCTGGAGCACCGGGACCGGCTCGCCGCGGGGGAGGTGGCGGACCTGACGACCCGCCGGGCGTACTCGTTCTACGCCGTCAACGACTTCGACGCCGCCCTGGGATGTGCGCAGTCCGCGGTCGCGGCGGCCGAGGAGGCCGCCGACCCGGCCCTGCTCGCCGACGCGCTGCTGGTCCTCGCCCGGGTCGCCCTGTTCGCCTGCGGGCCGGCTCGCTCGCGTGCGGCGGCCGAGCGCGCCGTGCGGGTCCTCGTGCCGGTGCGGGACGAGGCCCGGCTGGCTGAGGCGTTCGTCGAGCTGGCCCGCGCGCACAGCAACTTGGCGACCGTGGCCGTGGTGGCCGAGCCGAGCGGGCAGGAGGAGGCGAACGCCGAGCGGGCGCTGGCGATCGGGGAACGCCTGGGCCGACCGGACATCTGCTGGCGGGCGCTCTGCTACCGCGGAGATGCCCGGGTGGCCAGGGGCGACCTCCACGGGTACGAGGACCTGCGGCGAGCCGTCGCGCTGACGGACGCGGACCACTCGGTGGACCAGCGGGTGCGCAGTTACGTCAACGCCGCGGGTGCGGCGTACCGCGGGGGCCGGCTGGACGACGCCGAGGCGCTGGTCGCCGCCGGACTGCGGGCGGCCGCGGACGGCGAGTTCGTCGCCGGGCAGTACCGGCTCCGGCTCACCGGGGCCGCCGTCCGCGCGTGCCGGGGCGACTGGGATGCCGCCATCGAGGACCTGCGCGCCCTGCTGAGCGGTCCGGGCGAGCCGGGAGTCATGGCCGCGCTGGCCCGCAGCCTGCTCGCCCGGCTGCTCGCCCGCCGCGGCGACCCGGCGGCCCGGGAGGTCCTCACGGCCGCGGCGCAGGAGTGGGCCGGAGCTGACGACAGCGCCGTCGCCGGACCCCTCGCGGTGGCCGAGGTCGAGCTGGGCTGGCTGGACGGCTCGCTGGGATCGCTCAGCGGGTCGGCCCGGCGGGCGCTCGACCTCGCTGCCCGGTCCGAACACCTGTCCGTCCAGGCGGAGCTGTGCGTGTACCTGCGCCGGGCCGGGGTCGAGGTGATGGGACCGGCGAACGCTCCCGGACCGTGGGCGCCGACCCTCGCCGGCCGATGGGCGGAGGCCGTCGCCCGCTGGGCGGCCCTCGGCGAGCGCTACGAGCAGGCGGTCGTGCTGGCCACCGCACCCGACTCCGGCGCCCGCGAGCAGGGGACCGCCTTGCTCCGGCAGCTCGGTGCCCGGGGCACCCTGCAAGCGGTCTGACCACGACCGGCCGCACGGTGTCCCGTCGGCGCCGGCGTGCTGGACGCCTACGAGGCCGAGCCGCCGCCGGTTCGTACCGCCATGACGACGTGTCGGGGTCCGCCAGGACCTCACTCCGCGTCCCGCGGCAGAGCCGAAGCGTCCGGCCATTCGGGACCTTCGACCCTCGGCCCGATCGGCTGGCGCCGTTGACGATGGCCGGGTCGGACGAGGGCGGGAGTGGTGGGGTGACGACGGATCGGGTGACGCGGCAGCAACCGCAGCTTTCCGCTCATACCGCCGGGCGCGGTGTGATGCTGGCCGTGGCCACGATGGGGTTCGCGGTCAACTTCTGGGCCTGGGCGTTGTTGAGCCCGCTCGGACCGCGGTACCGGGAGTCCCTGGGACTGTCGGCGTTCCAGCAGGCGCTGCTGGTGGCGGTGCCGGTCGTGGTCGGCTCGGTGGGCCGGATCCCGGTCGGCGCGCTGACCGACCGGTTCGGCGGCCGGGTGATGTTCCCGCTGGTGTCGCTGGCGACGGCCGTGCCGGTGCTGTACCTCGGCCTGGCCGGGCAGGACTCACTGGCGGCCTTGCTGGTGGGCGGGTTCTTCCTCGGCATCGGCGGGACGGCCTTCGCGGTCGGGGTCCCGTTCGTCAACGCCTGGTTCCCGCCGGAGCGCCGCGGCTTGGCGATCGGGGTGTTCGGCGCGGGGATGGGCGGCACCGCGGTCAGCGCGCTGACCACGGTGCGGCTGGTCGACGCCGGCGGCTCCACCACGCCGTTCCTGCTCACCGCCGTGGTCCTCGCCCTCTACGCGGTCGTCGCCTGGATCGTGCTCCGGGACGCCCCCGGCCGGCAGACGCCGACCGCATCGCTGGGGACCAGGCTGGCAGCGGCGGCCCGGCTGCCGATCACCTGGCACGCCAGCGCCCTGTACGCGGTCGCGTTCGGCGGCTACGTCGCCTTCTCCGTCTACCTGCCGACCTACCTGCGGACGGCGTACGGGCTGACCCAGACCGACGCCGCCAACCGGATGGCCGGGTTCGTGCTGCTCGCCGTGCTGATGCGGCCGATCGGGGGGTGGCTGTCCGACCGGCTCGGGTCGGTGGCGGTACTGACAGTCGTTTTCGTGGTGGTGGCGGCCGGTGCCGCGGTGCAGGCGGCGACGCCGGCGCTGATGCCGGTGGGCACGATCGCGTTCCTGTCCATGGCCGCGGCCCTGGGCGCCGGCAGCGGCGCGACGTTCGCCCTCGTGGCGAAGGTGGCGCCGCCGACGGCGGTGGGTTCGGTCAGCGGTGTGGTCGGCGCGGCCGGTGGGCTCGGCGGCTTCGTCCCCCCGCTGCTGATGGGCTTCCTCTACGGTCGGACCGGTTCGTACGGCCTCGGGCTCGGCCTGCTCGCCGGGGTCGCGCTGGGGCTGCTGCTGTTCACCCTCACCGTCGTGAGGTCCGCCGCCGCGCCGAGCACCCCGGGAGACCGCCCATGACGCCCGACTCCCGTCCCGCCCGCTCCGGCGGCGGGCTCGACAGCGGCCTCGTCGACGCGCTGGTCGGCACCCGCCGGTTCTTCACCCGGGCGGAGGTGTCGCCGGACCTGCGCACGCTGTACAAGATCGGCGGGCGGCAGGCGGACGCCTTCTACCGCGACCGGTGGTCGCACGACAAGGTCGTCCGCTCCACCCACGGGGTCAACTGCACCGGGTCGTGCTCGTGGAAGGTCTACGTCAAGGACGGGATCATCACCTGGGAGGCGCAGCAGACGGACTACCCGTCGGTCGGGCCGGACCGGCCGGAGTACGAGCCCCGGGGCTGCCCGCGCGGGGCGGCGTTCTCCTGGTACACGTACTCGCCGACCAGGGTGCGCTACCCGTACGTGCGGGGCGTGCTGCTGGAGATGTACCGGGAGGCCCGGGCCCGCACCGGCGACCCGGTCCTGGCCTGGGCCGAGATCGTCTCCGACCCGGAGCGGGCCCGCCGCTACAAGGCCGCCCGGGGCAAGGGTGGCCTGGTCCGGGCCTCCTGGGACGAGGCCGCGGAGATGATCGCCGCCGCGCACGTGCACACCATCGAGCGGTACGGGCCGGACCGGATCGCGGGGTTCTCCCCCATCCCGGCCATGTCGATGGTCTCGCACGCCGCCGGCGCGCGGTTCGTCTCGCTGATCGGCGGCACCATGCTGTCGTTCTACGACTGGTACGCGGACCTGCCGGTGGCCTCGCCGCAGGTCTTCGGCGACCAGACCGACGTGCCGGAGTCGGGCGACTGGTGGGACGCGTCGTACCTGATCCTCTGGGGTTCCAACGTCCCGGTGACCCGGACGCCGGACGCGCACTGGATGACCGAGGCGCGCTACCGCGGCCAGAAGGTCGTGGTCATGTCGCCGGACTACTCGGACGCGACGAAGTTCGCCGACGACTGGCTGGCGCCGCACCCCGGCACGGACGGGGCGCTGGCGATGGCCATGGGCCACGTGGTGCTCAAGGAGTTCTTCGTCGACCGGCAGGTGCCGCGGTTCACCGACTACGTCAAGCGCTTCACCGACCTGCCGTTCCTGGTCACCCTCACCGGGAGCGGGGACGCGCTGGTACCGGGCAAGTTCCTGACCGCCGCGGATCTCGGGGACACGGCCGAGGGCGCGGACTTCAGGACCGTGCTGATCGACGGCCGGACCGGGCGCCCGACCGTCCCGAACGGGACGCTCGGCGACCGCTTCTCCGACGCCGGCAAGGGGAGGTGGAACCTCGACCTCGGCGACGTCGACCCGCAGCTGTCCCTGTACGGCGACGGCGACGTGGCCGAGGTGGACCTGCCGCGCTTCGACTCCGCCGCGGGCGAGGCCCGGGTCCTGCGCCGGGGCGTTCCCGTGTGGACGGTCGGCGGGCACCGGGTCACCACCGTCTTCGACCTGCTGCTGGCCCAGTACGGCGTGGGCCGGCCCGGTCTGCCCGGCAGCTGGCCGGCGTCGTACGAGGACGCGGCCGAGCCGTACACGCCGGCCTGGCAGGAACAGTTCACCGGGGTGGCGCCCGCGGCGGCGGCGAAGATCGGTCGCGAGTTCGCCCGCAACGCCGAGGAGTCCGGTGGCCGCTCCATGATCATCATGGGGGCGGGGACCAACCACTGGTTCCACTCCGACACGATCTACCGCGCCTTCCTCGCCCTCACCACGCTGACCGGCTGCCAGGGCGTGAACGGCGGCGGGTGGGCGCACTACGTCGGCCAGGAGAAGTGCCGCCCGCAGGTCGGCTGGTCCACGATGGCGTCCGCCGCGGACTGGCAGCGCCCGCCGCGGCAGATGATCCAGACCGCGTACTGGTACCTGCACACCGACCAGTTCCGCTACGACCACTTCGGCGCCGACACCCTGGCCGCGGCGACGGCCGGCGGCCGGTTCGCCGGCCTGACGACCGCGGACCTGATCGCGAAGTCGGCGCGGATGGGCTGGATGCCGTCGTACCCGACCTTCGACCGCAACCCGCTGACGCTCTGCGAGGAGGCGGACGCGGCCGGACTGCCGGTCGCGGACCACGTGGTGAGGGAGCTGCGGGCCGGCCGGCTGCGCTTCGCCTGCGAGGACCCGGACGCCCCGCAGAACTTCCCGCGGGTCCTGACCGTCTGGCGGGCGAACCTGCTCGGCTCGTCGGCGAAGGGCAACGAGTACTTCCTCAAGCACCTGCTGGGCACGGACTCGTCCCTCCGTGCGGCCGAGGCCCCGCCCGAGGCCCGCCCGCGGGACGTGGTCTGGCACGACGAGGCCCCGGAGGGAAAGCTCGACCTGTTGCTGTCGCTCGACTTCCGGATGACCAGCACGACGATCTTCAGCGACGTCGTGCTCCCGGCCGCGACCTGGTACGAGAAGCACGACCTCAACACCACCGACATGCACCCGTTCGTGCACTCGTTCAACCCTGCCATCGCCCCGCCCTGGCAGACCCGGACCGACTTCGACGCCTTCCACACCATCGCCACGGCGTTCAGCCGGCTGGCGGGGCCCCGTCTCGGTGTCCGCAAGGACCTGGTGGCCGCGCCGCTGCTGCACGACACCGCGGACGAGATGGCCACCCCGCACGGGATCGTCCGGGACTGGACGGCGGGGGACTGCGACCCGGTCCCGGGCCGGACCATGCCGAAGCTGGTCGTGGTCGAGCGCGACTACGGCGCCGTCGCCGCGAAGATGGCCGCCGTCGGGCCGCTGCTGGACACCCTCGGCACCACCGTCAAGGGCGTGTCCTGGGTGCCGGACCAGGAGATCGACCACCTGCGGCACAAGAACGGGACGGTCCGGGGCGGTCCCGCCGACGGGCGTCCCTCGCTGGCCCGGGACGTCGACATGTGCGAGACCATCCTCGCGCTGTCCGGCACGACCAACGGCCGGCTGGCCACCCTCGGGTTCCGGCAGGCCGAGGAGCGCACCGGCGTGCGGCTGGCCGACCTCGCCGCCGAGCACGAGGGCAAGCTGATCACCTTCGCCGACACCCAGTCGCGGCCGGTGCCGGTGATCACGTCGCCGGAGTGGTCGGGCAGCGAGCACGGCGGCCGGCGCTACTCGCCGTTCACCATCAACGTCGAGCGGCTCAAGCCGTGGCACACGCTGACCGGCCGGCAGCACTTCTTCCTCGACCACGACTGGATGGCGGAGCTCGGCGAGGGGTTGCCGGTCTTCCGGCCGCCGCTGAACATGCACGCCCTCTTCGGCGAGCCGCGGCTCGGCGAGACCGGGGAGCTGGGGATCACCGTGCGGTACCTGACGCCGCACAACAAGTGGTCCATCCACTCCGAGTACCAGGACAACCTCTTCATGCTGAGCCTGTCCCGGGGCGGCCAGACGATCTGGATGAGCAAGGAGGACGCGGCCAGGATCGGCGTCGCGGACAACGACTGGATCGAGGCGGTGAACCGCAACGGCGTCGTGGTGGCCCGCGCCATCGTGTCGCACCGGATGCCGGCCGGGACCGTCTACATGCACCACGCCCAGGACCGGCTCATCGACGTGCCGCGGACCGAGACCTCCGGCAAGCGCGGCGGCATCCACAACTCGCTCACCCGGCTGCTGGTGAAGCCGAGCCACCTCATCGGCGGCTACGCGCAGCTGTCGTTCGCCTTCAACTACCTCGGCCCGACGGGCAACCAGCGTGACGAGGTCACCGTGATCCGGCGCCGCTCGCAGGAGGTGGAGTACTGACATGAGAGTCATGGCGCAGATGGCGATGGTCATGAACCTCGACAAGTGCATCGGCTGCCACACCTGCTCGGTCACCTGCAAGCAGGCGTGGACCAACCGCAGCGGGGTCGAGTACGTCTGGTTCAACAACGTCGAGACCCGCCCGGGGCAGGGCTACCCCCGCCGGTACGAGGACCAGGAGCGCTGGCGGGGCGGCTGGGAGCTCAACCGCCGCGGCCGGCTGGCGCTGAAGGGCGGGGGGCGGCTGCGCAAGCTGCTCACCATCTTCGCCAACCCGGTGATGCCGTCGATCGACGACTACTACGAGCCCTGGACCTACGACTACGAGACGCTCACCAACGCCCCGGCCCAGCAGCACACCCCGGTGGCCCGGCCGAAGTCGCTGCTGTCCGGCCAGGACATGAAGATCTCCTGGTCCGCCAACTGGGACGACGACCTCGGCGGCTCGCCCGACCACGGCGACAAGGACGTGCTGCTGCGGAGCATCGCCGACAAGGTGAAGCTCGACTTCGAGCAGACCTTCATGTTCTACCTGCCGCGCATCTGCGAGCACTGCCTCAACCCGTCCTGCGCGGCGTCCTGCCCGTCCGGTGCGATCTACAAGCGCTCGGAGGACGGCATCGTCCTGGTCGACCAGGACCGCTGCCGCGGCTGGCGGATGTGCGTCACCGGCTGCCCGTACAAGAAGGTCTACTTCAACCACCGCACCGGCAAGGCCGAGAAGTGCACGTTCTGCTTCCCCCGGGTCGAGGTCGGCATCCCGACGGTGTGCTCGGAGACCTGCGTCGGCCGGCTGCGGTACATCGGGCTGGTCCTCTACGACGCCGACCGGGTGCTGGCGGCGGCGTCCACTGTGGACGATCAGGACCTGTACGAGGCGCAGCGGCGGGTCTTCCTCGACCCGCACGACCCCGCCGTGGTTCGCGAGGCCGAGCATGCCGGCATCCCGCACGACTGGATCCAGGCCGCCCAGCGCTCCCCGGTGTACCGGCTGATCAACGACTTCCGGGTCGCGCTGCCGCTGCACCCGGAATACCGCACGCTGCCGATGGTCTGGTACATCCCGCCGCTGTCGCCGGTCGTCGACGTGGTCCGCGACACCGGCCACGACGCCGAGGACCGCGGGAACCTCTTCGCCGCCATCGAGGCACTGCGCATCCCGGTCGACTACCTCGGCCAGCTGTTCACCGCCGGCGACCCCGGCCCGGTGGACGCGGTGCTGCGCCGCCTGGCCGCGATGCGGTCCTACCTCCGCGACCTCAACCTGGGCCGGGATCCCGACGAGTCGATCCCGGCCGCCGTCGGCATGACCGGCGAGCAGCTGTACGACATGTACCGCCTGCTGGCCATCGCCAAGTACGAGGAGCGGTACGTGATCCCGCCGGCGCACGCGGAGCAGGCCCACGACCTGGAGGAGCTCGCGACGGAGTGCAGCCTCGACTACGACGGCGGCCCCGGGATGGGCGGCTGGGGACCGTTCGGGGAGAGCTCCGGCGGCAGCACCCCGATCGCGGTGGAGAACTTCCACATGCTCAAGGACCGGCAGACCGCGGACTCGCCGACCGCGCCGTCCGACCCGGGCCGGGTGAACCTGCTGAACTGGGACGGCAAGGGCGCGCCGTCCGGGCTGTTCCCGCCGCGCCGGGGCGCGCCGGAGCTGATGGACGGCACCGACCCCGCCGGTGAGACGGAGCCCAGGCCGTGACCGGCGCCGCGCCGGGCTGGTGGAGCCCGACCTGGCAGGCTGCGTCGCTGCTGCTCGGCTATCCGGACGCGCGGCTGCTCGGTCACGAGCCGCTGCTGCGCCGCCTGGTGGACGGCCTGCCCGAGCCGGCCGGGGGCCCGCTGGGCCGGTTCCTCGACCACCTGGCCGGGACCCCGCTCCGGGTCCTGCAGGAGTCCTATGTGGACACCTTCGAGCACCGGCGCCGGTGCTGCCTCTACCTGACGTACTACGCGTACGGGGACACCCGGAAGCGGGGCATGGCGCTGCTGCGGTTCAAGCAGGCGTACCGGGCCGCCGGACTGGAGCTCCGCTCGGATGAGCTGCCGGACCACCTCGCCGTCGTGCTGGAGTTCGCCGCCACCGGCGATCCGGCCCAGGGGCGGCGGCTGCTGCTGGAACACCGCGGCGGGGTGGAGCTGCTGCGGCTGGCGCTGGGCGACGCCGGGTCCCCGTACGCCGATGTCGTGCAGGCGGTGTCGGCCACCCTGCCGCCGCTGGGCGGCAGCGACCGGGACGCCGTCGCCCGCCTGGTCGCCCAGGGACCGCCGGCCGAGGAGGTCGGCCTGCAGCCGTTCGCACCGCCCGAGTACATGCCGTCCTCAGGAGCCCGCCCATGAGCCCGCCCATGAGCCCGCCCATGAGCCTGCCCATGAGCATCGCCCTGGCCGCCGGGGCACCGCCGGTGGACGTCGTCCCGGCCGGACCGGTGAGCACCGCGGCCACGGTCCTGTGGGTCGTCGTCCCCTACGTGTGCCTCGCCGTCTTCGCCGTCGGCCACGTCTGGCGCTACCGGTACGACAAGTTCGGGTGGACCACCCGCTCGTCCCAGCTCTACGAACGGCGGCTGCTGCGCTGGGGCAGCCCGCTGTTCCACTTCGGCATCCTGTTCGTCCTGCTCGGGCACGTTCTCGGCCTGGGCGTGCCGGAGAGCTGGACCTCGGCGGTGGGGATCTCCGACGGCGCGTACCACGCGATGGCGGTCGGCATCGGCACGATCGCCGGCGTCTGCACCGTCGTCGGGATGGCCCTGCTGATCTACCGGCGGCGCACGGTCGGGCCGGTCTTCTCCGCGACGACCAGGATGGACAAGGCGATGTACGCCGTCCTCGCCACGGTGATCCTGCTGGGGCTGTGGAACACCGCCGCCGGCTCCATCCTCAACCTGACCGGCCACTACGACTACCGCGAGGGCGTCTCGGTCTGGTTCCGCGGGATCTTCCGGCTCTCCCCGCACCCGGAGCTGATGGCCGACGCGCCGCTCGGCTTCCAGCTGCACGGGCTGGCCGCGTTCCTGCTGTTCGCCTTGTGGCCCTTCACCCGGCTCGTGCACGTCTTCAGCGCGCCCCTGGGCTACCTGACCCGGCCGTACATCGTCTACCGCAGCCGGGACACCCGGCTCGGCTCCCGGGCGCCCGGCCGGGGCTGGGAGCGGGTCGGCTGAGCCCGTACCCCTCCGCGGAAGGACAGGATCATGTGCGGATCGAACTCCGCGGTGGGGTTGGCCGAGCAGGAGCGGGTGCTGTGGCCGCTGCTGCGCGACCGGCTCCGGGTTCCCGGCCGGTTGATGGGACTGATGCGCGGCGTGCTCGGCGGCGACGCCGAGGTGGCCGTCGTGGTGACCACGACGCCGGGTGGGATCGCGACTCCGGTGGCGATCCTGGCCACGCCCGTGATCGCGGCGGAGGTCACCCTGCTCGGCGACGGTAGGCAGCCCGACGTCCGCCGCGGCCGCATCGGCGACGACGAGGTCGACGTCCTGGTCGCCGACCCGGGCAGCGGCCCCACACCGGTCGCGGTCTTCGTCACCGGCTGGATGCGCGAGCACCTGTACCTGTACTCCCGCGAGCTCTGGCACCGGTCCCGCTGACCGCCCGCCGCCGGCGACTTCGGCTTCATCGAGGAGTACACCTGCCGGATCCACGGCGAGCCGACCAAGGCGGTCGCCACGATCACCCGGAACGCCGCCGGGAAGGCGCAGGCGATCGTGGTCAACCACCGGCCGCGCAGCTCGATCCTCCTGTTCGCCCGGCTCAGGGGCGAGAAGTACGCCGGCACCCCGCTGGCCTGCTTCTTCCTCACCGACGGGGCATGACCCGCCGGCCCGGCTACGGCTCCGCGGCCTGAGCCGCCGGGTCGCGCTCGGCCAAGACCCGGGCCAGCTCCCGGCGGGAGCTGATGCCGAGCTTGGTGAACACCTTGCGCAGGTGCCACTCCACGGTCCGGGCGCTGAGGAACAGGTGCGCGCCGATGTCCGGGTTGGACAGTCCGTCCCGGGCCAGCCGCGCGATCTGCGCCTCCTGCGCGGTCAGGTCGTCGCCGGAACGGGCCGCCGGCGGGCGCACGGCCGCCCCGGTCAGCAGCAGCTCCTGCCGGGCCCGCTCGGCGAAGGCGGCCATGCCCATGGCCGCGAACAGGTCGAGGGCGGTGCGCAGCCGGCCGCGGGCGTCGAGCCGGCGGTTCGCCTGCCGCAGCCACTCGCCGTACAGGAGGTGGGTCCGGGCCAGCTCCGCCCGCAGCCGGGTCCGGCCCAGGTGGTCGACGGCCTTCAGGAACGCGCCCTCGGCGGTGTCCGGACCGCCGAGCAGGGCCCGGCACCGGGCCTCGATCCCCAGCGCCCAGTCGGTCCGGGTCGCCTGGGTCTTGTCGGTCAGCTCGTGCAGCGCCCGGACCGCCAGGTCGGTACGGCCCGCCCGCGCGGCCGACTCGACCAGCTCGACCAGGCCCAGGTTGTGGGCGACGGCCTCGTACGGGTCCGCGCAGGCGTCCCGGGCGGCGGCCAGGGCCTCGTCGTACCGGCCGAGGGCGTTGGCCAGCAGGGCGTGGGCGTACCGGCTGACCGCGACGCCGATCCCTTCCCCGCGCGCGGCCGCCTCCCGGGCCGAGCGGGTGGCCAGCTCCCGCGCCGGCTCCTCCTCACCGCGCCAGGCGGCGACGAGGAGCGCCGCGTAGGGCGTCTCGGTGATGCCCGTGCCGGCGTAGACCGACCGCACCTCCTCCACCAGCTCGGCCGCCTCGGCCAGCCGGCCGGACAGCAGGAGCATGGTGGTGCGGGGGCCGGACGCCAGCGGCAGCTCGGTCAGCGCCCCCGTCCGCCGGGCGGAGTCGAGGTGCCGCTGCGAGAGCTCGTCCGCGATGTCGTCCTCCCACAGCTCCTGGGCCAGGCTGCAGCCCTGGAGGAGCCAGCGGAGCCGCTCGCCGAGCGAGCCGTGGTTGCGGCGGAGCTGGGCCAGCGCCGCGCGGCCCAGGGGGACCGCCCCGGCGTAGTCGTCGGTGAGGGTGACCCAGGCGTCGAGCAGCCGGTCGCCGGAGGTCTCCGTCCCGCTGGCCGGGCGGGGCGCGGCCCGGACGGCCCGGGCGACCTCGACGACCCAGGCACCGCCGTCGAACCGGGTCGCGAACTGGGCCGCGGAGTACGCCTCGAGATAGGTGGCGCGGGCCAGCCCGGGGTCGGAACCCTCCAGGCGCCGGGCCGCCCCGAGGAGCAGGGCGGTCACCTCGTTGCCGCGGCTGGAGGCGAAGGCGAGCCGCGCGCGCACCATGTCCAGCTGTGCCCGCTGCGGCTCGTCGAGGGGTCCCTCGCGGGCGATCCCCAGCAAGGTGCGGGCGGTGTCGAACGCACCGGCCTGCACGCGGGCCGAGGCCGCGGCCAGTGCGCGCCGCGCCCGTCCGGCCGGATCGGGGCTGAGCTCCGCCGCCCGGCCCAGGAACGCGCCGGCCGCGGCCAGCCCGCCGCGGGCTCGGGCCCGGTCGGCCGACCGTTCCAGCTCGGCCGCCACGTCCTCGTCCGGTCCGGCCGTCGCGCGGGCCCGGTGCCAGGCCCGGCGGTCCGGGTCCAGCTCGGCGTTGGTGGCGTCGGCGAGGGCCCGGTGCACCCGGCGGCGGTCGGCCGGCGCGGCCGCGCGGTACGCGGCCGGCCGGGCCAGCGGGTGGGCGAACTGTACCCGCCCGCGGACCTCCAGCAGGCCCGCGTCGACGGCGGGCTCGATCGCGGTCATGTCCAGGCCGAGGGCGCCGGCGGCGGTGTGCCGCAGCACCGGGTCGCCCAGCGGCTCGGCCGCGGCCGCGAGGACCAGGAGCTGGGTGCCGAAGGGAAGGGCCTGCAGGCGCTGGACGTAGCTCTGCGCGATCTTGCCGGTGACCGGCCGGCTCTCCGGCAGCCCGAACCCGCCGGCGAGGTCCTCGGCGGTCCAGGTGCGGGGCAGCTCCAGCAGCGCCAGCGGGTTGCCGTGGCTCTCCAGGACGATCCGGTCGGTCACGCCCTCGTCGAACGGACCGTGCAGGCTGGCCAGCAGCAGCGCGCGGGCGTCCGGGTCGGGAAGCCCCCCGACCGGCAGCGCGGGCAGCCCGGCCAGGACGTCGTCCCCGCTGCCGGTGCGCGCCGCGCACACCAGCGCCACCCGCTCGGCCAGCAGCCGGCGGGCGACGAACGCCAGGACCTGCGCGGAGGCCCGGTCGAGCCACTGCGCGTCGTCCACGACGCACGCCACCGGCCGCCGCTCGGCCGCCTCCGCGACCAGCGAGAGGGTGGCGAGGGCGACCAGGAAGGGGTCCGGGGCCGACCCCGGTCGCAGCCCGAACACCGTCTCCAGGGCGTCGCGCTGCGGGACGGGCAGCCGTTCCAGCCCGTCCACCAGCGGTCCGCAGAGCTGGTGCAACGCGCTGTAGGCCAGCTCCATCTCCGACTCCACCCCGGCAGCCGAGGCGACCCTCCAGCCCTCGACCCGGTCGGACAGGTGCCGCAGCAGGGCGCTCTTGCCCACGCCCGGCTCCCCGCGCAGGATCAGCACGCGGCTGCCGCCGGCCTCGACGTCGGCGACGAGCCGGTCCAGCACCGCGGTCTCGCGCCGGCGCCCCAGCAGCGTGGTGGGAAGTGGGCCGTCCTGTTCCAGCACCCGCGACCTCCCGCTGGCGACCCGGGTCCGCGCCCACCGGCCCGGGGTCCGCGTCACGAACCGCCCACCACGATAGGGAGTCGGGGCCGGTCGCGCAGGCGACATCCGACTCCGCAGCGCGGTCAGGGCGATCGAGCACAGCACCGAGGCGACGAGCATGACCAGCAACCCGGCGACGAGGATCCGGCGCCGGCCGTAGTGGTCGATGAGGGCCCCGGCCAGCAGCAGCGCCGCGGCCGTCAGCAGGTGGCCGGTCACCACCCACTGCACCCCGGCAAGGCCGGCCCGCAGGTCGCGCTCGATCGCCGGCACCGCCACGGTGACGACCGAGGCGTCGACGAAGGCGACCAGGGACGCCAGGCCGGTGGCCGCGATCAGCCGGCGCCGCTGCGCAGCGCCACGTGCGGGCGCGCCGCCGCGCCGGGGACGGTCATCCCCGCACCGCTTCCACGTTCCGCCCGGCCTCGGTCACCGCCTGCTCCTCGGTGCGGCCCTGCTCGCGGGCGACGATGTACGGGGCGTACCAGTCCGACCAGTGGTGCGGGGGCGCGGTCGGCTCGTACTGGCCGTGGTGCTGCTCGGCCTCCCGGAGCAACTGGGTCAACCTCGCGACGTCCATGACGGCTCCTCCCTGGTTGCGTGCCGCCTCGACCCTGGCCCGGGGCGGCACGATCGCGACCCAGGGGACTCCCTGGTCCGCCGCCTGGTGTCCCGGCGGCCCGGCGGACACCAGGGATGGACCGGGGACGTCCCTGGGGCGAACGGGGCGCGCACGCGGGACGGTGGACCCGACAGTCCCCGGACGGCCCGGGAACCACGCTCCCGAGAGGAGTGCCCTGTGCGTTCCGACATCGTTCCCGGCGGCGTGTTCCCCGACTACGCGCTGCCCGACCAGACCGGCACCGTCCGGACCCTGAGCGAGCTGCAGGGCCGCGACCCGCTGGTCCTGCTGCTCGCCCGCGGGCACTTCTGCCCGAAGGACCACCAGCAGCACCTGGAGCTGGCGGCGTTCCAGTCGAAGGTCGCCGTGGCGTACACGCAGATGGTGACGATCTCCACCGACGACCACCACACGATGCAGGAGATGCGGGCGTCGGTGGGGGCGCAGTGGCCGTTCCTGTCCGACCCCGGGCGGATCATCCAGAAGGACCTCGACATCCAGGAGTACACCGACCCCGAGCACGACCCGATGGTGCCGCACACCCTGGTGCTCAAGCCGGGGCTGGTGATCCACAGCGTCTACAACGGCTACTGGTTCTGGGGCCGGCCGTCGCTGACCGACCTGTGGCACGACCTGCGGAGCGCCACGGCGGAGATCCGGCCGGACTGGGACCTGAGCACGCCCGGGCTGCGCGAGGCCTGGGAGTCCGGCGACCACTCGTCGTTCCACGGCTGGGACCGGCGCGCCGAGGCGACCGGGCAGCGGTGACCGCTACCGGTCGGCGTCGGGGACGAACCGCCGGAGCTCCATGCGGGTGCTCACGCCGAGCTTGGCGAAGACCTTGCGCAGGTGCCACTCGACGGTGCGGGGGCTGATGTAGAGCGCGACGCCGATCTGCGGGTTGGTCAGGCCCTGGGCGGCGAGCCGGGCGATGTGGGCCTCCTGGGCGGTGAGCGCCGCGGGGCTGGAGAACGTACGCCGCTGCACCGTCTCGCCGGTGGCGCGCAGCTCGTGCCGCGCGCGCTCGGCGAAGGCGCCGGCGCCCATCGCGGTGAACCGCTCGTACGCGGCCCGCAGCTCGGCCCGGGCGTCGACGCGGCGGCCCTCGCGGCGCAGCCACTCGCCGTAGAGGAGCCGGGTCCGGGCCAGCTCGACCTCGACCCGGGTGCCGGACAGCCGGTCGACCGCCTCCCGGTAGCGGTCCTCGGCGGCGCGGCCCCGGTGCAGCAGGGCGCACCGGCCGGCCTGCACTCCCAGCGCCCAGTCCGTGCCGCTGGCGGTCGTCAGGGCCGTGAGCTCCTCGGCCGCGGCCGCCGCGGCCCGGACGTCTCCGGTGCGGGCGCCCGCCTCGACCAGCTCGGCCAGCGCCCACTTGGCCACGCCCAGCTGCAGGGGCTCCACCGCGGCCTCGCGCGCCGCCGCGAACGCGTCCCCGTAGCGGCCCAGGCCGTTGGCCAGCACGGCGCGGGCCCACAGCGCCAGGCCGATGCCGACGCCCTCGCCGCGGGCGACGACGTCGTCCAGGCACTGCTGGATCAGGGTCTCGGCGGGCTCGGGGTCGCCCCGCAGGGCCAGCAGGCCCACCTCCCCGTACGGGGCCAGGGTGCTGCGGGTGACCTCGGTGATCGACCGGGTCTCCTCGACCAGGGACGCCGCCGCAGCCAGGTTCCCGGTGAACAGCTGCACGACGGTGCGGGTGTTCAGGGCCAGCGGCATCGCCCCGAGCGCCCCGGTCCGCCGGGCGAAGTCCAGGTGCCGGCCGGTGAGCGCGTCCCAGGCGGTGTCGTCCCACAGCGACACCGCCGCGACCGCGGCCAGCCAGGCCGACCGCACCGCCTCGTCCGTGGTCAGGTCCTCGGTGGCGTACGCCTGCACGGCCCGGCGCAGCAGCGGCGCCGCCGGGGCGTACCCGTCGGTGAACAGGACAGCGAGCCCGTCGAGCAGGGTGTCGCCCTTGCGCGGAGGGTCCGCCGGCGTGGCCGCCCGGACCGCCCGGGCCACCGCCGAGGCGTCCGGGCCGGCCGTCAGCCGGCCGGCGAACAGGGCCGCGGACAGCGCGTCCAGGTACGTGTCGCCGGCCAGGTGCCGGTCCAGCGGCTCCAGCCGCCGGGCGGCGGCGAGCAGGAGCGGGAGGGCCTCGTTGCCGCCCCGCTCGGCGAAGGCCAATTGGGCCTCCAGCAGCTCGACCCGCGCCCGCTCGGCCGCGCCGAGCGGTCCCACCCCGGCCGCGGCCAGCAGCCGCGCCGCCTCCGGGAACGAGCCCGCGCTGGCCTTGGCCTGGGCCGCGTCCAGCGACCGCAGGGCCCGCCGGACCGGGTCGGGGGTGAGTGCCGCGGCCTGCTCGAGGAACGCCGCGGCCGCCGCCAGCCCGCCGCGGGCCAGCGCGCGGTCAGCGGAGCGGACGAGGTCGGCGGCGACGGCCTCGTCCGCGCCGGCCGCGGCCCGGGCCCGGTGCCAGGCCCGGCGGTCCGGATCCAGGTCGGGGTCGGTGGCGTCGGCGAGCGCCCGGTGCACCTGCCGCCGCTCGGCCCGGGTGGCGGAGCCGTAGAGGGCGGAGCGGACGAGCGGGTGCCGGAACCGGACCCGGTCGCCCAGCTCGACCAGACCGGCCGTGTCCGCCGCCGCGGCGTCCAGGTCCATGCCGAGCCGCTCGACGGCGCTGCGCACCAACGCGACGTCGCCGATCGGTTCCGCGGCCGCGGTGAGCAGCAGCCGGCGGGACGGCTCCGGGAGCGGGTTGGCCTGCCGCCGGAAGCCCTCCTCCAGGCGGCGGACCAGGGATGTCGCGGTGCTGCCGGCGGTGCCGCCGAACGCCAGCTCGACCGGGGACAACCCCCGGGGCAGCTCCAGCAGGGCCAGCGGGTTGCCGTGGCACTCGGCCAGGATCCGGTCCCGGACCCGGGGGTCGAGCGCGCCGGTCACCGCCGAGTCGAGCAGGGCCCCGGCGTCCGCGTCGCCCAGCGGCGGCACGTCCAGCTCGGGCAGCTCGGCGAACCGGGGCTCCGGGCCGGACCGCCGGGCCGCCAGGACCAGGGCGACGGGCTCGGCCGCGAGCCGGCGGGCCAGGACCTCCAGCGCCTGTGCCGACGCCTGGTCCAGCCACTGCGCGTCGTCCACGACGCACACCAGCGGCCGTTCCTCGGCCACCTCGGACAGCAGGGTGAGCACCGACAGGCCGACCAGGTAGCGGTCCGGGGGGTGGCCGGCGCGCAGCCCGAACGCCGCGCCGAGCGCGTCCCGCTGGGGGCCGGGCAGCCCCGCCAGCCGGTCCAGGTACGGGCCGCAGAGCTGGTGCAGGCCGGAGAAGGCGAGCTCCATCTCCGACTCGACGCCGGCGGCCCGGGCCACTCGGCAGCCCGCGGCCCGGGCCAGCAGGAAGTCCAGCAGCGCCGTCTTGCCGATCCCGGCCTCGCCGCGCAGCACGAGGACCTGGCTGCGGCCGGCCTTCGCGGCGGCGACGAGGCCGGCGAGCCGGTCGCACTCGGCGCGCCGGCCCCGCAGTCCCGGCCACGAGCTGGACATGGCTGCACCGCCTGAGTTGCCGCGCGGGCCGGCGCGGATCCCCGCCGACAGCGACGTCAGGCCGCGTCCGGCGCGGCACCGAAGTCGCGTCGGCTGACTCTAACCCGCCACCACACCACCGGACCGGACCGCGATGGGCCGCCGCGGCGGCGGCGAACCAGGGTCCCCGGCCAGGGTCGTGCCTGGTGTGAAGCGGCGCCGGACGGAGGGAGAGTGTCCCTGCCATGACCCGAGGAGGCCCGATGAGCACGACGGACGCGCGCGGCGACGAGGTGACCCGGACCCCGGACGTCGCCACGACGGACATGAAGCTGGAGGTGGTCGTCATCCCGGTGTCGGACGTGGACCGGGCGAAGGAGTTCTACACCCGGCTGCGCTGGCGGCTCGACGCCGACACCGGGGCCGCCGAAGGTTTCCGGCTGGTGCAGTTCACGCCGCCGGGCTCGGCCTGTTCGGTGCAGTTCGGCCGCAACCTCACCAGCGCGCCGCCCGGCTCGGCCCAGGGGCTGCACCTGGTCGTGTCGGACATCGAGGCCGCCGCCGCCGAGCTGGACGCGCACGGCGTCGCCACCAGCGGCGTCTACCACTGCGAGGAGGGCTTCGCCTGCCGGTTCCCCGGCAACGGCGCGACGGTCCCGGGCCCGCTGCCGGACCACGGCACGTACGGGTCCTTCCTGTCCTTCGCCGACCCCGACGGCAACGGCTGGGTGCTGCAGGAGATCACCCGGCGGTTCCCCGGCCGGGTCACCGGCGACACCAGCTACGGCTCGGCCGGCGACCTCGCGCAGGCGCTGCGCCGCGCCGCCGCCGCGTGCGGCGCGCAGGGCACCGACGACGCGGGCTGGCCCGACCGCTACGCCGCCTTCCTCGTCGCCGAGCAGTCGGGCGAGGCCCCGCCGGCCTGACCGGCCCACCCGGTGGCCGGAGCGAGAGCGCCTTCCGGACCCTGCGCCCGGGCCGAGGCTGAGGCGACCGACGCCGGCCCGGAACCAGGGTCCTCACGGGCGCGACCGCGGGGTCGGACCGGCCACGCTGGCAACCGTCCGGGCAGCGCTCGACCAGAAGGAGTGCGTCATGAGCACCACCCTCGAAGCCGCGATCGACATGCGCCCGTTCCGGGTCGAGTTCCCCGACGAGGCCCTGGAGGACCTCCGCCGCCGGATCGCCGCCACGAACTGGCCGGAGAAGGAGACCGTGGACGACCACTCCCAGGGGGTGCCGCTGGCCACGATGAAGGAGCTGGCCCGCCACTGGGCGACCGACTACGACTGGCGGGCCTGCGAGGCACGGCTCAACGCGCTGCCGCAGTTCGTCACCGAGATCGACGGCCTGGACATCCACTTCCTGCACGTCCGGTCCCGGCACGAGGGCGCGCTCCCCCTCGTGGTGAACCATGGCTGGCCCGGCTCCGTCATCGAGCAGCTCAAGATCGTCGAGCGGCTGACCGACCCCACCGCGCACGGCGGTACGGAGGCCGACGCCTTCCACGTGGTCGTCCCGTCGATGCCCGGTTACGGGTTCTCCGGCAAGCCGACCGGCACCGGCTGGGGGCCCGAGCGGATGGGCCGGGCCTGGGCGGAGCTGATGCAGCGCCTCGGCTACGACCGCTACGTCGCCCAGGGCGGCGACTGGGGCGCGTTCGTCGTCGACCAGATGGGCCTGCAGCACCCCGAGGGACTGCTGGCCATCCACACCAACATGCCGGCCACCGTCCCGGCCGAGATCGACCGGACGCTGCAGGCTGGCGGCCCGCCGCCGGAGGGGCTGTCGGCCGAGGAGCGGCAGGCGTGCGAGCAGCTGCTGCGGACGTACAAGCAGGTCCAGTACGCGGTCTACATGGCGGCCCGCCCGCAGACCCTGTACGGCATCGCCGACTCGCCCGTCGGCCTGGCCGCCTGGCTGCTCGACCACAACGACGCCGACGACCAGCCGGCCGCCGCCGTCCTGGCCGGGCTCGACCGGACCAGCAGCTCCAGCGGCGAGCTGACCCGCGACGAGATCCTCGACAACATCACGCTCTACTGGCTGACCACCACCGGCGTGTCGGCGTCCCGGCTCTACTGGGAGTACCGGGGCGGCTTCTTCAACGCCAAGGGCGTCACCATCCCGGTCGCGGTCAGCGTCTTCCCCGGCGAGCAGTACCAGGCCCCGCGCAGCTGGACCGAGCAGGCCTATCCGCAGCTCATCCACTACAACCAGGTCGACCGGGGCGGCCACTTCGCGGCGTGGGAGCAGCCGCAGCTGTTCGCCGAGGAGCTGCGCGCCGCCTTCCGCTCCCTCCGCTGACCGAACCGCTCAACCACCGACGCCTGCCCCTACGTACTCGTGGCACTCGACGTGGTACCTCGATCCGGGGCTGCCGGAGATCAGGACGGTGTGTCAGAGTGAGGCGGCCGGCTGCGGGGGAGCCGACGAGTGCACGCCCACCGCCTCGTCTGTACCCCTGTCCCCGGGAAGGGCGCCGATGCAGATTCCCGCCGTCTGTGAGTACGACCGTGCGACCTCGGTCGCCGAGGCACTGGAGTTGCTGAGCCGGCACGGGCCGGAAGCCCGGCTGATCGCCGGCGGCCACAGCCTGCTGCCGATGATGAAGCTGAGGCTCGCCCGCCCCGACGTCATCATCGACATCAACGACCTGGCCGAGCTCGACTTCATCAGCCGCACCGGCGACGTGCTGCGCATAGGAGCGTTGACGAGGCACGCGGCGTTGCTGGAGTCCGCCGAGGTCGGGAGCCTGTTCCCGATCGTCCACGACGCCGAGCGGGTGATCGCCGACCCGGTGGTCCGCAACCGCGGGACGCTCGGCGGGTCGCTCTGCCAGGCCGACCCCGCGGAGGACTCCACGACCGTGTGCGACGTGCTGGGTGCGGAGGTGGTCATCCGGGGCCTCGACGGCGAGCGGGTCGTCCCGATCGCAGAGTTCCACCGGGGGCCGTACGAGTCCGCCGTCGAGCAGCACGAGATCCTCACCGAGGTCCGGCTGCCGATCCGGCCGCGGTCGGGCAGCGCCTACGAGAAGGTCGAGCGACGGGTGGGGGACTGGGCGATCGCCGCGGCCGGAGCGGCGGTCTCGCTGGCCGAGGACGGCAGCATCGAGTGGGCCGGCATCGGGCTGACAGCGGTCCGGCTCGACGGCACCGTCGGCCGGGCCGAGGAGGCCGTGCGCGGCCGGCACCCGGACGAGGAGCTCTACGCCGAGGCCGGCCGCATCGCCGCCGAGGACTGCGACCCGACCGCCGACCAGCGCGGCTCCGCGGAGTACAAGCGGCACCTCGCCGGAGAGCTGACCACGCGGGCACTGCGACGGGCCGTCGAGCGCGCCCGCGCCGGACTGGAGGGTTGAGCGCATGCAGGTGACGATGACCGTGAACGGCGAGTCCGTGAGCCGGGACGTCGAGCCGCGGATGCTGCTGGTCCACTTCCTGCGCGAGCAGCTCACCCTGACCGGCACGCACTGGGGCTGCGACACCAGCAACTGCGGCGTCTGCGTGGTGCTGCTCGACGGGCGGCCGGTGAAGTCCTGCACGATCCTCGCCGTCATGGCCGGTGGGCACGAGGTGCGCACCGTGGAGGGTCTGGCCACCGACGGCCAGCTCGACCCCGTCCAGCAGGGCTTCATCGCCGAGCACGGCCTGCAGTGCGGCTTCTGCACCCCCGGGATGATGCTCACCGCGCGGGCCTTGCTCGACCGCAACCCCGACCCGTCCGAACAGGAGATCCGGGAGGCCATCTCGGGCCAGATCTGCCGCTGCACCGGCTACGCCACCATCGTCCGCTCGGTGAAGTGGGCGGCGGCGCACCCGGCCGGCGCGGACGTGGAGGTGACGTCATGACGGCGACCGAGGAGCGCCCGATCGGCTTCGGCCGGCTCTCGCGCAAGGAGGACCCCCGCTTCGTCCGGGGGAAGGGACGCTACCTGGACGACATCGTGCTGCCGGGCATGCTGCACGGCGCGATCCTGCGCTCACCGGTCGCCCACGCGCGGATCCGCTCGATCGACACCACCGCGGCGGCCGCGCACCCGGGCGTCCGCGCCGTCATCACCGGCAAGGACCTGGAGCCGCTCAACCTGGCCTGGGTGCCGACGCTGTCGGCGGACATGCAGGCGGTGCTGGCCACCGACAAGGTCCGCTTCCAGGGTCAGGAGGTGGCCTTCGTCGTCGCCGACGACCGCTACACGGCCCGCGACGCCGTCGAGCTGATCGACGTCGACTACGAGATCCTGCCGCCGGTCGTCGACGCCACGAAGGCGCTGGACCCGGGCGCGCCGGTCATCCGGGACGAGATCGAGGGCCGCACCGACAACCACATCTTCGACTGGGAGGCCGGCGACCGGGACGAGACCGACGCGGTCTTCGCCCGGGCGGACGTCGTGGTGACCCAGGACATGATCTACCCCCGGGTGCACCCGGCGCCGATGGAGACCTGCGGCGCCATCGCCGACTACGACCAGATCGACGGCAAGCTCACGCTCTACGAGACCACCCAGGCCCCGCACGCCCACCGCACCCTCTACGCCCTCGTCGCCGGCCTCCCCGAGCACAAGATCAGGGTGATCTCGCCGGACATCGGCGGCGGCTTCGGCAACAAGGTCGGCATCTATCCCGGATACATCTGCGCGGTGGTGGGCTCCATCGTCACCGGCCACCCGGTGAAGTGGGTGGAGGACCGCTCGGAGAACCTGATGTCCACGTCCTTCGCCCGGGACTACCACATGCACGGGGAGATCGCCGCGACCCGGGACGGTCGCATCCTCGGCGTCCGGACGAACGTGCTGGCCGACCACGGCGCCTTCAACGCCACGGCGCAGCCGACGAAGTACCCGGCCGGCTTCTTCCACATCTTCACCGGCAGCTACGACCTCGAAGCGGCCTACTGCAAGGTCACCGGCGTCTACACCAACAAGGCGCCCGGCGGGGTGGCGTACGCGTGCTCGTTCCGGGTGACCGAGGCGGTCTACCTGGTCGAGCGGATGGTCGACGTGCTCGCCGACGAGCTCGGGATGGATCCGGCGGAGCTGAGGCTGCGCAACTTCATCCGGCCCGAGCAGTTCCCGTACCAGAACAAGACCGGCTGGGAGTACGACTCCGGCGACTACGAGACGGCCATGCGCAAGTGCATGGACCTGATCGGCTACGACGAGCTCCGTCGCGAGCAGGCCGAGAAGCGGGCCCGGGGCGAGCTGATGGGCATCGGCATCGCGTTCTTCACCGAGACCGTCGGCGCCGGCCCCCGCAAGCACATGGACATCCTCGGGCTGGGCATGGCCGACGGTGCGGAGCTGCGGGTGCACCCGACCGGCAAGGCGGTGGTGCGGCTGTCCGTGCAGACCCAGGGCCAGGGGCACGAGACGACGTTCGCGCAGATCGTCGCCGAGGAGATCGGCATCCCGCCGGAGGACATCGAGGTCGTCCACGGCGACACCGACCAGACGCCGTTCGGGCTCGGCACGTACGGCAGCCGCTCGACCCCGGTCAGCGGCGCCGCGGTCGCGCTGGTGACCCGCAAGGTGCGCGACAAGGCGAAGCTCATCGCCGCCGCCATGCTGGAGGTCCGCCCGGAGGACCTGGAGTGGGAGAAGGGCCGCTGGTTCGTCAAGGGCGACCCCTCGCAGGGCCGGACGATCCAGGAGATCGCGCTCGCCGCCCACGGCACGATCGAGCTGCCCGAGGGCGTGGACGGCAACCTCGACGCGGTGCTGACGTACGACCCGCCGAACCTGACCTTCCCGTTCGGCGCGTACATCTGCGTCGTCGACATCGACCCGGGCACCGGGGTGGTCAAGGTCCGGCGCTTCGCCGCGGTGGACGACTGCGGCACCCGGATCAACGAGATGATCATCGAGGGCCAGATCCACGGTGGCCTCACCGACGGCGTCGGGATGGCCCTCATGGAGATCATCGACTTCGACGAGGACGGCAACTGCCTCGGCGGGTCATTCATGGACTACCTCATCCCCACCGCGATGGAGGTGCCCGACTGGGAGACCGACCACACGGTCACGCCGTCGCCGCACCACCCCATCGGCGCCAAGGGGATCGGGGAGTCCTCGACGGTCGGTTCGCCGCCCGCGGTGATCAACGCCGTCGTGGACGCGCTGGAACCCTTCGGCGTGCGACACGTCGAGATGCCGGCGACGCCGAGCCGGGTGTGGACAGTGATCAACCAGAGCCGGCACTGATGCGCCAGCAGCTGGCGGTCCGGGCGGCGGAACTGGTCCGCGCCCGGGTCCCGTTCGCGCAGGCGACGGTGGTGCGGGCGCAACACCCCACCAGCGCCCACGCCGGCGACACGGCCATCGTGCACGCGGACGGCCGCATCGACGGGTTCGTGGGCGGCGCCTGCACGGAGGAGTCGGTCCGGCGCTACGGCGAGGAGGTCATCCGTACCGGGGAGCCGCTGCTGCTGCGGGTGGTGCCGGGCCCGCCGTCGACGTCCACGGAGGACGGTGCCGTGACGGTCACGAACCCGTGCGTGTCGGGCGGTGCGGTGGAGATCTTCCTCGAACCGCGGCGGCCGGCGCCGCGGATCGTGGTGGTCGGGCAGACGCCGGTCGCGGAGGCGCTGGCCGAGCTCGCGGCACCGCTGGGCTTCGCCGTGACCTCGTCCTCGGGCCGGGAGCCGCCGGACTGCGCGCCGGACGACGCCGCGGTGATCGTCGCCTCGCACGGTCGTGGGGAGCAGGCCGCCCTGGATGCGGCGCTGCATGCCGGTGTGCCCTACGTGGCGCTGGTGGGCAGCCGGATCCGGGCCGCTTCCGTGCTGTCCACACTCGACGTGGAGCCGGCCGTACGGGCCCGGGTGCGCAGCCCGGCCGGGCTGGACATCGGCGCCCGGACGGCGCCGGAGATCGCGCTGTCCATCCTGGCCGAGCTGGTGGCCGAGCGGGCCCGGCCGCGGCCGCCGGTCGAGTCGCGACCCGCCGGCCGCCCGGGCCCATCCGCCACCGCGGTCGACCCCGTCTGCGGGATGACCGTGTCCACCGGCGGGACACCGCTCACCGCCGAGCGGGACGGCGTGACGGCGTACTTCTGCGGCGAGGGCTGCCGCTCCGCCTGGCTCGCCGACCCGGGCCGGTACGGCGTTGTCTCCTGACGGTGCCGGCCCGGCCGGGGCCGTCCGCGCGGGGGCCGACGCCGGGGTCCAGGCCCTGGTCCCCGACCCGGACCTGCTCGCGTCCGCGCTCGAGGACACCGGCTACCTGGTCGACCCCGGGCTGGCGACGTCGCTGTTCCTGGCCGTCCGGCTGCCGCAGCCGATCCTGCTGGAGGGTGAGCCCGGAGTGGGCAAGACCGAGGCCGCCAAGGCGCTCGCGCGGGTGCTGGACACCCCGCTGGTGCGGCTGCAGTGCTACGAGGGCATCGACGCGGCGGAGGCCCTCTACGAATGGGACTACGCCCGGCAGCTGCTGGGCATCCGCATCGCCGAGTCCCGGCACCAGCCGGTGGACGAGGCCGACCTCTTCGGCCCGGGCTACCTGCTGCGCCGGCCGCTGCTGACCGCCCTGGAGCACCCCGGACCGCGGCCGGCGGTGCTGCTGATCGACGAGCTGGACCGGGCCGACGACGACTTCGAGGCGTTCACCTTCGAGCTGCTGGCCGAGTCGGCGGTGACCATCCCCGAGCTCGGGACGGTGCGGGCCACCCACCCCCCGGTCGTCGTCCTCACCTCGAACCGGACGCGCGACCTGCACGACGCCCTCAAGCGCCGCTGCCTCTACCACTGGATCGACTACCCGTCGCCGGAGCGGACCGCCGAGATCGTCCGGCGCCGGGTGCCGGGCAGCGCCGAACCGCTCGGGGTGGCGGCGGCCGCCGCGGTGTCCCGGGTCCGCACGCTCGACCTGGACAAACCCCCGGGCATCGCCGAGACGATCGACTGGGTCGCGGCGCTGACCCTGCTCCGGGTCGACCGGCTCGACCCGGCCGCCGCCGACGCAACGCTCGGCGCCGTGCTGAAACACCGGGAGGATCAGCAGCGGGTCCGCGAGCACGGGCTGGACTGGCTGGTGGGCACGGGAGCGGGCGGACGGCCGTGACCGCTCCCGAAGTCCGGGTGGTGCCCGCCGCGCTGGCGGCGGCGTTCGCCGACGCCCTGCACCGGGCCGGGATCCCGGCCACACCGGAGCGGGCCGGCCGGTTCGCCCGGGCGCTGCAGCTGGTCCCCCCGACGGACCTGGGCCGGCTCCACCGCACCGCCCGGGCGACGCTGGTGTCGGACCGGTCGCACCTGGAGACCTTCGACCGGGTCTTCGCCGTGGTCTTCGCCGGGACGGCGGATCCGGCCGACTCGCGGGGGGCGGCCGCCGCGCCGCCCGTCCGCACTCCGGCCCGGCGGTCGCCGTCCGTCACGACGGTCGACGGCCATGCCGAGGGCGCCGCCGCCCCTGCCGGCGCGTTCGGCCAACCGGGCTCGGCCGAGGACGACGGTGAGGCGGCCCGGGAGGCGAGGATCGCCGCCGCGTCGCCGGCCGAGCGGCTCGGGACGGCAGCCTTGTCCGAGCTGTCGGAGGCCGAGCTGGCCGAGGTGCGCCGACTGGTGGGCGACCTGGCCGTGGCGACGCCCACCCGCACGACTCGCCGGACGCGGCGGTCCAGCGGCAGCGGGGACCGGCTGGACCTGCGCCGGACGGTCCGCCGCGCCCACCGCACCGCGGGCGACCCGGCCGTGCTCGTCCGCCGCCGCCGTCGGACCCGGCCTCGGCGGCTGGTCCTCCTGTGCGACGTGTCCGCCTCCATGGAGCCGTACACGCCGGTCTACCTGGCGCTCCTGCACCGGACCGTGACGGACGTCCGGGCCGAGGCGTTCGTCTTCGCCACCCGGCTGACCCGACTCACCCGGCCGCTGCGCGGTGGCTCCCCGGACCGCGCGTTGCGGCGCGCCGGACGGGCCGCGCCGGACTGGGCCGGCGGTACCCGTCTCGGCGAGAGCCTGCGCCGCTTCGTCACCGACCACGGCCGGCACGGCGTGGCCCGGGGGGCCGTGGTGGTGATCCTCTCCGACGGATGGGCCGGCGACGACCCCGAGCTGGTGGCCCAGCAGATGGCCCGGTTGCGGCGGCTCGCGTACCGGATCGTCTGGGTGAACCCGCGCAAGGCCGCGCCCGGCTACGAGCCTCTGGTCGGCGGCATGGCGGCCGCTCTGCCCTACTGCGACGCGTTCGTCAGCGGCCACAGCCTGGCCGCGCTGACCGAGGTGGCGGAGGCCATCCGGGAGGGAAGGTACGGGACATGACCGAGAACCAGCCGGACGGGACGGCCGCGCACGAACGCAGCGGGGCCGACGTGGTGGAGGGGGTCGAGACGGCGGCCGCGGGAACCCCCCACGACGGCGTGCTCCGACCGCCGGAGGAGTCCAAGGCCCGGACCGCACCGGTCGAGCAGGTACGCGACGACCCGGCCATGACCGAGGGACAGGTGGTCGGGCAGCGGGAGGAGGAGGCGGCGGAGGTGCCCGAGACGCGGGTGCCGGAGGCTCCGCTGTCCGGCGGGGCGCAGACCATCGCCGGCGGGCGCATCTCCGACCGGGTGTCCGCAGCGGACACCGACGACGGCGGCGAAGCGGACCGGTGAGCGGGTGCGGTCCTTCCGGCGCCGGCAAAAGGGCCGGAGACTGGTCCGGTCGAGGTCGTGAACGGAGGCGACGACGTTGAGTGCCTTCACCGTTGAGATGCAGAGCCGGCCCGGCGAGCTCGCTCGGCTCTGTGAGGCCATGGCGGGCGGGAAGATCAACATGATCCTGTCCGCCGTGACGGACGGCGACCGGGGCACCGTCGCCTTCGTGGTCGACGACGAGCAGGCCGCCCGCACGGCGCTGGACGAGGCGGGCATCGATTTCCGGGAGCGGCCAGCTGTCACCGTACGGATGGACAACCTGCCCGGCACCGGGGCTGTGGCCTTCCGCCGGCTCGCCGACGCCGGTGTGAACCTCGAGCTGCTGCTTCCGGTCCAGGTCTCACCGCAGGAGTTCTACGCGGTCCTGTGCGTGGACGACGCCGAGTCGGCGTACGCCGCGCTGCGGGACTACGTCGTCGGCGAGCGGGACTTCAGCTGACCACCGCCGACCGGCGGGCGCGCCCGGTTCCCGGAACCGGCGAGACGTCGCCGCCGTCCGTTGTTTGCTGTCGCAAGGAGTTGGGCAATTGTCTCGGCAGCACCCGCCTCGGCCTGTTGTCCCGGCCGAGGCGGGTCGCATGAGGGGATGCTCGTGCAGAGGCCGAATACGCGCTCAACGAACCAGCGGTGGCGCGCCTCGCCCTGTCACCGTTCGAGTCCGGCGACCTGCCATGCCGTCGCGGGATGGGCGAGGGTGGCGTGCAGCCCTCGGTCGCCGAGCACGGCGAGCATCCGCTCCGGCGGGTGCGCGAACACCCGGAACTCCATGCGGCGCAATCGGAAGGTCAGGTTCTCCGCGGCGATGATGGCGCGCCCGGTGGCGCCGGCCGAGGGATAGCTGAAGACCAGCAGGCGACGGGCGTGGTCGGCGGCCGCCGTCAGCAATCGCTGGTAGTCGGGGTAGCAGCAGACGACCCGGTGCAGCACGACCACGTCGGCCGGCTGGACACCGTCAGGATCCGTCGCGATGTCGTGCAGTCGCCGCTCGACCCGGCCATCCAGACCGGCGGCGTGCAGCAGGCGCTGCGCCTCGGTCTCGTAGGCCGGCGACAGCTCCAGGTTGACCGCGTTGGCGGCGCCTCGCCGGAGCAGCTCGAGGTGGATCTCGCCGACCCCGCCACCGATCTCCAGCACCCTGGCACCGGCGATGCCGCGCTGCGCCAGGAAGTCGACCATGCGGGTTGCGGTCGGGTCCAGGCCCCGGCGGCGGTACCGCGCCGCCCTCCGCCGTGCGAAGCGGGCGCTGAAGAACCGGTCGCAGCCTCGTGGATCGCAGCAGTTGCCGGCCACCGGCCAACCGTACCGCCGCATCCGCCGACACAGTCGGTCCGCCGCAGGTCCCGCCCACCATCCCGGCCCGTCACCGAGTCGGTTGACCCTGTGGGCGGCGGGGCGTCCGGACGGGATGGAACGACCGCTGGAGCGCCGGGCGCCGCCTGGCGCTTCCGGTGAGGTGCAGGGCGAGGGGACGGACCTCGGGTCCGGCGTACGCCTGCTCGCTGCCTTCCCGGTCGTCCCGCTCGTCGATCCCGAACTCGGAGGCCTCCTTGGACACCCGGAACGGTTGGACGACCGGCCTGGAGGGGTCGCGGAGCGAGATGATCAGGTGCCAGGCGAACGCGGGGTTGTGCAACCGGTAGTCGATGACGGAGAAGTTCGCCGGCTGCCGCCGGTGGACGTGGAAGGGGGCGATCGCCTCCAGCCCGGCGGCCTCGATCGTCCGCCACGCCCGCAGCAGGTCGGCGGGGTCGGCGACGAACCCGGCGTCGTCGAACTGCCGGAAGTACGTCCCCTGCGCATGGAACGCGGCCTGGTTGACCGGCTCGTTACGCCGGTTCCGGCACGGGTCGAACACCACGACGTCGACCGGCCGGAAGGGATGGCCCGGCGCCGTGGGGTCACCCACGAAGAGGCCGAATCCTTTCAAGCCCGCCGCGTGGAACGCCTGCGCTCGGCGCAGCAGGCGCCGGTACAAGGCCGCGGGCATCTCGACCGCAGCTGTCGCCCGGCCGGGGGCAGCGTGCGGGAGGGTGGACGATCTGGGCTCGGACATGCGGCGGCATCCCTCCGGTCGGACCGGGCCGGGGCCGCTCGGGTCCCCGGCCTTCCGACGCCTGGTGAGCCGGCCGGCAGTGGCGTCCACACACATAGAGCACCGACGGCCCGCCGTAATACCGACGTGCGAGGTGGTTCCGGCGCCGGAGAGACCTTTTGGCGCCACACTCAGGACGGCAGAAGGTGAGGGCGCTCGTTTTGTTACGAATACCGTTGACCCTCCCTTCGAGATCGATCTTCGCGCCGAGCGGCCGAGGACGGTCAGCCCGACGTCCGGCACCCGAGATAGCCGCATATGTTGAACGAGGACCGGAGATAGCGCCGGCGCCGCGACGGAGATCGGGCGGATAATTCGGCTGCGATCTCGAAGAAGGGCTGGTGGGCCGGCCGCGGAAGGCGTACAAGAGACGCGGGAGAGCGCAGGGCCGGTGGGGGTGTGCCATGCGCGGAGTTCGTCCGTTCACCGGAACAGCGATTCTGGCGGTGCTGACTCTCGTGTCCGCCGCCGGTACGGCGGCCGCCCAGCCCGCCTCGCTCTGGCAGCGGGCGGTGCCCGTCACCCACCAGGTGGCGAGCTCGCCGGTGGCGGGCGGCGGGTACCACACGCCGGACGGGGTGTACGTCCCCGGCCGGTGCGGCCCGGGGATGATGAACTCCAACCGGTCCGAGTCCTGGATCGCGGCCAGGCGGGGGACCGAGGACCTGGTGGGGACGTCGAAGTTCTTCTTCGACCGGTACAGCACGTTCTACAACTTCCACCTCGGGTCGTACTCGATCCCGGGCGGCACGGTGGCCGGCAACAACCAGGTGCAGGGCTATGAGTGCACGACGGTCGGCACCCAGGCGATGCCGCCGAGCTGGACCCACAACACCGACCCGAACGTCGCCTTCGACACGAGGGGACGTGCCTACCAGGTGACGCTGCCGTTCAACGCCTACTGGCAGAACCTGCACCCGAACGCCGCGGTCATGCTCTCCTACAGCGACGACCTCGGCCGGCACTGGGTCACCGGCAACAGCGGCCGGCCGCTGGAGCAGTCACCGAACGCGTCGAGCAAGCAGGCCGGGCATGTCGAGGACAAGCAGTGGGTGGCGGTCAACGACATCCCCGGCCACCGCTACGCCGACCACGTGTACGCGGCGTGGGCGGTCTTCAACGGCTCGGCGACCAAGGTCCGGATGGCGGTCTCCCGGGACCGCGGGCGGACCTTCGACCGGGCCTTCACGCTCAGTGCCCCGGCGCAGGTCGGCCCGGCCGTGACCTACGTCTACCCGGCCGTCGACGCGGCGGGCACCGTCTACGTGTCGGTGGTGTCGTTCCCGCCGAACGGCGCGGCGTCCTCGATCTACGTCGCCCGCTCCTCCGACGACGGCCGCACCTGGAGCCCGTTCGTGGCGGCCGTCCGGGACGTCGGGACCCTGCCGTCGGCGGCGCTGCCGAACACCAGCTTCCGCGACGGCATCGTGGAGAGCTTCACCGCGAGCCGGACGTACCCCGGCCACCTGTACCTGACGTACGAGGACTGGGACGGGTCGCAGTTCGACGTCTACTTCACGCAGTCGACCGACCGGGGAGCGACCTGGACCGCGCCGGTGCGGGTCAACGACAACGCGAGCCCGGCCGCGACGGACCAGTTCCAGCCGTCGGTCGCGGAGGGTCCCGGCGGCGCGGTCGCAGTGGCCTTCTACGATCGCCGGGCTGCGTGTCCGGACGATCCGAGCGTGCTCCCCGCGGACCGGGGCCGCACGAACTTCTGCATCGACGTCACGGTCCAGGTCTACCGGGACGCCGGCCGGGGAGCGGCCCGGGTCGGACCGAACGTCCGCGCCTCCGCCTACACCTGGGACCCGGAGAACCCGGCGCAGCACGTGGACGGCATCGGGCAGATGGCGTGTGCCAGCCACGACGACCCGTGCGGGCTGTCCTTCATCGGCGACTACTTCGGTCTGGCCGTCACGGCCGGGAACGTCTACGTGCTGTCGGTGTCCACCCACTACCCGTCGGCCGTGGTGGCGGACGAGGGCGGCCCGGTCTACTACCAGCAGCAGGTGCTCTCGACCCTGAGCAGGGCGGGGCTCGGCCTCGGCTGAACCAGCCGGGTCACGGGGACGAGCGGAGAGCCGATTGACACTGTGTAGTAATCAGCCGGATGCTGGCCGTGACACCCGAGGCGCTGCCTGAGATCCGGGGGAACGCCTCCGACATGCGGTCGCTCCACTGTCGCGGCGCGACCTCGAGGAGGCTGCTGACCGTGATCCGGACCCGCCCCTCGATCCGGGCCGCCCGCGTGCTCGGTGTGTCCTGCCTCCTCGCCGCCGCGATCACGATCCCGTCCGGCATCGCCCAGGGCGCCGGCGAGATCTACAAGGATCCGACCCAACCCGTGTCGGCCAGGGTGGCGGACCTCCTCGGCCGGATGACCCTCGACGAGAAGATCGGCCAGATGACGCAGGCCGAGCGAGCCGACGTCACGACCGCGGACATCGCCGCGTACGGCCTGGGCTCGTTGCTCTCCGGCGGAGGGTCGGCGCCGGCCACCAACACGGCCACCGGCTGGGCCGACATGTACGACACCTTCCAGCGGGCGGCCCTGACCAACCGGCTGGGTATTCCGCTGATCTACGGCATCGATGCCGTCCATGGCGACAACAATGTCCGCGGCGCCACGATCTTCCCGCACAACATCGGCCTCGGTGCCACCCGCGACCCGGCGCTGGTGCAACAGGTCGGGCAGGCCACCGCCGAGGAGGTCGCCGGCACCGGCATCGACTGGACCTTCGCACCCTGCCTGTGCGTCGCCCGCAACGAGCGGTGGGGCCGGACGTACGAGAGCTTCGGCGAGGATCCCGCCGTCGCGCAGTCGCTCACCACGGTCATCACCGGGTTCCAGGGCAGCACGCTGGGCGGCACCGGCTCGTCCATCCTCGCCACCGCCAAGCACTACGTCGGCGACGGCGGCACCACCGGCGGCGACGACCAGGGCAACACCGTGCTCTCGGAGGCGGACCTGCGCCGCATCCACCTGGCGCCGTTCGTCACGGCGGTGCAGAAGAACGTCGGCTCCGTGATGATCTCGTACTCGAGCTGGAACGGCGTGAAGATGCACGGCAACCGTTACCTCATCACCGACGTGCTCAAGGGCGAGCTCGGGTTCGCCGGCTTCGTCGTGTCGGACTGGCAGGGCATCGACCAGATCGACGGAGCTGCCGGGTTCTCCGCCGGCGACGTGCGCGCGTCGATCAACGCGGGGATCGACATGATCATGGTGCCGCACGACTACAAGGGCTTCATCGCCACGCTGCGCACCGAGGTCCAGGCCGGAACCGTGCCGTTGAGCCGCATCGACGACGCCGTCTCGCGCATCCTCACCAAGAAGTTCCAGCTGGGGCTCTTCGAACGGCCGCTGACCGACCGCACCTTCACCCCGACGGTCGGCTCAGCTGCCCACCGCGCCCTGGCCCGCCAGGCCGTACGGGAATCGCAGGTGCTGCTGAAGAACGACGGCATCCTCCCGCTCCCGAAGTCGGGCCAGCGGATCCTGGTCGCCGGCAAGAGCGCCGACAACATCGGCAACCAGTCCGGTGGGTGGACGATCAGCTGGCAGGGCTCGAGCGGGGCGATCACTCCCGGCACCACTGTGCTCCAGGGCATCCGGGCCGCGGTGTCCCCCACGACGACGGTCACGTACGACGTGGGTGCGCGGAAGCCGGCCGGCAACGACGTCGCGATCGCGGTCATCGGCGAGACCCCCTACGCCGAGGGCCAGGGGGACCGCACCGACGGCATGGGACTGGACCGGACCGACCTCGGTGTGCTGAGCAACCTCAAGCGCGCGGGCATCCCGACGGTCGTCGTGCTCGTCAGCGGCCGGCCCCTGGTCATCACCAGTCAGCTGGCCGACTGGCGTGGATTCGTCGCCGGCTGGTTGCCCGGCACGGAGGGAGCCGGCGTCGCCGACGTTCTCTTCGGGGACTACAAGCCCACGGGCACGCTGCCGATGACCTGGCCGCGGACGGCGACGCAGATCCCGATCAACGTCGGCGACGCCAGCTACGATCCCCTCTTCCCGTACGGTTTCGGCCTGACCTACCCCTGACTCCGGTCTAGGCGGGCTGACGTTCGTACGGGCCCCACGTGGTGCTGCGCTTGCGCAGGTAGATGGCCCCGTTGGTGCCGGCGACCCAGATCTCGGTGCGCCCGGCGCCCTCGACCACGTCGGCCCAGGGACCGTCGGCCAGGCCTCCGCCGAGGTTCTGCCAGGCGCCCCAGACCCGGTTCACGGCGCGGCGGGTGTGCATCGCCTGCGTGCCGTCGGCCGTCCGCAGGTAGACGTCGATCACCCCGGGCGCGGGCGCGGCGACCGCGACGTCGGACGCGGTGGCGCCGCCGATCGGCGCGAACGCCGACCCCCACGCTCCGTTGGTCATCGACTTGACGTAGATCTGGCCACGACCGCCGACCACCGCCACCACCAGGCTGCCGGGTCCGGTGGCCGCCACCGACGGACCGGCCGGGTCGAGCAGGCCACCCAGGTCGTGCCAGCCGGTGAACGCGCCCGCCGCGGTCCAGCTCGCGTACTGCAGCCGGGCGTCCGACCCCCGGGCCACCACGTAGCGGCTGCCGTCCGGCAGCACCGCGGGCGACGGCCGGCTGCTGATCGACCCGCCGTACGAGGTCCAGCCCTGCCAGCTGCCTGCCTTCCACACGCCGCCCACCAGCTGGTTGCGGCCGTCGCGGGCCCACACCGCCAGGCTGCCGTCGGCGTCGCGCTCGACCGTCGGGGCACCGACGATCTGGCCGCCGTGCGACTGCCAGCCCTGCCAGCCGGCGCCGGGCAGGTACCGCCGGTGCCGGAGGTCGCCGGCCGGTCCGCGGGCGAACAGGTCGATGCTGCCGTCGGGATTGCGCACCGCCGTCGGCGTGACCGTCACGCGCAGGCCCGACGTGACCGTGGCGTAGGTGGTCAACATGCCGGCGCAGGACCGCAGCGACGAGCCGGTCACGTCCAGGCTCACCGTGGCGCCGGCGGCGGTGCGGCCGGTCAGCCGGACGCCGAGCAGCCGGCCGCCCCAGTCGCCGTGCCCGTCCCGGCTCATCACGCTGATCCGCTGCACGGTGCCCGCCGCCGGGTAGCACTCGGCCAGCCGCGCCACGGTCAACGACTTCGTCCATGTCCCGTACGGGTTGCTGGTCAGGTCGTACGGGTCCGCCTTGGCCGGCAGGTAGCCGAACCGGGTGTCGGCCACCGTCCAGCCGCCGTTGCTGGCGCTGAACTGGGCGAAGATCGGCGCCCCGCCGGACGTGCGGACCTGCCGGGCGGTCTGCGCCACGGCCTGCAGCACGGTCACCGGCTGCAGGTCGGTCACGGTCCCGCCGGAGTACAGCCGCCGGCCGCCGTAGACCTGGCACTGCGTGGTGTCGCAGAGGTCCCAGGCCGACGCCGCATGGGCCGCCCGCTCGAACGCCGCGTACGTCCGGGCCGCGACCGCCTGCGCCCGCAACGCGGCCGCCGGCCAGCTCGACGGCATCTCCCGCCCGAGCACCCCGGCCAGGTACGCGTCGATCCCGACGGTGTTGACCGTGTAGAGCGTCGAGTCGCCGGACCGGACTCCGGCGATCGTGCCCTCGTAGCCGCGGGAGGTGCCGTCCGGCAGGTAGAGCCGCAGCTCCGGCACGCCCTGGAAGACCAGCGGCCCGACCCCGGAGGCGAGCGCGGCCGAGCTCCAGGTGGCGCCGCCGTCGGTCGAGGACTGCACCCGCAGGGCGGTCGGGTCGGCGACGATCCGGTAGCGGGCGGCCGGGTCGGGCAGCGCGGTGACCTGGCCGCTGGCCGCATCCCGGACGGCGAGCCCGGCGGCGCCCTGCACCGGCACCGCCGACGCCGCCGCGGCCATCAGCCGGACCCGGATCGCCGAGCCGGCCGGGTCGGCGACCGTGGTGGTGCCCGGGTAGTAGAAGTCCAGGATCTGGGCGCCGGTACGGCCCAGGGCAGCCGCGTTGCGCGCGCCGTACTGGGACAGGCCGATGCCGTGCCCGTTGCCGTGTCCGGTCAGCGTGAAGGTGCCGTCCGCCGGCGCCGGGTAGTCCTCCACCGCGCCGGCGCGCGAGCTGGGGCCCAACACGGTGACCGCGACGGCGGCGGCGCCGGCGGCGAGTGACGCGGAGACCAGGAGCGCGAGCGACCGGCGCACGGAGATCCTCTCGGGAGGTGGTGCGGCGAGACCGGCCGAGAGACGCTCCGGTCGGGCCCAGATGATGCCCTACCCGATCACCTCGTCGCAGCCGGCCGCCCACCTCACTCACGGCGGGCGGTGATCCTGCGACGATCTGTGACGTGCCCCAAGCGGATTCCAACCCGTGCTACCGCCCTGAAGAAGTCGCGCGGATCGTTCGGGTCTCCTAGGCGAGGTCGACCGGGGTTCCGCGGACGAGTACTTCTCGCGGGGCGGCCAGGGGCGCGAGGTCCTGGGCGAGGTCGCCGTCGACGACCAGCAGGTCGGCGGCGTATCCGGCCGCCAGCCGGCCGGTGTCACCCGCGAGCCCGCACGCGTCGGCGGCCACCGATGTCGCGGCCGCGAGAGCCTCGGCAACGGGGTAGCCAGCCTCGACCAGCTCGCCGACCGTGCGCCAGGCGTTGCCGTGCCGCTTGGTCGGGCCAATTCCGGAGTCCACGCCGGTGACCACGCCGACCCCGTGCCGGCGCAGCCGGCTGAGCACGCCTATCCGGGACACGTAGAACGCGTCGAAGCTAGCGACTCCTAGCCGCGCCATGAGTTCCGCGAGCGGCGGCGGCGGTGCGGGCATCAGTGCGTGCAGGGTGCGGTCGTTGCCCATGGTGAGGTCGACGTACATGCCCCGACGGGCCACCTCGTCCAGCAGGTCGTCGTCGATCCGCGGACCGTCGGCGGTGAGACCGGTGAAGTGCTCGATCCCGTCGACGCCGGCCGCCAGAGCGTTCTGCATGCCGACGAGTGAATGGGCGTGCGCCACGACGGGGAGGCCGGCGCCGTGCGCCTCGTCGACCAGCGCCGTGAGTTCGGCGCTGGTGAACTGGGCGCCCAGCTGGTCGGTGCCGGGTGTCGCGAACCCGCCCGAGGCCATCACCTTGACGACGTCGACGCCGCGCTCGGCGCGCTCGGCGACCGCCGCGCGCAGGTCGCCGTCCACCGCTCCGCCGAGGAAGTGGCAGTGCCCGCCGGCGGTCGTGAGCGGCGGCCCCGACGCGACGACCCGGGGCAGGCCGGGGCGGTCCCGGAAGGCGAGGGTGAGGTAGTCGCGGTCGCCGAGGTCCCGGACGGTCGTCACCCCGGCCGCCGCGTGAGCACGCAGCGAGGCCGTGATGACCCGCTCGATCGCCTCGTCGGGCATCGCTCCGGCGCGCTCCAGCCCTCCGAACGTGGCGTCCGCCACCAGGTGGCTGTGGCAGTCGATCAGCCCGGGCAGCACGGTGCCGGCGTACTCGGTCACCCCGACGCGGTCGGGCAGGTCGAGGTGACCGCTCTCGACGCCGACGATCCGGCCTCCGTCGAGGAGCACGGTGGCACCGCCGGGCAGGAACCGAGTGCCGTCGAAGGCGTGCGCGCCGCGGATCGCGTGCATGCGGCCACGATCCCGCCGCCGACCTCGTGCAGCATCACCCGGACGGACCATCGTCCGTCACATCCTCGGAATCTCCGCACCAGCGGCAACCGCTCATCACAGCCTGCGCAGTTGCCGGTGACCGCGCTCGCCGAGGCGGTCGGTCAGCTACGCGCAGCTCACCCGGCACGGTCAGGTTCTGCCACCCGCGATGGCCTGTGGTGGCGCGGTCAGGCGGACCACCTCGGGACGGCGTCGAGCTGGCCGCCGGCGACGGGGCGGACCGGGCCGCCCACCCACAGGTGTCCCTGGTAGTCGCTGGTGACCGTGATCGTGCTGGACCGGCCGAGGAACCTGCCCTGCCGGAGGTGCAGCGGCTCGTCCCGGCCGAGGAGGGCGCGCTCGTGCAGGTAGGCGGCGGCGGGTCCGGCGGCGCTGCCGGTGGCGACGTCCTCCACGGCACCGGCGTTGTCCCACGTCCGCCCTTCGCGGCGCTGCGTGTCCAGGACGTAGACGAACTTCGCACCGACGTCGGCGAGCTGCTGATCGAAGGTCGGGGCGATGATGCGGGCCCGACGCAGCCCATCCGCGGTCACCGGCACGATCAGGTAGGGCAGCCCGGTCGAGACGACCTGCAGCGGCAGCGGCGCGAGGTGTTCGGGCGCGAGGTTGAGCGCGCCGGCGAACTGGTGGCGCAGGTGGTCGACCGTGGCGGCGAACACGGGGCGGCCCTGATCCATGATCGCCGAGAAGTATTCGGTATCCCGTCGGCTCACCACCGGGACCGACCGGCCGGCGATGACGAAGGTCCACTCGATGCTGTCGCTGTCGGGGGCGAGGCGCTCGTGCAGGGCGCTCGCGGCGCCGATGACAGGATGCCCGGCGAAGGGCAGTTCCTCCTCGACAGTGAAGATACGCGCAGCGACGGCGCGCGAGTCGCCGTCGGTTCCTACGAAGATGGTCTCGAACTGCCTCATCTCCTCCGCCACAGTTCGCAGCTGGCCGACCGTGTAGTCGAGCGTCCGGCAGAACATGACAATGAGCCCGTTGCCCCGGTACGGCTCGTCGGCGAAGACGTCGACGTGCCGGAACGGGACCCGCTCGTCCACCGGTGAGCCTCCTCCAGCCACGTCAGCCGCCGACGCCGTTGGTCAGGTTCTCCACCCATCGGCGATTCAGGTCCTGCATTGTGGCGCCGCGGCTGGCCGACCGCACCGGGCCGCGCCGTCCAGGCATGCTGGGCCTGTCTCCAGCCGGGCTCCGACTGCTCGAGCGACCCGACCGGCCCTGGCTCGTCCCGTGACCCGCTCCACGACCTCGCTGGCTGCCTAGGAGCCGGGCCCTCCTCGCCATGGCTGCCCTCGTGGCCTGGGGCCGCTTCGGCCCCCAGTCCTTCACCGCCTGAGGCGGCGCGGCGCCTTGTTGCACGTGGCCGGAGTGTCGCCAGTGAACGCAGCAACGGCGGCGAAACGGAGGTCGCCTGCTACCGCCGTCGCACCTCACCTCGTCGTGCTCTGGGATGAGCCCGGACCGTTCTGCCGGCCGACGCCGGTGTGCCGGCGCCGGAGGGAGGGTCGTGTCATGCGGAAGATCCTCCATGATCCTGATCGTCGATGGCGGCTACGCCGGAGCGGATCGAAACGACCATCACCTACCAGCCGTTCGTGACGGAGACGAGAGGGGGAATCCACCGGTGCGGCCGAGGACCCGATTCGCGGTGCTGGCGGGCTGTGTTGCGTGGCTCGTACTGGGCGCGGTGTCGCCGGTGCGTGCGGCAGGCGCGGCGGAGGTGGAAGCGGCGGCGGTCGACGTGGCGGCGGTGGACGTGGCGGCGGTGGACCGGGCGGCGGCGGAGGCGTTCGCGGCGACCCGGCTGCCCGGGATGGCGCTCGTGGTGACGCGCGGGTCCCAGGTGGTCCTGGTCAAGGGGTACGGGACGGCCGGCGCCGGTAGGCCGGTCACCGCCACCACCCAGTTCCGGATCGCGTCGCTGAGCAAGAGCTTCACCGCGACCGCGGTGCTGCAGCTGGCCGAGGCCGGCCGGATCGACCTGGACGCCCCCGTCCGGCGCTACCTCCCGGAGTTCACCCTGGCCGACGGCGACGCCGAGAAGATCACCGTGCGGCAGCTGCTCAACCAGACCAGCGGTCTGGCCGACGCCGGCATCGCCGACGACGGCTGGACGACCACCACCCTGGCGGACCGGATCGCGGGCCTGCGGACGTCCCGGACGGTCTCGACACCGGGCACGCGGTTCCACTACGTCGACGCCAACTACCAGATCCTCGCGCGGATGGTCGAGGTCGTGGTCGGCGTCCCGTTCGCCGAGCACCTCCGGCGGGGGGTGCTCGACCCGCTCGGCATGACCCGCACGGTGACCACGGCAACGGCCCAGCAGGCGCCGGACGCCGCTCCCGACCTCGCCCGGGGGCACATCCTCCTGTTCGGCGTCCCGGTGGCGAAGCAGGAGCTCCACGGCTTCGTCGGCGGCTCCGGCGGCGTGGTCTCCACCGCCGGGGACATGGCCCACTGGCTGATCGCCCAGTCCGGCGCCGGGCCCCGGATCGTCGGCGCGGCGTCGCTGAGGACCATGCAGACGCCGCCGGCCGGGATCGACACCACGTACGCGATGGGCTGGACCCGATCGGACCCGGCGACCGGACCGCCGCGGTTGCAGCACTTCGGGGTGCTCGCCACGTTCAGCGCGGACCAGGTGCTGCTGCCCGCCACCGGGTACGGGCTCGCGCTGCTCTACAACGGCAATTCCGCCCTGGCCGACACCGCCGGAGTGGAGAACGCGGTCGCCGCCGCGCTCACCGGTGAGGACCCCGGCGGCACCTTCCCGCGCACGCTGGTCGTCGCCGTGCTGTCCGGCGTGCTCACGGTCGGCACCGTCGTGCTGCGCGGCCGGGCGGCGCTGCGGCTGCGCGGGTGGGTGGAGCGGCGGTCCGGCACGTCCTGGTGGCGGCTCGCGCCGAACCTGGTCTGGCTGGTGCTGCCGGCCGGCGTGCTCGCCGCGACGCCGGCGCTGGTGCTGAGGTTCGTCGGCCGCCGGTTCACCTGGCCGCAGCTGCTGCTGGCGATGCCGGACGCCCTGGTGTGGCTCGGCGTCGGCGCGGTCACCGGCCTCGCGCTGGCCGGCGCCCGGGTCGCGGCGCTGGTCCGGGCCCGTCGCACGGGCTGACCGGCGGCAGCCCGAGCCGCTCCCGCCGGCCCCGGAGGCGAAAGAGCGGTCGGCAGATGCCGAGGTCGGCGCCGCAACCGGATCCGCACCGCGCTGACCGGCCCGGGCCCAGCCCGGGGCCGGAGGTCAGGCGGGGACGGTGCTGGGACGGCTCAGTGGGAGCTCGGCCTCCACGGTGGTGCCGGCGTCGGGGGCGGTGCGCACCGAGAACCGGCCGCCGAGTGCCTCGACCCGGTCCTGGAGCCCGAGCAGGCCCGATCCGCCGGCGGGGTCGGCGCCGCCGCGGCCGTCATCGCTCACCCGGATCCGCAGCACGGAGTCGTCCACGTCGACGTCGACGGCGACGGTGACGGTGACGGCGGTGGCGTCGGCATGTTTGGCCGTGTTCGTCAGCGCCTCCGCGACCGCGAAGTAGGTGGCGACCTCGACCGGCTCCGGCAGCCGCCCGTCGACCCGCAGCCGCAGGTCGACCGGGACGGTGGAGCGCCGGGCCAGCGCCCCGAGCGCCGGGCGCAGCCCTCCCTCGGTCAGCGCGGCGGGGTGGATGCCGCGGGCGATCTCGCGCAGCTCGACCAACGCCCTGTTCGCCTCGGCGACCACGGCGTCCAGCCGCGCCGCCAGCTCGCCGGATCCCGGTACGGCCTCCTGGGCCAAGCGGGCCTGTAGCGCGAGGTTGGCCAGCCGCTGCTGGGCGCCGTCGTGCAAGTCCCGTTCGATGCGCCGGCGGGTCTGGTCGGCCGCGGCGACGATGCGGGCCCGCGACGCGGTCAGTTCCGCGTACAGCTGGGCGTTGTCGAGGGAGACCGTCAGCTGGGCGGCGATGAGCTTGACCGCGTCGAGCCGCTCGGCGGTGAACGCGCCGCGGATCAGGCGGTTCTCCAGCACCAGCACCGCCCGCAGGCCGCCGCGGCCCAGGATCGGCAGGGCCAGCAGGGAACAGCCGGCGACACCGGTGAAGTAGCGGTCGCGGGCGAACCGGTCGTCGCGGGTCGCGTCGTCCACGACCAGCGGTTCCCGCACCCGCTGGACGTACCGCAGCACGGACGTCGGCGCGTCGAGCTTCCGGTCCGGCCGGGCGACCGGACCGCCCGGGGTGGGCAGCCAGTCCTGGTGGTCGTCGCTCCACAGCAGCAGGTGCACGCCGGTGGCACCGGTCATCGCGCTGAGCACCTCGACGACGCGCGCGTGCAGGCGCTCGATGCTGGTCTCGGAACTCAGCGCCTGGGACGCGGACAGGATGCCCAGCAGGTCCAGCGTCCCCGTGGTGACCGGCGGACGGCCGGCAGCATCGGCGGAGCGGTTCCCGGGACCGGCCGCCGTGCCGCCCGGTCGCAGGGTGGGGTAGGCCCAGTCCAGCTGGGCGACCTTGGCGTCGGCGCCCCAGACGGCGTAGGCCTCCCTGGCCTGCGCGAGCAGGTCGAGACCGGCGTGGTCGGCGCCGTGGGCCAGGTGGAACCGCGCGGCCCGTTCGGTGATCAGCGCCCGGTGCCACGGCCGCCGGCGGCCGGTGACCTCGCGCAGTGCGGCGTCGAAGGCCAGCACGGCGGCGCGGAAGTCGCCGACCGCCCAGCCCCGCTCGGCCTCGAGCCACCGCAGCAGGTGCCCGAAGTTGTCCGGTGCGTCCGCGGCCCGCGCGGCGAGCCAGCGCGTCATCTCGTCCAGCTCGGACAGCAGCTCGCCGCGCTCGGCGGCGGGTGCGGCCCGGGCCCGCTCGGCGAGGGCGAGCCCGTTCAGCAAACGGGCGATCGCGGTCGGATAGAGCCCTTTGGCGGCCCCGAGCAGATGCATGGCTGCCGCCGCATGCTGCGCCAGACCCGCCTGGTCGTCGAACACGGCCATGGCGATGGCGCGGGCGATGTGCCCGTAGAGCAGCGCCGCCGGGTTGCCGGCGTACCGGTCGACCGGGATCGGGTCACCGGCGGCCGCCGGACCGCCGCTGCCGTCGCCGCGCAGCACCTCGGCCAGCCACCGATGGCTGTCGAGCCACTGGCCGGTCTGCTCGTTGCCGGTACGGCGCACGAACGCCAGGCTGGCGTCCACCTCGGCCACGTAGCCGTCCAGCGTCGGGGCGCACTCCAGCAGGCCGGCCACCGCCGGCTGGCAGGCGTATCCGGCCCAGGCCAGGTCCCCGCCGGCGATCAGGCCCTGCCGGGCCTCCCGAGCGGCCCGGACGGCGTTCTCGATCGGCTCGAACCAGCAGCACGCGACGCTGGCGAACGCCGAGCGCACCAGCGAGGTCTCCGGCTCGTAGGCGCGGGCCTCGCCCACGGCGATGACCCGCCGCAGGGCCCGGTATCCCCCGGCGTAGTTCTCGCCGTGCTGGGCGGTGGCGGCGTTGGCCGCGACGCCGGTCAGGCCGATCAGGATCTGACTCGGGCCGTGCTCGAGCCAGATCCGCGGTCCCTCCAGGGTCAGCCACAGGAACAGGGGAAAGTCGGGGACGAAGTAAGCCACCGGAACGAGGGCCGCGATCAGCCGGGCGGTGGCGAGCAGCGTCGGGTCGGTGATCTCCGGACGGGCCAGCTCGTCGTCGGTGTCGGTGTGGTCCAGCCACCGGTACAGGTGGCTGATCTGGTGCTCGATCTCGGCCGGGGAACGCTCCGCCGGAACGGCGATGCCCAGCTCTCTTAGCAGGTCGACGCCCAGCGTGACGGCGTCCGCGAACCGGTTCCGGTTGGTCAGGCTGCGAACCTGGATCGCGGTCGCGTCCGCGCGCTGCGCGGCGGTGGGACCCAGCTCCATGACGGCCCGGTAATCCTCGTCCGCCTCCTCCAGGCGGCCCAGGCTGTACAGGGCGCTCTGCCGTTCGAGGTGGATCTCGACCAGCGCGGCCGTCCGGTGCCGGTCGACGAGGCGCAGTGCCGCGCCCAGCAGCGTGCTGACCAACGCGTGATCGGTGACCGCCCGGGCGTGGGCGGCCGCGCCGCGCAACAGTTCTTCCGCCCGCTGCCGTTCGGCCGGGTCGTCGATCGCGTCGGCCACGGCCAGGTACTGCTCGGCGGCGACCGCGGAGAGCGCAGGCTCCCCGGCCAGCCGCCGGGCCATGGCCAGCTGCAACTGCCGTCGCCGGGAGGTGTCCAGCCCGCGCAGGATCGCCTCGTGGATGCGGTCGTGGCGGAACCGCACCGCATCGTCGGCACCGGGTTCGACCACCAGGACGCCCTCGTCGAAGGCCGGCGCCAGTAGCTGTCGGACGACCTGGGCCGGTGCGCCGGTCGCCGTCTGCAGCACGGTCACCGTGGCCCGCTCGCCCAGGCAGGCCATCGCCTCCACCAGCTGCCGGGAGCGCGCCGGCAGGGCCGCACCCGGCAGTGCCAGGCTGCCGGCCTCGGGGCGGTTCAGGCGCAGGCGCACCGCGGCCGGGTCCCAGCGCCAGTCCGATGCCGTCGCGGTGAGCACGCCGTCGCGGCGCAGGCCGTTGAGCAGTTCCACGGTCTCGTACGGATTCCCGGAGGTGTGCGGTTCGATGACCGCCACCAGGTCCGCCACCGCGGCGGGGTCCAGGTGCAGCATCTCGGCGACCATGGTGACCAGGCTCGACCCGGACAGGTTGTCCAGTCGCAGGTGCCGCACGCCGGCCTGCTCCCGCCAGCGGGACAAGGGAGCGGCCAGCGGATCCGCACCGGTGCGGTCGTGCTCGCGGTGGGAGCCCACCAGCAGCAGGCCCTCGATCGGGTCCTCCTCGAGCAGCAGGTCGATGAAGCCCAGCGGGGTGCGTCCGGCCCACTGCAGGTCGTCGAGGAACAGCACGATCGGTCGACCGGGCGACGCGACCGATCGCAGGATCTGCACGCCGTTGCGCTGTCCCCGCGCCTGCGCGGTGAGGGGGTCCCCGGGGTCGGGCGGCACGGCGAGCAGTGCGGCGTACTCCGGGAGCACCGCGGCCATCAGGCCGGCGTTGGGGCCGAGTGCCGCCCGGATCCGGTCCCGGATCGCGGCCAGCTCGTCCTCCGGCTCGGCCAGCAGCAGCCGGCTCAGCGTGCGGAACACTTGATAGACCCCGCTGGCCTCCACGTCCCGCCGGTGCTGGTCGAACTTCCCGGCGACGAACCAGCCGCCGGCACGGGTCACCACCGGCCGCAGCGCGTCGACCAGGGCGGTCTTGCCCACCCCGGGCGCGCCGCCGACCAGCACCGCCCGGCACCGTCCGGCCAGCGCATCCGCGAACGCCACCTGCAGCGCGTCCACCTCGGCGTCCCGGCCCACCAGCTGCGACGGTGGCAGCAACCGCAGCGGGGCGTCGTGCTCGCCGACCCGCAGCGGGCCCGGGCCGGCGCTGAGCCGCTCCAGGTCGTGGAGCAGGCCCTCCGCCGACTGGTAGCGGCGGTCCGGCTCCTTCTCCAGCAGATGCAGGATGATCTCCGACAGCGGCGCCGGCAGGGCCGGGTTCACCTCCGCCGGCGGCGCCGGCACCCGGGCCAGGTGATCATGGATCAGCCGCAGCGGATCGCCGGAACCGAACGGCGGCCGGCCCGTGGCCAGCTCGTACAGCGTCGCGCCCACCGCGTACAGGTCGGCGCGCTGGTCGACGGAGCGACCGGTGCGCCCGGTCTGCTCCGGCGCCAGATACGCCAGCGTGCCGGTGATCTCGGTGTGGTGCAAGAACTCCGGACGGATCTCGGCCAGCGACATCGCCGAACCGAACCCCACCAGAGCCGGCGCGCCGTCCCCGGACACCACGATGTTGGCCGGCGCGATGTCCCGGTGCAGCACACCCCGGCGGTGCATCCCCGCCACCGCCCGGGCCAGCGCCGACGCCAGCCCGACCAGGACGTCGAGGTCCAGCGGCGTCGCCACATCGGCCAGGCTCGTGCCGCCCAGGTCGGCCAGCACGACCGAGCCCCGGTATTGCGGCTCGTCCACCAGCTGAACGACCCCCGGAACCCCGCGCACCCGCTCCAGCATCGCCAGCTCGAGCCGCAGCCGGCGCTCCGCCTCCGGCCCCAGGAACTCCTTGCGCACAACGGTACGTCCCGGCAGGACGACCCGGGTCACACGGGTCCGGCCGGTCGTGCCCAGCGTCTCGGCGGCGCCGTACGGATCTGGGTCGGACTGCACGTCACGGGTGACCATCGGACGCCTCCCCAGCGGTAGGACGTACCGACGCCGTGCCTACGCCAGGTCGACCCGATCGCGCAAGTACCCGACCCCGGGTCGAGCCGTCGTCACCGCGGGTTCTCGGCGCTCACTCCTTCCGGGCCCGCACGCGTCGGATGCGCCGGGAGACGGCACGAACGAAGAACGTGAGCACGACGCCCGCCAGCAGCCACGGCAGTCCGCCGATGTTCCCCGGGAGTGCCGGCCGGTAGACCTCGAGGACCACGGCGGTGCCGATGATGCCCGCGGCGACGAGCACGGCCGCGGCCAGCCGGTCGACCATGCCCTCGAGCCTCGAGATGGCATCCGGGAGGCCCTCCACACGGGCTGTGACCTGCACGTGTCCGTCCTGGACGGCGGCGAGGACCTGTCCGGCGCGCCCCGGGAGGTCGGCGACCGCGTCGCCGCCTCCACCGCCCACGACGCCACGCGGGCGGCCGCCTGGCCGTGCACCAACCGCTCGACCACGATGTGTCGCAAGGCCGGGACGAGGACCCGGTCGATGCGTTCCGACCGGGCCCGCTCGGAATGTCGAGCGGCGTTCAGCGGAAGCCTTCGCTCTGGATGTCCTCGCTGGCGACGCGGACGCCGTAGTGGTAGGCGAGCTTGCCGCCGAGCCCTCCTGAGACGCTGACCAGCGCCAGCCCGACCAGGCTGAGGATGAAGCCGGTGGTGCTGGCCTCCTGCGAACCCTGCGACGCGCGGACGGCGAAGCCGATGACGAACAGCACGACCACAACGAGGTTGAGCGTCATGTGCATCAGCCCGGTGCGGAAGGCCTTCGTGCCACGCGGGATGGCGAGCAGGTCCATCAGCCCGAACAAGGCGGCGAGCACCGCGCCGAGGATGCCGATGCCGATCAGCCAGTAGGCGCCTTCGGCGAACGCGGCCTCCTTCTCGTCGCTGACCAGCGCGACGACGTCGAACACGGCACTGGCGATCCAGGTCCCGATCGGGATGGTGACCAGCAACGGATGGAACGGATGACCGTACGGTCCGGCGAGAATGGTCTTCGGTTGCTTGGCGCGATACAACGCGTCGGTGTGCCGCGTGCCCGTCATGGTTCCTCCTCGGAACGGAAAGGGCTGACTCCGACGTGCGGACGGAGCCGGCCGGCCTGGCCGGCACTCCTTCGTGGACAGTCGGGACGTCCTCGGCGGGGAGACACCGGGACACCCAGCAAGCGTGGTCGGGGTCGGCCGCCCTTGTCTGCCCGGTCAGCCGGGGATGGGTGGCCATGCCACCGGGAGCGGCCGGGTTCCAGCTAGCCGCCATCCGCCGCCTCGACCCGGGGTCGTCCTGCCGCCGGGCCGACGCCGGTCCCACCCGCCGGTGAGCCGGGGCCCGCCGATGAGCCGGGCTCGGTGCACTCGAGCGGCACCCGCCCCGAGTCGATCAGGCCGAGTTGAACCGCCCGCGGAGGCATGATCGCGTTGATCGTCCAGTCGGCGGCGGTGCGGGTCCGGTTGCCCGGCAGCGAGAAGAGGTGGTAGCCGCGGGTGACGGCCTTGGCGGTGAGGCCGGACAGCGGGATGTGCAGCGGGTTCGCGGCCGCCTGGCGCCCACCGAGGTCGACCAGGAAGCCGAGGTCGTGATGCTCGTAGGTCTCCAGGCGTCGCAGGGCCAGTGACGCCGCCACGTTGCGGGCCACCAGCTTCCCCTGCCGCTGGGCGTGCTGCGCGGTCATTCCGGTGACCGAACCCGGGCGGGTCACATCAGGCACCGCCGCGCAGTCCCCGCAGGCGAACACGTCCCCGTGGCCGCGTACCTCGAGCGTCTCGTGCACCTGCAGCCGGCCCCGGTCGGTCGGCACGGACAGCGTGTCGACCAGTGGGTCCGGGCGGACGCCGACGCACCAGATCAGCGACCGGGTGGCGATCTCCTCGCCGCTCGTCATGCGCAGGCAGTCGGGACCCGCGTATTCGACCGACTCCCGGACCCGGACGTCCACCCCGCGCCGGCGCAGCACCCGCTCGGCCGTCGTGGCCATCCGCGGGCTGAGTCCCGGGAGCAGCCCGTCGGCGAGGTCGGCCAGCACCCAGCGCATCCGCTGGTTGCGCAGCGCCGGAAGATGACGGGCCAGCCGGGTCGTGAACAGCTGGCCCTGGGCGGCGACCTCCGTGCCGGTGTAGCCGGCCCCGACCACGACGAACGTGCACCTCGCCTCCCGCTCGGCGCGGTCGCCGGTCGCCGCGGCCAGCTCCAGCTGGCGGGTGATGTGATCGCGCAGATAGAGGGCCTCGGCGATGCCCCGGAAGCCGTGCGCGTACTCGGCGACCCCCGGGATCGGGAGGAGCTTGTTCACGCTCCCCGCCGTGATGACCAGACGATCGAAGTCCGTGGCGCTGCGCCGGCCCTCGGCGTCGACCCACTCGACGCGGTGACCCACGACATCGATCCGGACGACCGTGCCGAGCACCAACCGGACCCTCGGCAGCCGATCGGGCAGGGACACGCAGATCCGGCGCGGCTCCAGGATGCCGGCCGCCACCTCCGGCAGCAACGGCAGGTAGAGAAAGTAGTCAGTCGGGTTGATCAGCAGGATCCCGGCATCGGGCGCGTACTTCTGCAGCCCCCGGGCCGCGTAGTAGCCCGCGAACCCGGCCCCGACGATCACCACACGGGCGGGCATCGGCGGTCAGCAGCCCGGGCGGCAGCTGTCCAGGGCCATCACCCGACCGCTGCACCAGAAGGTCGACTCATCCATGGGCACACGGTCGCGCCGACGAGCGCCCGTTCGACACCGGCACCCCCCGGGGTAGCGCCCGGGGGTTGCCGGTCCCCGATCACCACATGTGGTGAGGACGGCTCACCACATCGCTCCCTACCTTCCAGCCAGCGGGTCACCGGCCGGAAGGAGGCGAACGACATGACCGACGTACCGAAGGGCTCCAGCCACGGCTCCGGCCGGTACGAGTTCCGGGTCCGCGGCCACCTGGACACCCGCTGGGCCGCCTGGTTCGACGGGCTCTCGCTCACCCGGGAGCGCGACGGAACCACCGTCCTCGCCGGCGTGATCGCCGATCAGGCCGCGCTGCACGGGGTTCTGCGCAAGCTCGCCGACCTCGGGCTGCCGCTGGTCTCCGTGACTCCGGCCGCGGCCGACCCGCCGACCACCACCCATCCTTGCTGACCGACCCACAGGAGACCGCCATGTCCACTACCGTGTCCGCCGCCACCACCACCCCGACCATGGACGCCGGCCCCAGGCGCCGGATGGGCCCGATGAGGAAGGTCGCCCTCGCCGGCGGCATCGCCTACCTCGTCACGTTCGCCGCCTCGATACCGCAACTGGCGCTGCTCGCCGACGTCGTCGACGATCCGACCGGCTACATCAGCAGCCCACGGAGCAACGCCGCGGTGCTGTGGGGTTCCTGGTTGGAGGTCATCACCGCCATCGCCTGCGTGGCGACCGCCGTCGCGCTCTACCCGGTCACCAGGCGGGTCAGCCGGACCGCCGCGATCGGGTTCGTCACCTCCCGGGTCGTGGAGGCCACGCTCATTCTCGTCGGCGTCCTGAGCCTGCTGTCCGTCGTGACCCTGCAGGACCATTTCGCCGGCGCCACCGGGGCCCAGGCGGACGCGCTGGGAGTCACCGGTGAGGCGCTGATCGCGATGCGCCAGTGGACCTTCCTGCTGGGACCGGGCCTCATGGCCGGGATCAACGCCCTGTTCCTGGCCACCGCGATGTACCGGGGGCGGCTGGTCCCCCGCGTCATCCCCGTCATCGGACTCGTCGGAGCGCCCGTCATCCTCATGTCGGCGACCGCGACGATGTTCGGCGGATGGGATCAGGTCTCCACCGTCGGCGCGCTCTGTGCGCTGCCCGTCGCCGTCTGGGAGTTCTCGCTGGGCGTGTGGCTGACCGTCAAGGGCTTCACCACGCCGGCCGGCGATCCCCGCTGACTCGTCCTCGGCGAGCCCGTCACCGGCGATGCTGCCCACGCAGCAGGTGCAGTTCCTGCCCCCGCCGTACGGCAGCGCGGCGGTTGGTCACCCCGAGCTTGGCGTAGATCCGCTTGGTGTGGGTGCGCAGGGTGTTGAGGCTGACGGTGAGCTGCCGGGCGATGTCCGGTCCGTCGAGGTCGGACGCCAGCAGGCGCAGGACGTCGAGCTCCCGGTCGCTCAGCGGGTCGACCAGCGGCTGAGCGGACGGCGGGCCCTCCGGCCGGGCGGTCGTGGCGGACAGCAGCCGCCGCAGGTAGCCGCCGGCGGCATGCTCCCGGCGAAGGAGGAGCCGGAGCACCACGGCCATGGGCGGTCCTTCGTCGGCGAAGACCCGGATGTGGCCCTCGGGCTCGGCCAGCGTGACGGCCCGGCCGAGTGCGCCCAGCGCGGCGGCCCGCTCGCCCCGGGCGTACTCGGCGAGCGCCTGGAGCACGAGGACCTCGATGACGGTGCCCCCGCGGCCGCCGTCCTCCGCCGCGGTGAGCAGGCGGCCCAGCAGCCCGGCCGCGTCGTCGAGGTCCGCGCGGGCGAGCAGCAGCCGGGCCAGGGTGACATGCTCGTACTCGCGCAGGTACGACAGGTCGTCCACAGTGGACAGCTGACGCTCCCGCACCCAGGCGTCCGCGAGCGCCGGCTCCTGCCGGCGTATCCACAGCCGGGCCCGGACGGCGGGGACGGGACGCACGTCCGGCGAGTAGTCGCCGTCGTAGACGCGGTCCGCCTCGTCGATCAGCTGCAGCGCGGCGTCGAGGTCGCCTTCGGCCTCCCGCAACCGGGCCAGGACGAGCCGCGACCGGTACGGGTTCTGCGGCAGCCCGTTGCGCTCCCCCAAGCGCCGGGCGATGGCGAGCTGCTCGGCCGCACCGGCCAGGTCGTCCCGGTCGACCAGGATCTCCGCGACACCGACGTGCATGTCGGCCGTTCCCCGCAGCGGACCACCCGGCTGGGCGCCGGCCAGGTCGAGTGCCTGCCGGTAGGTGCTCAGGGCGTCCCCGAGGCGGCCCTGGGTCCGGCGGAGGTGGCCCAGGGTGACGCTGCAGCCGAGGACGTCGGAGACGAAGCCGACCCTGGCCAGCCCGGCGGCGGACTCGGTGTAGGCGGCGTGCGCACCGGCGAGGTCGCCGCCGGCCCAGGACGCCAGCCCGGCCAGCGCGCCGGCGGCGGCCCGGACGAGCTCATTACCGGCCGGAGCGAGGGCCAGCGCCTTCCCGGCCCGCGCGACGGTGACGTCGAGCTCGCCGTGGAACAGCGCGAGCGCCGCCCGGTACATCTCGATCGTGGCCGGAAGAGCCCGGTACCCGTCCTCGTCCACGACGACCAGGCCGGGCGGCGGCCGCTCGGGCCAGGAGCCGCCCGGCGGGCGCAGTGACCGCTCGATGGCGGACAGCCGCTGGTCGACCGTGGCAAAGTCCGACATCTGGGCCAGGGTGCCGACGAAGGCGACCCCCAGCACCGGCCGGCGCCGCAGCACGTCGTCCGGCAGCTCCCGTACCCACCGGGCGAGCTCGGCTTCGCGCCGTTCCCGGCGCAGCGCCGGGATGGTGAGCTCCATGAGATCCGCGGCACCGTCGAGGTCGCCGCCGGCCAGCGCGTGCCGGACGGCGGCGGCCGGGTCGCCGTGGTCCCGGAGCCAGACGCCGGCCCGCCGGTGCAGCTCGGGAACCCGGGTCGGCTGCTGCTGCAGCAGATGCGCACGCAGCACGTCGGCGAACAGGTGGTGGTAGCGATACCACCGCCGGGCATCGTCGAGCGGGACGAGGAACAGGTTGGCCCGCTCGAGCGCGACCAGTCGGGCCGCGCCCCCGTCCTGACCGGTGACGGCATCGCACAAGGGGCCGCTGAGCCGTTCCAGTATCGAGGTGCTGAGCAGGAAGTCGCGGACGTCGGCCGGCTGTCGCGTCAGCACCTCCTCGGCCAGGTAGTCCACGACGAACCGGTCATCACCGGCGAACGCGGCCACCACCGCGCCGGGGTCCTGGCGGTCCTGCAAGGACAGACCCGCGAGTTGGAGGGCGGCCGCCCATCCTTCCGTACGCTCGGCCAGGGTGGTGACGTCATCGGCGGCCAGCGACAGACCCATCGGTCCGGCGAGGAAGGCGGCGGCCTCCTCCGCGGTGAACCGGAGGTCGGCCGCACGGATCTCCACCAGCTCACCGCGCACGCGGAGCCGGGCCAGCGGCAGCGGCGGGTCGGCGCGGGTGGCGAGGACGAGGTGGACATGTTCCGGGAGGTGATCGAGGAGGAACGCCATCCCGTCGTGGACGTCCCGCGACTCGATGAGGTGGTAGTCGTCCAGCACCAGCACGACGTCGCACGGCAGCCGTTGCAGGTCGTTCAGGAGGCTGACGAGAACCGCGTCGGTCGAGGGCTGGGAGGACCGCAGCAGGCTCAGGGCCGTCGTGCCGACCGCGTCCGCGGCCTCGCCCCCGCTGTCGATCGCCTCCCGCAGCGCCGTGGCGACGTACGTCCAGAAGATGCGCTGGTCGTCATCGCGGTCGTCCAGCGAGACCCACGCCACCGCCGGGCGTTCGGCAGGCGCCTGCTCGGCGACCTGTGCCACCCAGTGGGACAGCAAGGTCGTCTTGCCGAACCCGGCCGGCGCGGACACCAGAGTCAGCCGCGACCGTACGGTCCGGCCCAGCCGCTCACTCAACCGAGGCCGCAAGACCCACTCCTGGCGGCGGCGGGGAACCCGGGTCTTGGCCATCAGCAACGGATCTCCCACGCCCGTCACCTCCAGCACCGTTCCGGCGTCCTATGCCCTGCGCGGACAACGACCCATCCTCGCGCACGTGGCGGTCCTGGTCGGCGACGTCGCAGCCGAAGATCGGGCTGCTCGGCGAGGCGGAGCAGAATGTGGCCGTAGTCGGTGAGGAAGGTCCACTCGGATTCGACCACGAGCCGTGATATCCCCGGAGGTCCGACTTGTGCGTAGCATCGTGCCCGGCGGTGTCCCGGGCGGCGGGCATCGCCCCATCACCCCCGACCGGGCAGAGGGCAGGCATGACGACGGAGACAGCACCCGGCGACACCGGCGTCGGCCCGGCCCGCCTCGGCGGGCTCCGGCGCTGGAACCTGGGCCTGGCGCTGCTGCATGCCGTCCAGGCCGTCGCCGTCCTCCTTCTCGCCAGCGGCTTCGCGATCACGGTGACCTCGTCGTACCCGACCGGGCCGCCCGGCACCGACGCCCCCGCGCCGCAAGGGCTGATCGACGTGCGGGTCGGTGCCGCGGTCGCGCTGTTCCTCGCGCTGGCCGCCGTCGACCACCTCCTGACCGCCACGGTGCTGCGGGACCGCTACGAGCGGGGACTGCGCGGCGGGATCAACCGGTTCCGGTGGATCGAATACTCCCTCAGCGCCACGGTCATGGTGCTGCTGATCGCCTCGTACGCCGGGCTGACCGACATCACCACCGTCATCGCGATCGCCGGTGCCAACATCGGCATGATCCTCTTCGGCTGGCTGCAGGAGGCGATGAACCCACCCGGCCGGCGGACCACGACCATGCTGCCGTTCTGGTTCGGCACCGTCGTCGGTCTCACGCCCTGGATCGCGATCGCCGTCAATCTCGCCGGGGCCGCCACCGTGCCCGGCTTCGTCTACGGCATCTTCGTCTCTCTCGCCGTGTTCTTCTCCAGCTTCGCCGTCAACCAGTGGTTGCAGTACCGGCGGATCGGACCGTGGGCCGACTACGCGTTCGGCGAGAAGAGCTACCTCGTCCTCAGCCTGGCCGCGAAGTCCGCACTGGCCTGGCAGGTGTTCGCCGGCTCCCTCGCCGGCTGACCGCCCACCGCCGGTGCCGCGCCGCGGGGAGCAGCTCATGCCTCCGACCCGGCGCCGGGTCACTTCCCGATGTCGCGCGGGCGGCGGGTTGGTGCCTCACCGGCGAGAAGCCTGATCCCGGCCGCCACGGCGCGCCGAAGCCGCCGGCCGGGTGACCCCGGTCGGCGGCTCGGTCGCTCCCCTTCAGATCAGCCAGCGGTTCTGCCGGACGACCGGCTGGTGCTTCCACCACCGGCCCAGCCCGAAGGTGTCACCCGCGTGCACCAGCGCCAGCCCGATCACCACCAGCGCACCGATGATGTGATCGTCCACGATCGGGTTGTTCTCCGGCGGCAGCACCACCGACCACATCATCAGGTACAGCAGCGCCCCGGAGACCGCCGCGACCCGCATCCCGATCCCCAGCATCAGCGCCACACCGATTCCCACCAGCGCCATCATGAACAGCCAGTCCGCCCAGCCCGCGCCGGCGATGTTCTTGTAGAAGCTCTCGAACGGCCCGTCCGCCGAGTTGGCCAGGAAGCCCTTGGTCGGCGATCCGCCGTTGATCCAGGACTTCGCCGAGGGGGTCGCGTAGCCGAACCCGAACAGCTTGTCCAGGAACGCCCACAGGAACGTGAACCCGACCACGACCCGCAGCGCGGCGAAGACCCCGGCCGCCCACCGCCGCTCCCGCGGTGTCTGCTCCACCGTCGCCCCGACCAGCCCGCGCGGCGACCGTCCCTCATACGTCGTAGTCATCTTCCGCCTCCTGACCCGTACCCCCGTCTCAGCTCAAGCTTCCGGCCTCGCGATGCTCCACGCCGGAGTCCAAAGTCCCGACTCCACCGGGCCCCCCGTCACAGCCCATTGCCACGAAGGGCGTGCGGGCCGTGCGGGTGTGCGAAATGATGCCGTCACAGAACCCCTTGCCGCCGGGCCGTCGCGCGCGCTGGAATCGACGGAACGAGACGAAGGAGAGCGCCATGGACGGACGCGGCCTCGGCCTGCTGGTCGGCATCGACGGGTCCGAGGGCGGCGACCGGGCCCTGGACTGGGCCGCACGCGCGGCGGCGGCCCAGGACAGCAGCATCACGGTCGCGTACGTCATCAGCGGCTTCGGGCCGTCCGACCTGCCCACGACAGCCGGGCTCCGGAACCTGGACCTGCGTGCCGCCCAGGCCATCGTCGACACCGGGGTGCAGCGCGCCGGGCAGGCGACCCCCGGGCTCCCGGTCACGGGCCGCCGCGTCGAAGGCGACCCGGCCACCGAGCTGATCACGCTGTCCGCCGACGCCGACCAGGTGGTGCTCGGCTCCCGCGGCCACGGCGGCTTCGCATCGCTGCTGGTGGGATCCGTGGCCACGAAGGTGGCCGGGCACGCGGCCTGCCCGGTGGTCGTCGTGCGGGACGACGCCCATCCGACCGGACCGGTCGTCATCGGCATCGACGGCTCCGACCGCGGCGAAGCCGCCCTGCGCTACGGCTTCTCCTACGCCGACCGCCACCGGCTGCCCGTGCGGGGACTGCACGTCTACCACGTCGACCCACCGATGGCGCGCTACCTCACTGAAGCCGCCGGCGCCGAGGTCGCCGGCACCGAGCTCGCCGGCACCGACGCCGCCGGCGCCGAAGCCACGGCCGCCGAAGCCGCCCGGCGGAGCTCCGAGCAGCTCGTCGGCGCGCGGCTGCGGAGCTGGCAGGAGAAGTATCCGGACGTCGTCGTCGAGGCGGAGACCGACATCGGCTCCCCCGCCCGCCACCTTGTCGACCTCAGTACGACGGCGAGCCTCCTCGTCGTCGGCCACCGCGGACACGGCCGCCTCGCCGGCCTCGTCCTCGGCTCGGTCAGCCAAGCGGTCCTGACCCACGCCCACTGCCCCGTCGTCATCACCCGGTGACCTCGGGCACGGAGCTGGTCCGGATCTCGGACGCCGAGGGGCGCGTACTCGGGGCAGATTGAGGACCGAGGGCGGAGGAGGCCGCGGAGGGGACATCTGACCCTGGGCCACACCGCGGCATGCCGGTGAGGTGGACGCGAGCCGGCAGGTGCTCTCGCTGAGTGCCTGTCGGAGAGGATGTTTCAGGAGGTGTCCGGCAGGATGGCGGCATGCTGGAGGTCGAGATCGCCGCACGTCCGTTGGCGGAGCTGAACGGAATCCTCAACCCGGAGCAGACGGAGCGGCTGCGGGTCGCCGCGGACCGGGCTGCGTCCGATCTGTCGGGACGGACGGTGTGGAACGTCAGCTCCACGGCGACCGGCGGCGGGGTCGCGGAGATGCTGCACACCCTGCTCGGCTACGTGACCGGTGCCGGCATCCGGACCAGGTGGCTGGTCCTGGATGGCGACAGCGCCTTCTTCGCGGCCACCAAGCGGCTGCACAATGCGATTCACGGCCTGGGACAGGTGCCGGCGCTCGACGACGCCGACCGGGCCGCGTACGACCGGGTGCTCGCCCGCACGGCTCCAGAGCTCCTGGAGCACGTGGGACCGCGGGACCTGGTCCTTCTGCACGACCCCCAGACGGCCGGACTGGTCGAGCCGCTGCACCGGGCCGGCATCCCGGTCGTGTGGCGATCGCACATCGGTCTGGACGTGCGGACCGCGACCTCGGACTCGGCCTGGGACTTCCTCAGAAAGCGCATGGAGTCGGCGGACGCCGTCGTCTTCTCCCGCCGCCAGTACGCCCCGTCCTGGGTGGCCGGAGACCGGCTGTGGGTGATCCCGCCGTCCATCGATCCCCTGTCGGCGAAGAACCGGCCCATTGCGGCAGAGGACCGCATCCGGCTGCTGACCGAGGCCGGGCTGCTCACCGGCGGCGGAGCGCAGCCCGGTCAGATCGTCCACGGTGCGCCGCCGCCGGCACCTGATGCTCCCCTTGTCATTCAGGTCAGCCGGTGGGACCGGCTGAAGGACATGCCCGGGGTGATGGTGGCGTTCGCGCGGATGGCACCGCGGCGGCCCGACGCGCACCTCATGCTGGTCGGTCCGGCCGTCACCGGCGTCACCGACGACCCGGAGCAGTCGGAGGTCTTCACCGACTGCCTCCAGACGTGGCAGACGCTGCCCCAGGACGTCCGGGAACGAGTGCACCTGGCGACCGTGCCGACGGAGGACATCGAGTGGAACGCCACGATCGTCAATGCCCTCCAGCGGCATGCGGCGGTGGTGGTGCAGAAGAGCCTCGCGGAGGGCTTCGGTCTCACCGTGACCGAGGCGATGTGGAAGGGCCGGCCCGTCGTCGCCGGCGCCGTCGGCGGGATCCTGGACCAGATCGAGGACGGGCGTAGCGGGCTGCTCGTCGATCCTGGCGACCTCGACGCGACCGCCGCGGCGCTGGAGCGCGTCCTGGGGGATGGCCCGCTCGCCCAGAGCCTGGGTGGGGCGGCCCACACCCGGGTCCAGGACCACTACCTCGGGGACCGGCAACTCGGCCAGTACGCCGACCTTTTCGGCGCCGTCCGGAGCCGGCCGTAGCCCGCATCGACAGCCACGGTAAGGACGGTCGGCGTCGTGGTGGCGCCCCGCTCAGGCCCTTCGGCCCTGGGGCGACCCTGGGCGACGGCGGGAACATCGGGGTGGAAGTGAATGCGATGTGCGCACGCACCCCGGTCGGCGACGCATCGCCAGCGCAGCGTCCTGCTCATCACCCACCAGCACAGCGGGCTGGACACGGCCGACCACATCGTCGACCTGGCCCGCCGTTGAAGGAGGCCGGCCATGCAAGCCCGTCAGATCATGACCTCACCAGTGATCACCGTCCGGCCCGGCACCACCGTCCGTGACGCGGCGGCGATCCTGCTGGAGCACCGCATCACGGCCGCGCCGGTCATCGACGACCACGACGAGCTCGTCGGCATGGTCAGCGAGGGCGACCTGGTGATCGACCGGTTCGGTCACGACCCCCGCTCGCGGATGCGTCCGGTCGAGGACGAACCGCCCGGCCCGCAGACCGTCGGCGACGTCATGACGACGACCGTCATCGCGCTCGGACCGTCGGCGGACGCGGCCGACATGGCCCAGACCATGCTGGACTCGGACGTCCGCAGCATCCCGATCGTCGAGGGTGCTTCCGTGGTCGGCATCGTCAGCCGCCGAGACCTGCTGCGCACCCTGATCCGCGACGACGACGCGATCCGGGCCGACGTGCTCGCCCGGATCGCCGTCGACCGCGAGCCCGGGGAGGCGTACGAGGTCGACGTCGACGAGGGTGCGGTGACGATCTACACCGATGCCGGCCCGGAGAAGAGTCAGGCCGCCGTCGCCCTGGCGCGTACGGTCCCGGGCGTCAGCGCAGCCCACCTCGGCCAGTCCTGAGCCAGGACGCAGGCATGGCAGGGTCGTGGAGCGCCCGATGTACGAGGACCCGCCGCTGTAGCCGGTCGGTGCGGGCGACCGTCCCACCGTGGCGCCGTGCTGCCCGCCCAGCCGTCCTCCCCGCTCTCGTGAGCTGCGACCTCGATCGCCGCACCGACGACTACTTGCCGGAGCGGCTCTTCGGCTTGGCCTCCTTGGTCTTGGACTTGCCGCTCGGCTCGCTTCCCGACTCCGCCTTCGCGTCCGTAGCCGACCCGTCCTTCTTCTTCACATCGGAGGCATGCTGCTTCGCCGACGCGGCCTTCGCCGGCCCGGTCCTGACCGTGGTGCCGGTGGACCGGGTCACCGGAGTGACGAGTGTGCCGGCAGACTCCGCCGGGTGGCCCGCCGGAGGAGCCGCCCGGCCCGGACGCGACTCGCCCGGCGCGGGAAGCGCCACGGCGGAGGCGGACGCAGCCCGGTAATGGCGCGCCACACCGACCGAGACGAGCCCGATGGCCACCCCGGACACAGCCGCCAACATGCATGACGCCATCCAGATCTTCAGGTTCTGTCGCCAGCCCATGACCTGGCACCTACCCCATCCGGGCCGGGATGCACGGCTCAGGTCGTCTGTTCGGCCACCGACAGCCCCGATCGTCCGATCGTGACCGGATGACCCGCTGCGTCCGCTGGCTGGCTCTTTGCTCCGTAAGTCCGTTGTCGTGGTTCCAGCCTGCCGGTCATCGTCGAGCGCAGCAGAGCGGCCGCGTCCGCGCTGCGCAGCCCGGGCACGGCGAGCTCCGGGAGCCCGGCGAGTCCGGGCTCCTCGTCGGAGTCCCGTACCGCGAAGACCATGGCGACGGGTTCGGCCGTGAGACGACGGGCGACGAACTCCAGCGTCTGGGCCGACGAACGGTCCAGCCACTGGCCGTCGTCCACGAGGCAGACCAGCGGTCGTTCCTCGGCCACCGCGGAGAGCAGGGACAGCACCCGAGGTCGCCAGCGGCCAGCCGCTGCAGATGCAGGTCCGCCACCTGCAGTTCCGTACCGGCACGAAGACGCTGCCGGCGAGGCAACTCTGGGGCGCTGTCTTCGGGGATCAGAGTTAGCAAAGCCCGGTGGTTGCTCCTCACCAAGCCGGTAGCCAGGACCGTGAGGCCGTCCTAGAGTCCCGACGTGTCGATCCGACTGGAGGCGGTGACCTTCGACGTGGCCGACCCGGTCGCGGTCGCGGCCTTCTGGGCCGGGCTGCTCGACCGGGAGGTCGTCCCGGAGGCGCGCGGCGCCTTGGTGCCGGGTGACGAGACGCAGGTCGGACTCCGCTTCGTCACCTCCGGCACCGAGCCGCTCGGCCCACGGCGGCTGCACCTGCACCTGACCAGCAGCAGCAGCGAGCAGCAGCAGCGCACCGTCGAGACGGCGCTGCGCCTGGGTGGCCGTCGGATTGACGTGGCCCCTGAAGACCGCCACGTCGTAGTGGCTGACCCGGGCGGCAACGAACTGTGCGTCATCGAGCCCGGCAACAACTACCTGGCCGGTTGCGGCTACCTCGGCGAGGTGACCTGTGACGGCACCCGGCAGGTGGGCCTCTTCTGGCGCGACGCGCTGGGCTGGCCGCTCGTGTGGGACGAGAACGAGCAGACGGCGATCCAGTCGCCGCTCGGCGGCACCAAGATCTCCTGGGACGCCTGGACTGGTCGCACGTACGGAAGGAATCACCAGCGCTTCGATCTGGTCACCGCTGATCTCACCGGTGAGGCCGAACGACTTGTGTCGCTCGGCGCGACCCGTCTTCGCGACCTGTCTGACGGCGTTGCGCTGGCCGACCCGGACAGCAACGAGTTCGGCCTTCGCGCAGGCTGAGGTCACACGGCTGCCAGGGGATTCCTTCGGGTGTGGCCGCGATGGGATGTCGTCGGGGTCGGCCCGGCTCTAGGCTCGACGCGTGGATGGATCGGAGGCCTCGCCGCCGGTGACCGACGCGGTCCGGGTGCAGATTCTGGCGACCGAGCACTGGAGCCTGCTGGCGACCCGGCAGCTGGCCTGGACCGAGGCGTTCAGCCGGGCCAGCCTCTTCCTGACCGTGCTGTCCGCCTCGGTGGTGGCGCTCGCGCTGGTCGCGCAGACCGGCAGCGACCGCGACCTCACCCTCTTCTCGCTCCTGCTGCTGCCGGTCGTGCTGCTGCTGGGCGTGGCCACGTTCTTCCGGCTCAGCGCGATCAACCAGCTGGACGAGAGACTGCTGGTCGGGATGAACCGGCTGCGCCGCGGCTACCTCGACATCGCCCCCGATCTGGAGCCGTACTTCATCACCGGTTCGCACGACGACGCCGCCGGACTGGCCCGCACCGCGGGACTGGACGGCACCTTCCGCCGGGCATTCCCGCTGCAGGTGCTGGTCAGCACCCCGGTCGTGATCGGCGTCCTGGACGGGGTGATCGGCGGCGTACTGGCCGGTGTCGTCGCGCACGAGGCGGGGCTGTCCTCCGGGCCGGCCGTCGGCGTCGGGGTGCTCAGCGGCTTGGCGCTGATCGGGCTCTTGGCGTTGCTGCCGGCCCGGCAACTGTCGGGGTGGTCGAAGGAGTACCAGCCACAGTTCACCAGCCGCAGGTGACGGACCGGACCGCGAACGCCCGACGCCTGAGCATCGCGACGGGTACGGGCGCGCCAAGCAGGTCCGGCGTTCGAGTGCCGCTCAGCCGGGCGCCGGAAGGGGCTGTGCGGGCCAGTTGAGGACCTTGGCGCCGAGCACGGCCGCCTGCAGGGTGAACCGATGGACCGGGTCCGCGGGGTTGTAGCCGGTCAGCACCTTGATCCGGTCCAGGCGATAGGTGACGGTGCGCACGGCGACGTGGAGCCGCTTCGCGGACTCGGTGGCGACCCCGCCGGCGGCGAAGTACGTGTCCAATGTGGACAGCAGCGGCCCGGCACCGCCGCGCGCGTGCACGAGCGGGCTGAGGACGGCGTGGACCAGGTCCACGATGGCGGGCTGGTCCCGCAGCAGCACCCGGTAGATCAGCAGGTCGCGAGCGTGGACGACCGGCGTGCCCAGATGCAGCCGCCCGGCCATGGTGAGCGCCTCCCGCGCCTCCTCGTACGAGCGGGCGATGCCGTAGAGCCCGGGGTACGACCGGCCGACCGAGACCCGCCAGGGACGACCGCGGCCCATGCCCTCGACCGCCCGGTGGATCAGCTGGCCCAGGTCGTCACCGGCGCCCGCCGCTGCCGGTGACGCTCGGTCCGCGGTGGCGGGATCGGCGGGCGCGAGGACGACCAGCAGTCCTTCTTTCGTCGCGACCAGGACATCACGGTCGCCGAGCCGGCTGAAGACGACCCCCTCCAGGATGGTGATCGCCGTGCCGGTGTCGGGCAGCCGACTGCTGGGCGCGGCCAGCGCGACCTGGTGGGCACGAGCCAGGTCGAGCCCGAACGGCTCCGCCCGCTCCACCAGCGCGCCCAGGTCGGAGTCACCGCGCAGCAGGTCGTCGATGAGGTCACGGCGGAGCGACTCCTCCCGCCGCACCAGATCGCGGCGGGCGACCGCGTAACCCTCGGCGAGGGTCGCGACTGCGCCGTCGACGACATGCAGGACTGCTGCGGCGGCAGCCCGCACCACTTCCGGATCCCGGGAACGCACGACGGTGGGCAACTCCTGCCAGAGCCGGCGCGCCGCCGACAGGTACAGCTGGACCACCCGGCCGGCGGAGATGCCCTGCTCCGCGGCCTGCCGCCCGAGCAGGCCGACCGCCTCCAACTCCGCTCGCTTGGGCCGGCGGCCGCTCGCCGCCGCGTCCGCCAGCAACGGCAGATAGTCACCGAGCAGCTCCACCGGAATGCGGCCGGCGTCCCGGCTGGCGCCTTCGGCGACGACGAGCAGCCACGCGTCGTCCGGTCCGGTCGCCGGCGCTGCCCGCCGGCCACGGCGCCGGGTGCCGTCCGTCACGCCCACCACCTCCCGGGATCCTGCCGGGGCGAGCACGCGCGTGCTGCCCATCGGACGGCGGGGCGGTACGGCGAGCGGTCCATGGCGACACCGACTCTCGTTGCCGGACGTCGGCAGTCTAGCCTCGTCTTAGCCGGAACCTACCTCGGTGCGGGTCCCCTTCGCCGAGACGCGATCGAGCACGGTCGCCAGGTCGATGCCCATCCCGTTGCCGGTCGCCACGGTCTCGCGATGCTCCCCGACCCGGAGCGCTCGCATCGGCGGGCCCGTTGCCGCCCGCGTCGCGACCCGGACGGTGGCCGGCATGCTGAGGCGCGGATCATCAAGGGCCTGGAAGCGCAGGTGCTCCCGCAGGTTCCGAAGCCTCCACTGGTCGGCGTTCCACGCCTGCATGGCGGCGTTGTCGAGCGGGGGTGGCACCGGCAGGTCCGCCGGCATGTGTGGGCCACGGACCCGGCGCCGTGCATACGTGACCGCCCGGCCGAGAACGTCGTCGAGATCGGCGTACGAACGGCGGACGGCCGAGACCGTGCGGCGCTCCTCCAGCGCCCGCGTGAGGTCCAGCCCGGCCCTGCGTACCCGGCCGAGCAGGTCCCGGTATTCGGGGGTTCCGTGGCGGCCGGCCACGGCCGTCGACAGACTCTTCTCGATCATGGATGCTCCTCAGCGACATGGTGATGTTCCGTGTTGCGTGCGTGCCTCGGGCCCGGCCGTGGGTTTCACCGGGAGCGACATCGGATGCAGGGATCGTTCGGCTCCGGCATCGCCCGCCGCCCGGCGTGAGCCGAACCGGCCCTCCGTCCCTGAATCCAGCGTGCCGGACTCCGGGGGCAAGTCCAACGGCCGTCGCCGGACATCGTCCGCAGCCCCAACTGCCGGCGCCCGGCAAGCATCGACGGTGGCGGGTGCGCTCCGTGCCGACCGGTCCGGCACGACGGCCGCGGCGTCGTCGACGCCACACCGGAGGCAACGGCGCTGATTGCCGGCAACCGGCAACATCCCCCGCAGTTTTCGGCCGGAGGCGACCCATGCCGTCCCTGCCGAGCGGGCGCAGGCTGGTCCTGAGCAGGCCGCCCACGGCAGCACGAACTGCGTTCCCAACCGGCCGAGGCACCTCAGGCTGTCTGCGCCCGGCCTACCGGCATGACCGAGAGGACAGATCACGTGACCAGCACCGTGCAGGAGCCAGCCGAATTGTTCCGCGACCTGTTGGAGGAGCAGTTCGAGCGGCACACCCGCCAGCTCAGCGAGCTGATCGTGTACGCGCAGCAGCCCGACCGCGGTGGTTACGACGAGGAGACCCTCATCGCCGTCACCGTCTCCTCCCGCCGTGCGCTGGCGGACACCGCGACCGCGCTCCGACGCATGGCCGAAGGCACGTACGGCACCTGTCAGCGCTGCGCCCTCAGCATCTCCCTGGACCGGCTGCAGGCCGTGCCGCACACGCCGTTCTGCCTGTCCTGCCAGCGGACGCGAACCGGCTGATCCCTGACTTGCCGACGACCGGCAAGCGAAGCGCTTAACGCTGTCCCTTGGCGCATCTTCTTTTCCGGTCACCGGACAACGACACTTGAGTCATGTACGACACTCATCCGCCACTCCGCGGTCACCGCGGCCGTCACCCACCGCCGGACCGGCCCACCGCCGGACGATCGACGGGCGCCCGCCGGTCCAGCTGGCTGCTGTTCGCAGTGGCCGTGTCCGCCGCCGCCGCCGGCTTGCTGACCGGTCACGGACTCCTCCTGGGCGCCGGGCTCATGCTCGCCTCGGCCGGCGTACACCTGGTCTCCGGTGCGCCCGGCGCACCGGCTGTACGCGACCGGCCGAGGAGCGCCGGCGCCGCCCATGACCACGAGATCGATGTGGCGGTGGTGGACCGGCGGCGACGGGTAGGCCACTCAGTGCTGGCCGGCGCTCCGGCGGCGGTGGGCGGCGAGGGCGATGGCGTGGCCGGACACGGGTGAGGTGAACGCGATGAAGGCGATCGCCAGCACCGCGAAGGTGATGATCGCGGCGTTCTCGGTCGCGATCGAGGACGCCAGGATGCTGATCACCCCCGGCCCGGTGGCCAGCCCCTGTGCGTGCAGCTGACTGTTGGTGTCGGGCAGGCGAAGGACGCCGTAGAGGCTGATCGTCAGCAGGGCCAGGCCGAGGAACAGCAAGACACCGCCGACCACGTCGAGCAGGAGCGAGATCATCCGAACGGGCCTCCTGAGGACAGGTACCGCGCCGCCGCGACGGTGGCGACGAAGGACAGCAGAGCGAGGGCCACCGCCGCGTCCAGGTAGTAGCCCACGTCCCGCAGGTAGGACAGCATCGAGAGCAACGCGACGACCAGCACCGCCAACAGGTCGAAGGCAATGACGCGCTGCAGCACGTCGCGGGCGCGGATCAGCGCCAGACCACCGACCACGAGCAGCAGCGTCACCCACACCAGGGCGGGAACGAGTACGACGGAAGGCACGGCGATCAGGGGAAGACCCGGCGCTGGCGCCGCTGGTAGGAATCGAGCTGGGTCGCGCGGACGGCATCGGGGTCGCGGGCGTCGAGCACGTGCAGCAGCATCCGGCCTCGCTCCTGGTCGAGCTCGACCACGACGGTGTCCGGCGTGAGGCCGACCCGCAGGCCCCAGGCCGCCGCCGACGACGGCCCGCGCGGAGCGATCGGCACCGTGACCAGACCGGCCGGCGTGGGATGGGGATGCAGGCACCACACCGCGGTCTGCCAGCTGCTCCGCACGAGGTCGACCAGCGTGCCGCCGACCAGGGCGGGCGTGCCGGCCAGCCGCCGGGCGAGTGGGACGTCCAGCGGCGGCCCCAGCGGTCGGATGCGCCGGCCGGCCGCGACCAGGGCGGCCGACAGGAGGAGCCCGACGAGAACGTCGCCGGGAGCCAGGCTGGTCAGCACCAGCAGGTAGACGGCGGTGAGCGCGGCCACGCGGAGCAGCGAGGAGATCATCCGGTCCTCCTGGAGAGCAGTGCGTCGACCGCTCTGTCGCTCAGCGCCAGCAGCGGCTCCGGCCAGAGGCCGGCGGCCAGGACCAGCACCGCCAGGACCGCCGTCACCGCCCGCAGCGGCAACGGGCTCGCCGCGGGGACGGCGACGGCGTGCGGCTCAGGACGCCAGAAGCGGTGCTGATAGACCTGGAACAGGTAGACGAGCGAGAGCGCGCTGCCGGCAACCAGCAGGACGACGAGGGCCGGGCTGTCAGCGGCCACTCCGGCGCGGAACACCTCCAGCTTGCCGACGAACCCCGCCGCCGGGGGCACCCCGGCGACACTGAGGGCTCCGACCGCGAACGCGCCGGCGACCAGCGCCCCCCGGACCTCGGTGGCCAGGAACAGCAACGTCTTGTTCAGCGAGTTGACCGCGCTGTAGAGCACCGCCGCCGTCAGCCCCACCGCCCCGCCCACGCCGACCGCGACCAGTACGTACCCGACCTGTCCGATCGCGGAGTAGGCGAGCGTCTCGCCGACGTCGCCGCGGGCCACCGCCAGCACCGCCCCGTAGACCAGCGAAGCGACGCCGAGCACGATGAGCGCGGTCGCACCGGTCCGCAGCTGGGCGGGGAAGATCCCGGCGCCGAACCGCAGCAGGCCGTAGGCGCCGATGTTCGCCACCGCGCCGCTCAGGATCGCGGCCACCGCGGGCCGGGACCCGGCGTAGACGGTCGGCAACCAGAAGTGGAACGGGAACAGCCCGAGCTTGACGCTGAACGCGATGAAGAAGCCGGTTGCGACCAGGATCGCCGCGTTCGGGTCGACGCCTACCATCCGCTGGGCCACACCGTCCATGGCCAGTGCACCGGTGACCCGGTACGTACCGGCCACCGACAGCAGGAAGATGAACGAGCCCAGCAGGTTGACGGCGGTGAAGACCAGCGCCGCCCGCAGCTGGCGCCGCTCGCCCCCGTAGGTGGTGAGCGCGTAGGACGCCGTCATGGACAGCTCGAAGAAGACGTAGAAGTTGAACACGTCCCCGGTCAGGAACAAGCCGGTCAGCCCACCGGCGAGCAGGACCACGAGTCCGGGGAACGTGCGCTCGCGGACGCCGGCGATCACCTCGTGGGCGGTCGCGGCGAGCAGGGCCAGGACCGACAGCAGCGCGAAGGCGACCCCGAGCGCGTCGGCGCGCAGGACGATCCCGACGCCCGCGGGCCAGCTGCCGGTGAGGACCTCCCGGCTGCCGTCCGCCAGCACACCGGCCGTGAGCACGCCGAGCAGGGCCAGCGTGCCGACGAGCACGGCCACCGCAAGCAGGCCGACCGCGCGCCGCCGCCCGTCCAGCGCGACGAGCAGCACGCCGGACGCCCAGGGCAGGAGCAGGGCGAGCGAGAGCGTCACGAGGCTTCCTCCCGGTCGGCCTGGCGCTCGGGCTCCAGGTCCGCCTCGTGCTCCGCCTCGCCGGCGGCCAGATCGTCCCGTTCGGCGGTGCGGAAGACCACGATGACCCGGTGCACCAGGGCGAGCAGCAGAGCCACCGTCGCCAGGCCGATGACCAGCGCCGTCAGCGCCAGCGCCTGGGGCAGCGGGTCGCTCACGACCTCGCCCGGCCGCACCCCGATGGCCGCGCGGCCGTGGGACAGGCTCGACCCGATGATGGTCACCGTGGCGGCCTGGGAGATCAGCATGATGCCGGCCACCACGCGGACGAGGTCGCGCTTGAGCAGCAGGTACGCCCCGGAGCCGAACAGGACGGCGGCGGCGAGAGCGAAGGCGAGGATCATGGACCCGCCTCGTCGTCGGGGAGAGCCAGCTGGTGCAGCAGCACTGTGAGCACGCCGACGACCAGCAGGAAGATCCCGACGTCGAGAAGTACCGCGGTGATCAGCTCCAGTTGGCCGACCTTCGTCACGTCGGCCCCGGGCGCCGGGCTGTGGGTCACCGGCGGATTCCCGGAGACCAAGGGGACGAAGCCGGTCGCCAGCGCCAGCAGCAACCCGCCGACGGCGACCTTCGGCGCGTGCCGCAGCACCGGCAGCGCCGCCTCGGCGCCCTCGCGGCCGAGTGCGACATAGGTCAGCCCGATCGCCAGCGCGACGATCACCCCGGCGCCGAAGCCGTCGCCGACCTCGGCGTAGCCCTTGACGATGAGGCCGGCCGCGACGATCACGCTCGGGCCCAGCAGCAGCCGCGCCACGACCCGGACGATCGCGTCCGGAAGCTGATCCGCGGAGCCGGGCGTCACCACAGTCTCCCCCGCCGCAGCAGGGCCGCCACCCCGATCACCGCTGCCAGCAGGACCGTGACCTCGACGAGCGTGTCCAGGCCCCGGAAGTCGGCGACGATGACGGTCACGACGTCCCCACCGTGCGCTCCCGGCGTCAGCCGGACCTGCTCGGCCGAGACGCTGGTCCCGGCCGGTTGGGACAGGAAGCCCCAGACGGAGGCGAACACGGCGAGCCCGGCCAGCCCGCCCGCCAGCAGGTCCCGCCACCGGCCGCTCGGCCCGGCGGCCGCCGCCGGGGGCCGGCCCGGCCCGTCCCGCGGCAGCCGCGCCAGTATCGCCAGGAAGACGAGGGAGAGCATGGTCTCCACCACGACAGCGACCAGGGCGACGTCCGGCGCACCCATCAGGGCGTAGACGGCCGCCAGCGCAAAGCCGACCACCGACAGCGCCAGCACCACGGCCACCCGGGCCCGCGACCACGCTATTGCCAGCGTCGCGACGACAGCCAGCCCCAGCAACGGCAGGACCAGCCAGTCCGCACCCGACACCGTGCCCACCCGGTAGGCACCGGCCGTCGGGGTGGCGGCGAAGGCCAGCGCCGTCAGCAGCCCGGCCGGGACCAGTACCGCGGCGATGCTGGTGCGCAGGTCGCGCACCTCCCGGTCGTGCAGCGCGGCCGAGACACGGGCCAGCCCGTGCAGGGTCGCCTCGTACGCCCGCCGGGGCCCCAGCCGCGCCCCGGCCGCGGCCAGGCCGCGCGACGCCCAGCCCACCGGCGCCCGCGCGGCCAGCAGCAGCCCGCCCAGCAGCCACGCCGCCAGCGCCATCAGGTTCTCCGGCCGGGCGTCGAGGTGGTAGGCCGGAGACAGCGTCACCGGAGCCGCGTTCGACACGGTGCCCGCGGCGGCGGCCAGGCCGGCGAACGGAGCCGCGACCACGCCCGCCACCACCGCGACGCCGGCCAGGACGACGACCGGCGCCACGAGCAACCGGGACCTGCCGCCCACCTCCGCGCGCGCCGGCCCCAGGAACAGCAGCATCCAGAAGCGTCCGATGTAGCCGAAGGTCAGCGCGGCCGCGACCACGGCCAGCGCCGTCGTCAGCGGTCCGGCGTCGAGCGCGGCGGTGAAGAACAACTCGTCCTTGAAGAACCCGACGGTCAGCGGCAGAGCGGCGAGGCTGGCCGCCGCCACCCCGGCCGCCGCCGCCAGCACCGGCGTGCGTCGGGCCAGCCCGCCGAGCCGCGACAGCCGGTCCTCCCCGGTCGCCATCGTCACCGCGCCCGCCGTCATGAACAGCGCGCTCTTGGCGGCACCGTGGGCCAGGACGTAGAACGCCGCTGCGCCGTTCCCGGCGGCGCCGCCGATCCCGTACAGCACGACCACGTACCCGTACTGGGAGATCGTCGAGTACGCCAGGACCTGCTTCAGCACGTCCTGCCCGAGCGCCAGGACCCCACCCACGAGGATCGACGCCGCCCCCACCACCACCAGGCCGGACAGCACGGCCTCGCTGCGGGCCAGCAGCGGATGCACCCGGCCCAGGACCAGCACCCCGGCCGCGACCATCGCCGCGGAGTGCAGGTAGGCCGAGACCGGGGTCGGCGCCGCCATGGCCCGGGGTAGCCAGAAGTGCAGCGGGACCTGAGCGCTCTTCGCCAGCGCTGCCACGGCCACCAGCGCTCCGGCGACCGTGGTCGTGGTGCCGGCTCCCACCGTGGCCACCAGCCGCGGGATGGAGAAGGTGCCGTACTCCGCGTAGAGAAGGACGGCCGCGACCAGCAGCGCCACGGCGCTGACCACGGTGACCAGCAGGGCCATCAACGCCGCCGTACGCGCCTCCCGCCGGGAACGGTCGAAGCCGATGAGGAAGTACGAGCAGACGGCCGTCAGGTCGAAGAAGACGAACAGGAGGATGAGGTCCTGCGCGGTGGCCAGGCCCACCATCGCGACCGCGAACAGCGCCATCCACGGCCAGAACCGCCAGCGCTCCGCCGCCGGGCGCCGCTCGTGCGCCAGGTGCAGCGACAGGTAAGCGGTGCCGTACGCGAAGACGAGCGCGCCGACACCCGTGGCCAGCAGCGCGTAGAGGGCGCCCAGACCGTCGAGGGCGAAGTCCAGGCGGAGGCCCCGGCTCGGCGCCCAGGGCAGTGAGACCGACCAACCCCCGGCCAGCCGGCCGACGAGACAGAGGACGAACCCGGAGACCGCGACAGCGCAGGCGGCCCACCCCTGCCAGTCCGGCGACAGAGCGCGATGCGCGGAATTCCCGGGCGATTCGGCCCTGTCACGGCTGGCCTCGACCACAGAAACTCCTTCTCCGGGGAGACCGAGCAGACAGCAACGTACCCGGTCCGGATCGGCCCCGCACCACACTGAGGCCCGCGTGGCCGCCGGACGTCCGCCTCCTGCTCCTGCTCCGCGAGCTGTTCAGCTCGATAGCGGCGAGGCTGGGCGGCGCGGTAAGAATGCAGGATTCTCGGCGCACGGTGAGGAGCCAGGATGGCCGACGATCGACCAATCGTCGTGGGGGTCGATGGCTCGCAGGGCAGCCATGCCGCCGTGCAGTGGGCCGCGGAGGAGGCCGCGCGGCGTGACCGGCCACTGCGGGTGGTACATGCGACCGTGCCGACGCACCTTCCCACCATGCGCAGCGTCGCCGTGGCCACCACCACCGAATGGAAGCAGCAGGCCGAGAAGGTGGCCGCCGACGGCGCCGTCGCCGCCCGCCGACTCCATCCGACGCTGACGGTCGAGCGGAAGGTCCACCTCAACCAGAACCCGGCGCAGGCTCTGGCTGACGAGGCTGAGTCTGCTGAGCTCCTGGTGCTCGGCGCGCGAGGAAGTGGCGGCTTCGCCAGGCTGCGGCTGGGATCCACCGCGGTCCAGCTGCTCGAGCTGGCCTCTGGCCCGGTTGTGATCGTTCGCGAGCCCGGTGCCGACGTCATGCCGGGACCCGCGGCTGGTCAGGTCGTGGTGGGTGTCGACGGTTCGGAGCTGTCCCGCCGGGCGGTGCGGTTCGGCCTCGGCGAGGCGGCCCAGCGCGGTACGGGACTCACTGCCGTGCACGCATGGACCGCGCCGTGGCATCCCGCCCTGCGGTCTTTCGAGGCGTCGGGTGGCGTGGACTGGTCGTTCCTCGAGCCGCAGGCGGCTGCCATCCTGTCCGAGTCGGTCGCCGGGGCCCGAGAGGAGTTCTCCGAGGTCGAGGTGACCGAACGACTCGTCAACGACCAGCCGGGCGACGCCCTTCTGGACGCCTCCCGAGGAGCGGAACTTCTCGTTGTCGGCTCGCGCGGTCTCGGCGGCCTCACCGGACTGGTGCTGGGCTCCGTCAGCCACGGCGCCGTCCACCAAGCTCACTGCTCGGTCGCCGTGGTCCGTTGAGCCGCGGGCGGTACCGAACCCGACGGGCGGCCGGATGCGCAGCGCTGGAAGGAGTGCCGCGGCCGAGAACGCCGACCTGGACGAACCGTGACTAGGATTCAACGGCAGCCGAGATGTGCTGACCTCGACGAGGGAGCCTCGGGATGGACGTGTCTGCCCTCGTCTGGTGGCTGACGATCCTGGGGATCGTCGGGCTGCTGGCCTTCGACTTCGTCTTCCACGTCCGGAAGGCCCATGTTCCGAGCCTCCGGGAAGCAGCGACCTGGTCGGCGGTCTACATCGGTATCGCGCTGGTCTTCGGCGTCGGCGTACTGGTGTTCGGTGGCGGGGAGATGGGCGCCGAATACTTCGCCGGCTACGTGACGGAGAAGGCGCTGTCGGTCGACAACCTCTTCGTCTTCCTCATCATCATGTCCAGCTTCAAGGTCCCCCGCGCCGACCAGCAGAAGGTCCTGCTCTTCGGCATCGTCTTCTCGCTGATCGCCCGGACCGGGTTCATCCTCCTCGGCGCCGCGCTGATCAGTTCCTTCGCCTGGATGTTCTACCTCTTCGGCCTGATCCTGCTGCTGACCGCCGGCAACCTCATCAAGCCCGAGGGAGCCGACAGCCACTCCGCCGACAACCTCGTCATACGGCTGGCGCGCAAGCTCTTCCACACGTCCCAGACCTACGACGGCGACAGGCTCTTCACCACCATCGACGGTCGGCGCGTGATGACGCCGATGCTGCTGGTGATGGTCGCCATCGGCGGCACCGACATCCTGTTCGCGCTGGACTCGATCCCGGCGATCTTCGGGCTGACGCAGAACGTGTACATCGTCTTCACCGCGACTGCGTTCTCGCTGCTCGGTCTCCGGCAGCTCTACTTCCTCATCGACGGCCTGCTGGACCGCCTGATCTTCCTGTCCTACGGCCTCGCCTGCATCCTCGCCTTCATCGGCGTCAAGCTGATGCTGCACGCCCTGCACGAGAACAACGTGCCCTTCATCAACGGCGGCGAGCATGTCGACGTCGTCGAGATCAGCACCGGCTTGTCCCTCAGCGTCATCCTCGGCGTCCTGCTGATCACCGTCATCGCTTCTCTCGCCAGCCCTCGCGGACGGGCGCAGAACGCGGTCACCGCCGCCCGCCAGCACGCCACCGAATACCTCGACGTCGAGACCGACCCGGTGCGCCGGGAAGAGATCTTCGCCAGGCTGGCGGCCGAGATCGAGGTCATCAAGGGGCTGCCGGAGAAGTACCGGGCGCGGATCCGGCAGGAGGAGAAGCTGATGGCCCTCTTCGCCCGCGCCCACGAGAAGCACCAGCAGGCGACGGCCACCGGCAGCCTGGAAGGAACGGGTGCCACAGCTGCTGCGGCCCCGCGCCGGCCGCGCTGACGTCGCCCCTGCCGGCAGCACCGGCCCGGAGGCCTGGTCGACGGGCACCCCGCTGACGTGCTCAGGTCTCCCCGCTCGCCCCGAGCTGTCCTGCGACGTCGACCACACCGCGCATCGTCTCGAGGCCGTGTCGGCCCAGCAGGCCGAGATGGTAGAGGTGCAGCTCCGTCATTCCCGCGGTGAGATACTCCTGCAGGCGTCGGTCGGTCTTCTCGCCGGCGGCCCAGTCCCGATCCAGGCGGAGATACCCCCCGATCTCGGTGCCGGCCGGCGCCAGGACACGGAGGCCGGCGATGCGCCGGGTCCCCGTCGCCGCGTCCCAGCAGGTCGCGACGACCGCGTCGATCCCGGCTCCCACGGCGGGCTGCAGCGTGGCGAATGATCCGGTCGCCCACTGGTCGCTGGAACCGTGGACGGTGATCCGGACATCCGGACGCACCGACCGGGCTCCGGCGACCAGAAGCTCTCGCAGCTCGGTCGCGAAGCCGGTCCTGACATCGGCGAGCTCCGCCGCCAGAGGTGCGCCCAGGACGTCCTCCAGGGTTCCCGACCCGGCGTCGACGCCATCGCGGACGATCCCGGCCAGGCGCCTGCCGTCCATCCCGGCCGCCGCGTAGCGGCCTTCGCATGCGCGGCAGAAGCACAGCGACAGAAGCGTGCGACGTACCTCGTCCCACCCGGCGAACTCGGTCTTCTCGTGCTCGCCGGCGTGGTCGAAGCCCATCGGTCCACAGGACTCCAGCACGACGCCGGAGACGGGAGCAGCCCGGAGGATCTCTTCCAGCAGCGTCAGGCAGTATTCCTGCACGTCCTGCCCTGCGGGGCACAGGCCGTACGGGTACAGGTCGCCGAAGGCGTTGCGGACGACCAGGTCGGGATGCGCGCGGCCCAGCGCGAGGTTGTGGGTCAGCACGATCCAGGCCTCGACGGACAGACCATGACCCGCGAGCTGCCGCTGCGCCGCGCCGAACGAGTCCCCGGCCGGATCCCAGGTCGCAATGACCGGGACCAGACGATGTCCGCGCCAGGCCTCGGCCCGGACGGGCACGTAGCAGGCCGCCGACTCAGCGTCGAAGACGCGGTGGTCCGGGTGCAGAGGCGTGCCCGCCCGGGTCGCGTGGTAGGCCGCCGCGACCGCCACCGAATCCAGACCCAGCTCGGCCGCCCGCCCGGCGGCCGCCGGGTCACCGACGTAGTCCCACGGATAGGCATATCCCACCGAGCGCACGACCATGGCGGCTGCCCGTCCTCGCTAGGGGTCGATGCCGGTCACTGTATCGACAGGCAACCCCACAGCCCCAGGGAAGGAGACGCACGTGGACCGGCAGGCCGCATCAGCGCAGCCGGAAGAGGTCCTCGCCGGCGTGGGGCACGACGAGCGTGCCGGGGTCGACCGACCACGCTTCCGGGTCGACCTCGGCCGGGTCGAGGTGGTCCAGGTTGACCTTCCGTACCCGCTCCTCCGGGATGCCGGTCGCCAGGGTGACGGTGACCCGGTCGTGCTCGACACCGGTGGTCTCGTCGTAGGTGCCGGCGCCGCGCAGGTGGGTGGAGTGCGCCAGCACTCCCCAGGGAACGACCCGGAAGCGGTCCCACTGCTTCACGAAGTAGTCCCGGCAGTGGTAGCCCACCTCGTCGATCTCCGGGTGGGTGGCCGCGATCTCCTGCACGTGCGGGGCGTAGAGCACCACCTGGCCGCCGTCGGCGACGACCGGCTCCAGCTTGTAGAAGCCTTTGGCTGCGGTCCAGATGTCGTGGTACATGGTGGGGATGATCGAGAGCACCCGGCGTACCGGGGCGTCGAGATAGCGGACGTGGGTCTCCGCGGCGACCTCGGCCGCGGCGGCCCAGGCCGCTCGCGGCTCCCCGAAGGCCATGGAGTGCAGCGCGGTGGACCCCGACTGGACCACGACGCAGAACGCGAGTTTGTCCCCCGGAACCAGCGACGCCGCGTCGTCGATGAGCGCGCGCACCGGGGTGGTGCCCCGCGTGCCGATGATCTCGGCGCTGGTGATGAGGGCTCCGAGCCAGTGCGAGACGTTGATGACCTCCTGGCTGGAGACCCCGGGGAAGAGGTACTTGTTGCCGCCGGAGAAGCCGACCACCTCGTGCGGGAAGACCGGGCCGACGATCAGCGTCACGTCGTGCTCCACCACGGCCCGGTTCAGCCGCACCTCGACGGACTGGTGGAACCGGCCCTCGGACAGCTCGGCGATCCGGTCGGCGCCGATCGTGCCGACCGACACGAAGTTGTGCGGGTCCCACCACTCGTGGTTGAGCACGGTCGCGCCGGGATAGCGCTCCTCGAACGCGCCTGACCGGTAACCCAGGTGCCTGGACAGCTCGGTCTCCCCCATCCGGGCGTGGGTGCCCAGGGCGACCAGCACGGTCAGCCGGGTGACCCGACCGTGCAACGCACCGTGCACGGCGGACAGCAGCAGCGGCAGCGGGCAGCTGCGGGTGCCGTCCGGCACCAGCACGCAGACGCTGCGGCCGTCGAGATCCGCCGCGTCCAGCTGTTCGTGCACGAACGCCCGGACCTGGTCCTCGCTGAGCACCTCCGCCGGTCCGCCGATCCGCACCGCGTCCGCGGCAAGCCGGTCCCGGGTACTCGTCTGGGTCATCGGTGGCCTCCGCGCTGCCCGTGGATCCTTCCCGCACTCTGCGCGGCCCGGCACGCACGACGCAATCCTTGTACGGCAACTGATGGCAGCCGATTGCCGCGATGGTCACGCGGCGGGAGGCTGAGGCATGGCCTCTCCCGACGCGCCGCTCGAGCCGCACCCGGACCGGTTGCTGCCCCCGGACCCCGATGTCAGGGCGATCGCCCGCCGGCTGTACGACGCGGTCGAGGCGCTCCCGATCATCTCCCCGCACGGGCACGTCGACCCTCGGATCCTCCTTGACGACGAGCCGTTCCACGATCCGGCCGGCCTGCTCGTCACCCCGGACCACTACGTCACCCGGCTGCTGCACGCCGGCGGCGTGCCGCTGGACGCGCTCGGCGTCGGGCTCGGCCCGCTCCCGGAGGCCGACGCGCGGGAGGTGTGGCGGCAACTGTGCTCGTCCTGGCCGCTGTTCCGCGGCACCCCGATGCGGTACTGGCTGGACGCGGAGCTCGCCGGCATCTTCGGCGTCTCCGTACGGCCGTCGGCGGCCACGGCGGACCAGATCTACGACCAGGTCGCCGACCGGCTGGCCCGCCCCGAGTACCGGCCGCGCGCCCTGTACGAGCGGTTCCGGATCTCGGTGCTGGCGACGACGGACGATCCCTGCGACGACCTGTCCGCGCACGCCGCGCTGCGGGCCGACGACACGTGGTCGGGCCGCGTGATCCCGACGTTCCGCCCGGACCGCTACCTCGAACCGGCCCAGGCGGGCTGGGCCGAGCTCGTGGGTCGGCTGGGTCAGGTCGCCGGCATCGACGCCGGCAGCTACTCCGGCTGGGTGGCCGCGATGGAACGCCGCCGCCGTTACTTCATCGAGCACGGCGCGACCTCGGCCGATCACAGCCATGAGGACGTCCGCACCGATCCGCTGGACGCGACCGAGGCCGAGCGTATCTACGCGGCGGCGCTCGCCGGCGACGCCACCAGCGCGGAGACCGTCGCGCTGCGCCGGCACATGCTGCTCGAGATGGCGCGCATGTCCTGCGACGACGGGCTCGTCATGACCTTGCACCCGGCCGTGCGCCGCAACCATCACCGGCCCACCCACGAGAAGTTCGGCGCCGACGTCGGAGCCGACATCCCGCTGCGGGCCGAGTACACCGACGCGCTGCGTCCCCTCCTCGAGCGCTACGGCACCCACCCCAACCTCCACCTGGTGGTGTTCACCCTCGACGAGACCGTGTTCTCCCGGGAGCTCGGCCCGCTGGCCGGCTTCTACCCGTCGGTGTACGTCGGCGCCCCGTGGTGGTTCCTGGACGCGCCGGACGCGGTGCGGCGGTTCCGCGACGCCGTCACCGAGAGCGCCGGCTTCAGCCGTACCTCCGGCTTCGTCGACGACACCCGCGCCTTCTGCTCGATCCCGGCCCGCCACGACATGTCCCGCCGCCTCGACAGCGGCTACCTGGCCCGGCTCGTCGCCGAGCACCGCATCGACGAGGACGAGGCCCTGGAGGCGGTTGTCGACCTGGTCAGCCGCCGCCCGCAGGAAGTGTTCAAGCTGTGAGCGTCCCGACGGACGCTCGCCGACTCTCCCGGGGCGCCGGCGACGGCCGGCCCGCCGCCCCGGTGGCGCTGGTCCATCTGGGCCTCGGCAACTTCTTCCGCGCTCACCAGGCCTGGTACACCGAGCGGGCACCGGACGCCGGCGAGTGGGGCATCGCCGCATTCGCCGGTCGCGGTGCCGCGCTCGCCGAGGCGATGTCCCCGCAGGACGGGCTCTACACGCTCATCACCCGCGCCGCCGACGGCGACCGCTTCGAGGTGATCGGCAGCGTCTCCCACGCGCACGCCTCGGACGACCATCAGGCCTGGCTGGACTACTTCAGCTCCCCGCGGGTCGGACTGGTCACGATCACCGTCACCGAGGCCGGCTACGTGCGTGGCGCCGCGGGCGGGCTGGACCGGGACGACCCCACGGTCCGGGCCGACATCGAGGCACTCCGCCGGGATCTCACCGGTCCGGTGAGGTCCGCGCCGGCCCGACTGGTCGCCGGACTGGCCGCCCGCCGCCGGGCCGACGCCGGCCCTGTCACCCTGCTGCCCTGCGACAACCTGCCGGGCAACGGAGCTGTCGCCGCCCGTGTCGTCCACGATCTCGCCGAGGCCGTCGGCCCCGGGCTCGCCGCGTGGATCGAGGGATCCGTGTCGACGGTCACCACCACGGTCGACCGGATCACCCCGCGGACCACCCCGGACGACTCCCGCGCCGTGCAGGAGAACACCGGCCGATCGGACCTGGCCCCGGTGGCGACCGAGCCCTTTCGCGAGTGGGTGCTCAGCGGCGACTTCCGGGCCGGCCGACCGCAGTGGGAGCAGTCGGGCGCGACCTTCACCGACGACATCACGCCGTTCGAGGACCGCAAGCTGTGGCTGCTGAACGGGGCGCATTCGTTGCTGGCCTACGCCGGGTCGATCCGTGGACACCGGACCGTCGCCGGCGCCGTGGCCGACGACACCTGCCGGTCCTGGCTGCAGGAGTGGTGGGCGGAGGCCTCGCCGTACGTGGACCTACCGGCCGACGACCTGGCCGGCTACCGGGCCGCGTTGCTGGAGCGGTTCTCCAACCCGCGGATCCAGCACCAGCTCGGTCAGATCGCCGCCGACGGCTCGCAGAAGCTCCCGGTCCGGATCCTGCCGACGCTGCAGCAGGAACGCGCCGCCGGGCGCATGCCGCCGGGCGCCGTGCGGGTGCTCGCTGCCTGGCTCTGCACCCTGCGGGGAGCCGGCGCCCCGGTCACCGACGCCCGCGCCGACGAACTGGTCCGACTAGCGGCCGGACCCCTGCCCGACGCGACCCGACAGGTGCTGGAGACGCTCGACCCGGCGGTCGCCGACGACGACGAGACCGTCGCCGCCGTGGTCGCCGCAGCGGAAGAGCTAGATCCTCGCTGTGGCCGCTGAACCTCCCGTCCTGCTGGTGCTGGACCTGGTCGGGACGTTCGCGTTCGCGCTGAACGGGGCGTTGACCGCCATCCGGGCGGCGCACGTGGACATCGTGGGTGTCGTCACCCTCGGCATGATCACCGCCGTGGGTGGCGGCATCATCCGCGACATCCTGCTGGGTGCCCTGCCACCGGCCACGTTCGACGACTGGCGTTACCTGACGGTGGCGACCGCCGGGGGGCTGATCGCCTTCCTGTTCGGCCGGGTGCTGGGCCGGTTCATGAGCGCGATCGACGTGCTGGACGCCGCCGGGCTGAGCCTGTTCGCGGTCACCGGGGCGGGCAAGGCGGTCGAGTTCGGCATGGGCCCGGTCCAGGCGATCATTCTCGGGACGATCACCGGCGTCGGCGGCGGCACGGTGCGGGACGTGCTGATCCAGCGGGTGCCCGGCGTGCTCAGCAGCGGCCTGTACGCCATCCCCGCCCTGCTGGGCGCGGCGCTGGTGGTGCTCGGTGCCACCGCCGGCGTGGACCGGGTGGTCGGCGCGCCGGTGGCGGTCGGTGCGGCCGCGGTGTGCTTCGGGATCCGGATGCTGGGTCTGCGGCTCGGGTTGGACGCACCGAGACCGCCCGGAGCGGGCCACGCGGCCGGCGAGTAGCCGGCGAGCCAGCCAAGGGCGGTCATCACGAGCGCCTGGGTCCCGGCGTCCAGCGGCGGATGCCGGGGTCACGATGCCGGCTGGCCGGCCCGGATCCGGGCGGCCTGCACGATGATCTCGACGCAGGTGTCAAGGTCCAGGGTGCCCGTGTTGACGACCAGGTCGTACCGGTCGGTCTCCCGGGGGTCCCAGCCGTAGAGCGTGATGGACATGTCGGCGCGGACCTGGTCCTCCCGCTTCTGGCGTTTCGCCGCCCGCTCGACGCTGATGCCGCTGTCGGCGGCCGCGCGCTCGATCCGGCGGTCGAGCGGGCCGTCCAGCTTGACGTGCAGGGAGGCCGGCCAGTCGGCGAGGATCAACGCCCCGTTGCGCCCGATGATGACGCCGCCCTCGCGCGCCTGTCGCTCGACCGTACGGGTGTTGTCCATGATGAGGTCGTAGTTGTCCCGCTGCGCCAGCGCCACGGCGTGACCTTCGATACCCGCGTACGAGGCGCCGATGGCGTCCATGACCCGGGACAGCACTCCGTCGTTCTCCCGTTCGGCCTCGGCGTTCTCGATCTCCTCCGAGGAGAACGCCTGCTGGTGGAAGGGCAGGCCGAGCGCCTGCGCCACCCGGGGTCCGACGTAGCTCGCGCCGGACCCGTAGGACTCGAACAGCGTCACGACCGGCCTGGTCGCGCTGGCTTCTGGCGGGGTCGTCGGGGACATCGGGGCCTCCCTGTCGTGGCTGTCGCGCTCGGGCCGGATCTCGCTCATGCGTCTGTCCCGGACTCGCGGCTGCTGGTGATGCTCTGGATGCGGCGCTCGGCGACCTCGCTGACGATGGTGCGGAAGACCTTCTCGGTCAGCGGGTAGAAGAACATCACGCCGATGGCGAGGAGGATGAAGGCGGCCGGCACGACCCCGGCGGCGACCTTGATGGAGGTCACGGCGCTGTCGGTCTGCACGACGCCCTTGCCGGAGATGTAGCCGCCGAGCCCGATCGTGTAGGCGGCAGCGGCGCCGCCGAGGGCCTGGCCCATCTTGCGGGTGAAGGAGAACAGGGCGTAGGTGGTGCCCTCGGTCCGGACTCCGGTCTTCCACTCGCCGTATTCGACGGTGTCCGCCTCCAGGGCCCACATCAGGGTGTTGACGCCACCGATGCCGATCCCCACGAGGAAGAAGAAGAACAGGGCGAACGCGGGCGTCGAGCCCGGCGACAGCGTGATGCCGGCGCCGGCCACGATGGCCACGAGCCCGAGGAGGAGGTACCCCTTCTTCTTGCCCAGGGTCCGCACGATCCGGGGGACGAACAGGGCGACCGCGAAGGTGCCGACGGTCTGCAGCAGGGTCATCCAGATGAACATGTTGGCGTTGCCGAGCACGTCGCGGGCATAGAACGCCCCGACCGTGGAGGCGGCGATCATGCCGGTGAGGAACAGCAGGCCGGAGCCGCAGAGCATGATCAGCGGCCGGTTGGTCCTCAGCGTCGCGAAGCTCTGCCGCAGGCTGACGATCGGGACGTCCCGCTGCACCTGCTCCTTGGCGGTGAGGAATGTGAACAGGTAGAGGGCCGCGCCGACCACGACGAACGCCAGCGTGGTGATGGTCAGCGAGCGCTGCAGGTTGCCCGAGCCCTTGATCTGCGGAGCCACCACGAAGGCCAGCATCAGGATCGTCAGATTGGAGCCGTAGATGCGCCAGGTGGCGAGCTTCGCCCGCTCGGTCGGCGACTGGGTCATCGCCGCCGCCAGCGACCCGTACGGGATGTTGACCAGGCTGTAGAGCAGGCCGAGCAGGGCGTAGCTGACGTACATGTAGACGTGCTTGCCGCTGAGGCTGAGGCTGCCGGGCACCGAGAAGGTGGCCACGCTGAGCAGCAGCAGCGGTACCGAGCCGAAGAGGATGAACGGCCGGAACTTCCCCCATCGGGTCTGGGCCTTGTCGACCAGGCGGCCGGCGAAGAGGTCGGCGAAGGCGTCCCAGAACCGGACCACCAGGAACATCGTGCCGACCGCGGCCGCGGAGATGCCGACGACGTCCGTGTAGTAGAGCAGCAGGAAGAACGAGGTCATCGAGAAGGCGAGGTTGTTCGCCGCGTCGCCGCTGGCGTACCCGGCGTACTGGGACAGGCCCAGCTTCCTGGTGGTCGGCCGGGCGGGGACGGGAGTGGTGGTGATGACGGCCATGACGGGTCCTTGAGGAAGCCAGGCGGAAGGCCTGGAAGCGAATGGGGGAAGACCTCCGGGCGGCCGGATCAGCCGTCCTTGCGCCAGCGCCGGCGCAGCGCGTGGGCCGCGGCCTTGGGCTGGCGGTCACGGGTGAAAGCACCCTTCTTGTTGCCGCCGACCCGCATGATCCCCGACGTCGTCGCGAAGTCGGCGAAGTTCCACATCTGCTCGCCCACGACGGCGTCGATCCGGTCGAAGACCCGGTGGTTCATGTCGAGGTAGTCGACCTGGTATTCCTCGGTCCACGGCTGCGAGGTCACCGAGTGCAGGCCGGGATAGGTGTCCGCGCCGTACTCGGTGATGATGATCGGCTTGCCCTCACCGGCCCAGCCGCGCAGCTCGTCCTCCCAGGCGATCTCGGCGGCTCTGAGTTCGCCGGTGTGCACGTACCAGCCGTAGTAGCGGTTGAGCATCAGCACGTCACCGAATTGCGAGACCCGGCATTTTCCGTACGGGGCGAGCATGACGTTGACGAAGCCGACCGGGCGGGTCGGGTCGAGGGACCTGGTCAGGTCGAACAGCGGCCTGAAGTAGTTCTCCGCGCCTTCGGTGTCGGACTCCGGCTCGTTGGCGATGGACCAGATCACGACGCTCGGGTGGTTCTTGTCCCGGGCGACGAGCTCGCGGATCGCCTGGGCGTGCACCTCGCGGGTCTCGTCGTTGACCGTCTCGGGCGAGAAGGTGGTGTAGCCCTGGGAGCCGAAGATCCCGCCACCCAGGCCCATGTTCAGGCCGACCGCGGCGGTCTCGTCGATGATGACGATGCCGTGCCGGTCGGCGTAGTCGAGGACGTCTTCCGAGTACGGATAGTGGGAGGTCCGGAACGAGTTCGCGCCGATCCACTTCAGCAGCTCGAAGTCGTGCACCAGGAACGCGTCGTTGTGGCCCTTGCCGATCACGGTGAGGTCCTCGTGCTTGCCGAAGCCGGTGAAGTGGAACGGCTCGCCGTTGATGAGGAACCTGATGCCGTCCACGGTCACCGTGCGCACGCCGACGCTCTGGTGGTACGTGTCGAGCAGCGCCCCGTCCGGCCCGACCAGCCGCACCTCGAGGTCGTACAGGTAGCCGTCGCCCGGGGCCCACCGGTGCACGTCCGGCACGGTGAGGGTGCCGGACGTGCCGGTCCCGGACGCGACCTCCACGCCGTCGGCGTCGCGCAGGCTGACCCTGGTCTCGGCGTCGCCGGCGCCGTCGGCCTCGGTGCGGTACTCGACGATGCCGGTGCCACCGTCGAGCCCGGTGACGACCGTGATGTCGGTCAGGTGAGCGCGGCCGGTGGCGTACAGCCAGACCGTGCGGTGCAGGCCGGCATAGTTGAAGAAGTCGTGGAAGTAGCGCTGCCGCTTGCCGTCCGGGGTGTCCTCGATGACGCCCGGCGGGATCGTCCGGAAGCTCAGCGTGTTGTTGACCACGACGGTGATCCGGGCCTCCTCTCCGGCCCGGACGTGTTCGGTCACGTCGGCCTCGAAGGGGGTGTAGCCCCCCTCGTGGGACATGACCTCGGCATCGTTCACCCACACGGTGGCCCGGTGGGTCGCGGACTCGAGATGCAGCACGATGCGCTGCCCGTGCCAGCCGCGCGGCACCCGGACGGTGGTCTGGTACCAGACGTCGCCGAAGTAGTCGCGCACGGCGGCGTCGGCGGCGATGTCGTTGAAGCTGGCCGGCACGGCCATCTCGCGGTAGTCCGCCAGCCGGCCCCGGAACCAGCCGGCGGTCCGGCCCTCGGCCGCGGCATCCAGCGCGAACCGCCACAGCCCGTTGAGCGACTTGCGTTCCCGGCTGGCGTTGTCCTGGGGGCGAAGCATGACTTCCTCCGATTGGGGCTGGGCGACCGTCTTATTGAGCGCGTCGCAAGGCCGCCGCGGCAATCGGTTGCCAAACGTTGCCGTCGTGTTTCAGGTTCGCCCCGCGGGGACGGTCCGCCGCGGCCGGTTCCGCCGTACTGTGCGGACAGACGATCCGGTGGAGGGTGCCGTGGGAGCTGCGCGACGTCCCCCCGCGGCCCGCTCGGCCCCGACCATCTACGACGTCGCCCGGGAGAGCGGGGTCGCCGCCTCCACGGTGTCACGGGCGTTCTCCCGCCCGGGCCGGGTCAACGCGGAGACAGCCAAACGCATCCGGGCCGCGGCCGACCGCCTCGGCTACCGGACGAACCCGCTGGCCCGGGCGCTGCCGACCGGCAAGACCGCGATGATCGCGCTGGTCCTGTCGGACGTCACCAACCCGGTGTACTTCCAGATCATCCGGGGGGCGGAGACCGCGGCCGCGGCCGCCGGCTACACGCTGCTGCTGGCCGACACCCAGGAATCGAGCCTGGTCGAGCGGGAGGCGATCGAGCGGGCGATTCCCGCGGTGGAAGGTCTGGTCCTCAGCTCGTCCCGGATGTCGGACTCGGCGATCCGGATGGCGGCCAAGCAGCGCCCGGTCGTGGTGGTGAACCGGGTGTTCTCCGACGTCCCCTGCGTGGTCACCGACAACGTCCGCGGGATGCGGCGCGTCGTCGAGCACCTGGCCGAGCTGGGCCACGACACGATCACCTACCTGGCCGGCCCGGAGGCCTCCTGGGCCGACGGCATGCGCTGGCGGTCGATCCGGGAGGCGTGCGTGGACCTGGAGCTGCGGGTACGCCGGCTGGGGCCGTACCGGCCGACGATCGGAGGCGGGCTGGCCGCGACGGCTGACCTGCTCGCGGCGCCGAGCACGGCCGTCGTGGCCTACAACGACCTGCTGGCGATCGGCCTGATGCGCGGTCTGGACCGCGCCGGGGTCCGGCTGCCGCAGGACATGAGCGTGGTCGGCTTCGACAACGTCTTCGGCTCCGACTTCTGCACCCCCGCACTGACCACCGTGGCCGCTCCCCTCCGCGACCTGGGGACCGCCGCCGTCCAGCAGCTGCTGGGTCAGCTGCGCGGCGGCACGCCGCGGACGGGCAAGCCCACCGTGCTGCCGGTGCGCCTGCTGGTACGCGACTCGACAGCTCAGCGCAGCCGGGACTCCTCGCCGGCGTAGGGCGCCACGACTGTGTCCGGGCCGGGCAACCAGGCGCCGGGGTCGACATCGGCCGATCAGACAGTCAGCCGCCTCACCGTGAGGTCGGACGGGAGGAGCTGTTCGGTCAGGACCCGGCGTACCCGGCGGGCCGGGTCTGTCGTGTCCGCGAGCCATCGGCCGAGCAGGTCCCAGCCGTAGTAGTAGGCGAAGATGTACGGGTTGCCACCGGGGACGGTGAGCTGCCGGACAGCCGACGGGAGCTGCTGGTCGTCCAGCAGGCCCCACCGGGTCAGGTAACCGGCGACCTCGGCCTCGGGCCGGCCCTCCGCGGCCAGCAGCGCAGCGTTCGCCCGTACGCCGAAGAGCACATTGTGGACCTGGTGGATGGCGGCGAAGTCGCTGCCGTCAGGCTCGATTCCCCGGTCTCGCAGGACATTGCCGGTCAGCCAAGTCTGCGCGTCATCGTCCGGGAAGATCAATGATTGGGCGTGCAGGCCGAGACCTTCGCTGAGCACGAACGGCGGGGAGGGCAGGAACCGGACCTGCTGCTCGGCTCGGCCGATGAGGCTGGTCTCTTTGAGGACCTGCTCGGCGATGTGGCCGGGGTGGCCCTCGTGCGCGCCGACATAGAGGAGATCGGCGAGGTTGAAGGGCCGCTCACCGTTGACGAGGATCGTCGATCTCACACCCCCGCGATGCCAGCCGACGGCCCGGAACGGCGCGCTGGGAAGGACCTCACAGTCCACCTCCTCGCCGTCGGGAAGCGCGACGATTCTTGCCGCGGTCCGGGCGCGGCACTCTGCCACTGCCCGGCCGACCAACGCCGGCAGCTGCGACATACGCCCGCAGCCAGTCGTCCACGGCAGCATCCTCCTAGCGCTTCCGGCAGCAGAGCCGGACGGTCCGTCCAGCGAGGCTGCGGACACCCGGATCGGAGGCCGCTAGTCCATGACGTTGGGTCTGTCGAGGATCCACAGCCAGGTGCCGTCGGGCTGGCGGCGCGCTACCTCGGCGGTGACCACGCCGTTGGCCAGGCGGGACGACGTCAGGGCCACATTCGCGCAGCGGAGCGTCGGTCGCTGCGTGCCCGGCGCGAAGGTGGGCTTGTCCGCCAGCAAGTGTTCGTAGACACTGCGAATCTCCTCAGCGCCGGCAGCGACCTGGCCGTCGGACAGAGCCAGCACTGCCTGCGGCTCATACAGCGCGACGACGCCATCGACGTCACCGGCATTCAGGCGCGCCACGATAAGACGGCTCAAGTCCTCGGGCCGGCTGGCGCGTTCCCTCTCGGCGTCCTCATCCACCAGACAAGCCTCTCACCGACCTCATCGCAAACCCGCTTCCACAGCTGTCGGTGCGGCGGATCAGCCGAGGGGGCCGTGGTGAGCGAGGCCCGTGGCCAGCGCGGCACTCGCGAGTGAGAGGTAGAGGAGCGGCCAGGCCAGCCGCCAGTCGTGCGCCCGCAGGTGGGCTGCCACGGCGATGACGAAGTACGAGACCAGCCCGGCCGCGGCGGCCGTGCCGAGCCCGGGGACCGCGAGGCCGGCAAGAAGCCCGACAGCGGCCGCGCCGAGGAGCATTCCGAACGGGATCATCAGGGACGCCGGGATTCCTAGTCTGTGTGCGGTGTCGATGACGAACCTGGCGTGCGTGACGTTCAGGTAGACGGCGTAGGCGCAGGCGATCGTGGCCAGGGAGGTGGACGTGACGTAGGCGGCAAGCACGGGATCGACCTCCTTGCGGAATCGAGCCTCGCCGGGTGGCCGCCCGGCGTCCAATATCCGCATCCATAACCTGGTGGCATGGACGTGGACACCCGGTTGCTGCGCTACTTCGCCGCCGTCGCCATGGAAGGGAACCTCACCCGTGCGGCGGAGCGGCTGTTCGTGTCCCAGCCCGCGCTGACCAAGCAGATCCGGCGGCTGGAGAGCCAGCTGGGAGTCCGGCTCTTCACACGGTCCCGTGCCGGGATGACGCTCACCGCGGCAGGGCAAGCGTTGGCCGACCGGGTGCCTGCCCTGCTGGCCGGCTGGGACCAGGCGCTCCGAGAGGCCCGAAACGCCGCCAGCCGGGCCGGTCACGTGCTCCGGGTCGGATACCTGGCCGGCGCCGCCAACGAGGCCACTCAGCAGATCATCACCGCCTTCGCCCGCCGCCGGCCGGGGTGGCGGCTGGAGATGCGCGCCGCCTCCTGGACCGATCCCACCGCCGGGCTGGCCGGCGGCGACGCCGATGTCGCCCTGCTGCGGTTGCCCTTCCCCGGCCAGGACAGCCTGCGGGTCGAGACGCTGTTCACCGAGCCCCGCTGCGTGGCGCTGCCCGCCGCCCATCCGCTCGCCGCACGCGACCGCATCCGCTTCCGGGACCTGTGGGATGAGCCGTTCGTCGCCGCCCCCGCCGAGACCGGTGAGTGGCGCGACTGGTGGCTGGCCGCCGACGAGCGCGAGGGTCACCCGGTCCGGATCGGCGCCGTCACCGACACCGGCCAGCCGGACGACTGGCTGACGGCGATCGCCAACGGCGACGGCATCGCCCTCGCACCCGAATCCGCCGCCCGGTACTACGCACGCCCGGGCGTCGCCTACAGGCCGGTCACCGAGGTCAGCCCCAGCCAGGTCGGCGTCGCCTGGCCGCCGGCAGCCGACACCAACCCTGCCGTCCAGGACTTCGTCCACTGCTGCCTGGACAACAGGCCCGCAGCCGACCTCGAGCCCACCTGACCGACCGCGGCGGCAACGCCAGAGATCATGACGGCGGCCCACCGAACGACCGGGCTGGCCAGGCGGACCAGCCCTGCGATCATTGCCGGGTGGACGTCGTCGAGCGGAGCGTCGTGCGGGCCGTGGTCACGGACGTCGACGAGCGCGTGTTGCTGTTTCACACCCGCGACCCGACCTACCCGCAACTGGGTACCTGGTGGGAGCTCCCGGGCGGAGGCATCGAGCCGGGTGAGACCTACCGCGAGGCGATCATCCGCGAGTTGGCCGAGGAAGCTGGCATTGTGGTCGGTCCTGGCCAGGTCGGTCCGCCGACCTGGCGGCGGCGGGCGACCTTCCGCTACCGAGGCCAGCGACGCATCAACAACGAAGTCGTCGTACTGGTACGGCTGCCAACAGCGGGGCCTCCCGTCGACGGTGCCGGTCGAGTGGGTTTCGGGGACGAGGACTACTTCGACTTCCGGTGGTGGCTCGTGGCCGAGGTACTGGCATCCGGCGCGCGCTTCTACCCGGGCTCGCTCCCGCAACTGTTCCCGTCGTTCCTCACCGGAGCGGAGATCGACGAGCCGTTCGAGCGATGGTCGTAGCTGCTCCGCGTAGGCGACCGGCCACCGTGGACGCCGGTATGCCGACCAGGCCCACCTCAGTCGTGAGTGCCTCCGGCTCACCGAGCTCACCCCACGAAGGCTGCTCGGTGGTCGCGAGGACAGGTGTGCGTGCGGACATGACCAGCCCTCTCTCACCGGTCGCCGAGGATCCACGCAGCGCCGGTGATGCGCGTTTCGTTCAAGACCTTTTCGGAAGCGCCTTATAGCGTCGATGCGGTGGACGACCTCGACAAGCTGCGGGCGACGATCGACGGTGACCTCGTAACACCCGGTTCTCCGCGGTACGACGCAGCCCGACGCACGTCATTCGCTCGACACGCCGACATCCGTCCCTGCGCCGTCGTTCACTGCGCGTCGACGTCCGACGTCGTCAGCGCCGTCCGGTGGGCACGGGAGCGTGGAACTCACCTCGTGCCTCGGGGCGGCGGCCACTGCTTCTCGGGACGGTCGACGACCGACGGAATCGTCCTCGATCTCGGGCGCCTCAACCACGTACGCGTCGACACCGACGGGCGAGCGAGGATCGGTGCCGGAGCCCGTCTGGCGCCGATCTATGACGGGCTCGACGCGCACGGCCTCGTCCTCCCGGCCGGCTGTGGACCAACGGTCGGTATCGCCGGGCTGACCCTCGGCGGAGGCTTGGGGCTGCTCGGCCGACGGTACGGGTTGACGTGTGACGCCTTGGTGCGGGCCGAGGTGGTCCTCGCCGACGGCCGCGTCGTGGTCTGCGACGCGGAACACGAGCCGGATCTGTTCTGGGCGTTGCGTGGTGCTGGCGGTGGTCAGTTCGGCGTGGTCATCTCTCTGGAGTTCGCCACCGCGCCGGGATCGAGGGCGACGCGGTTCGAGTTGCGGTGGCCGGAGGAGTCCGCCGCAGAAGTCGCCGCTGCGTGGCAGGACTGGGCGCCGCAGTCCGATCGGAACCTTACGGTCAACCTTCGCATCGTCGCCGAAGCCGGCCGGCCTCTCAGTGTGCTGGCGTTCGGCGCGGCTCTGCTTGACGCTGCCGCCACTCACCGGCTCCTCGCCGACCTGCTGGTCCGCACGGGCCCGACAACTGCCGCACGGTTCGACCCCTATCTCGGGTGGGGCGATCTCAAGGGCTCTTTCGCGCCCCCGGTGGAGGGCGGGTGGGGCGGAGCGGTGACACGCAGCCGTTCGGAGTTCTTCGCAGCCGCAGTGCCACCGTCGACGGTCCGCGAGCTGATCGACGAACTCACCTCGGCGCCGGACGGGCGTCGTGAGCTCAGTTTTACCGCATTGGGAGGCGCCTACGACGACGCCGCCCTGGCCGCGACGGCCTACGCCCACCGAGGGCACCGGTTCCTGCTCGAGCACGTCGCCGACGACGGGTCGGCCTGGATCGATCGCTCGTGGCGCCTGGCGCACGCCCACGGCTCGGGCGGGGTCTACGTCAACTTCCCCGACGCGGCCTTGGCCGAGTGGGCGACGGCATACCACGGGCCCAATTTCCCGGCACTCGTTGAGGTCAAGCGCACGTATGACCCTGGCGAGTTCTTCCACTTCCCGCAGTCCGTCCCGGCGACGCAACCCGAATGACCGCGACGTACACCTTCGACGTCTTCTCCAGCCTCGACGGCTATGGAGCCGCGAGCGCCAACTGGACCGGCTACTGGGCTAAGCAAGGCGCCGACCTGCTCGACCACCGCCTCGACGTGTACGGCGAGGAGCAGCGGATGGTATTCGGGGCCACCACGTACCGAGAATTCGCGCACATGCTGGCGTCGAGGCTCCCTTCTACCTACCTGGACCTCGGGCATGAGGCGCTCGGGGACGTACCGCCGCAGCGAGCCTCGTGTGTAATGACGCGATGACGCCCGCAGAGACAGTCTTGGCCTTTCAGGAGGCGTTGGAGCTTCGCGACGACTCGGCCTTCGGTCACATCGCCGAGGACTTCATCCAGCATGCGGCAGGGCCTCAAGGCCGCGCAGGTTTTCGACAGACCCTCGCGACGCTCGAACACGACCTCGACCGTCCGACGGCAACGATCCATCGCGTGGTGGCTCAGGATGATCTCGTCGTCGTGCACCTTACGATGCACGGGCGACATGTCGCTTCGACAATGCCGCTGCTCGCAGGGCTACCTCCGACGGGAAGTGCCATCGCGTGGGATTTCATCCACATCTGGCGGGTGGCGGACGGCTTGATCGTCGAGCACTGGGCCTGCCGTGATGATCTTGGGCTTCTCGGGCAGGTCGGAGGCTGGCCGCTACCGCGGTGATCGGGGAGCGGTGGACAGCCCGATGCACTGACATGCCGCCCTGCCCATGTGCGCTTGTTTATTGGCCGGCCAGGAGGCCCGGCCGCAACAGGATCCCGTGGCTCCGGACGGGAAACATCCGGATTGAGTTCTACGGTGGCGCATGGCCAAGAGCGACGCCCAGGGGGTCTACGCATGACGGAGCAGATCACCGCGCGGCAGTTCCACTTCTCCAGTGGGGTTGGAGATTGGCGGGTGACGGATGGCGGGGCTTGTGCGTACTTCCGAACCGATTCGTTCGCGACCGGGGCGCGTTTCGTGCAGGCCATCGCCGAGATACCCGGCCTCGGCGATCACGCTCCCGACGTCGATGTGCGACCTGATGGCGTGTTCGTGCGCCTGTTCACCACCGTTCCGGCCCCGATGGGACTCAGCAGCCGCGACGTCGAGATGGCACGGCTCATCTCCTCCGCAGCAAGGCAGTTCAGACTCGCGGCCCAGCCAGCCGAAGTCCACAACGTCGTGATCACCATCGACGCGCTCGACATCTCGACGGTGCTTCCCTTCTGGCGGGTCGTACTGGGCTACGGCGACCGGGACGACGGGGCTGTCGACGAGATCAACGACCCGCACCGCCGCAAGCCCGTCGTCTGCTTCCAGCAGATGGATGCTCCACGACCGCAGCGCAACCGGATCCATCTCGACGTCTGGGTGCCTCACGACCAGGCCGAGGCGCGGGTGACCGAGGCCGTCGCGGCCGGCGGCCGTGTCCTCAGCGACGAGATGGCGCCGTCGTGGTGGGTGCTCGCCGATCCCGAGGGCAACGAGGCTTGCGTCGCCACATGGATCGGCACCGACGGCCGCGGCTACCCCTAGCGGCATGCTTCTCTGCTTATCGGCCCGCCGAAATGGCGAACCGAAACTGATCGACGCACCCACAAGCCGCATCGCGCGCGGGACGCGCGACCCGCCAGCCTGGCGCCCGGCGATCCGTAGCGGTCCAGCAATTCCCAGAGGACTGCGGTCCTTGGCGTTACGCCTGCTCCCGTCCTCGGCCGCCGCGAGCAGCACCCGCATCAAGGCCTGGCCGCCGCGGAGCCAGTCGTCGGCAGAGTCGGTGGTGGTTGCACCTCGACGATGTCCCGCAGGACCCGGAAGGTCCACGGCTGTGCGTTGTGCAACGACGGCGCCCTACCGGCGGACGCGGCGAGCTCCTCGGCCTGGTGGCGCAGGTCGACCGCACCGGCCACCTCTTTCGGACCCCTGTTGACCATGGGTTCTCCCTCGCGCTCCCCCGATCCCAAGTTCGTCCAGGACGGGCCGACGCGTCAGGGTCCTAGGTCCTGGCTGCGGCGGCCCGCCGCCTCCCCTCCGGCAGGTGAAGACGCTCAGGACGGTGGCGCACGGCCCAGGCCGTCCCGGCCGCGTACGCGGACCGGGTGGGCCGGCCGGACCGTAGGCAGCCACCGGCGGGCCGGCGTGACGACCGCGCCGACCCGGTCCGGGACGCCCACGGGTGCGGCTACCAGTTGCCGGGCGGGTCGCGGTACTCGTCCACCGGCCGGA